>DASUUN010000033.1:0-7948 GCA_036374055.1 Burkholderiales bacterium
GACGCTGGAATAGGCGAACAGGCGCTTCACGTCGCGCTCGAACAGCGCCACCACCGACGCGGTCACCATGGCCGCCACCGACAGCGCGATGAACACCTCGCGCGTGGGCAGCCGCTCGAAGATCGGCGCCGGGTCGAACACCGTGAAGTAGAAGCGCAGCAGCACGTAGACCGCCACCTTGGTGCCGGTGGCGGCGACGAACGCCGACACCATGGAGGGCGAGTAGGCGTACGCGTTCGGCAGCCACTGGTGCAGCGGGAACAGCGCGAGCTTCAGGCCCATGCCGACCGTGATGAAGGCGAGGGCCGCGAGCACCGGGCGCAGCTCCTCCACCGCGCGCAGCCGCTCGGCCATGTCGGCGAGGTTCAGCGTGCCGGTCTTGAGGTAGAGCAGGCCCACGCCGATGACGTAGAACGTGGCGCCCACGGTGCCCATCAGCAGGTACTGGTAGGAGGCGACCAGCGCCTTGCGCTGCGGCCCGAGCGCGATCATCACGTACATGGACAGCGACGACACCTCGAGGAACACGAAAACGTTGAAGGCGTCGCCGGTGATCGCCATGCCGAGCAGGCCGGCGAGGCACAGGCAGTACATCGCGTAGAGGAGATACTGCCGGTCGGGCTCGATCTCGGCGGCGATGCTCTGCCGCGCGTACGGCGAAACCACCGCAGCCACCAGCGAGACCAGGACCAGCACGAACGCGTTGAGCGCGTCGACGCGGTACTCGATGCCCCAGGGGGGTTGCCAGCTGCCCATGGCATAGGAGATCGTGCCGCTATCGGCCACCCGCAGCGCGAGCGCGATGGCGATCGCGAGGCAGGCCCAGCTCGCCGCGGTGGCGGCGAGCCAGCCGAAAACGCGGCTGCGCACCAGCACGATGAGCGGCGCCGCGACGAGCGGCACGACCACCTGCAGTGCGGGCAGCTGCTCGAGCATCAGCCGGCTGCGCTCTCGTCGCCGGCGCGGTCGCGCGCCAGGATCTCGTCTTCCTCGATGCTGCCGTAGGCCTCGCGGATGCGCACCACGATGGCGAGGCCCAGCGCAAGGGTCGCCACGCCGACCACGATAGCGGTCAGGATGAGGACATGCGGCAGCGGGTTCGAGTAGACGGTGAAGCCCTCGGCGACGATCGGCGCGGTGCCGCCGATCAGCTTGCCGGGCGCGATATACAGAAGGTAGACGGAGGTCTGCAGCGTGGCGAGGCCGATGAGCTTCTTCAGCAGGTTGCCGCGCGCGATCAGGATGTACATGCCGACCACCATGAGCAGGATGGTGACCCAGTAGCTGTAGTGCCCGGCGACCTCGCTCATCGGCCCCGCCTCACTCGTCCTCCTCGTCGACGCGCCCGCGCCCGGCGAACATGTAGAAGAGCTTCAGCATGACGCCCGACACGGTGAGCGCCACGCCCACCTCGACCCAGAAAATGCCCCGGTGCTGGCCGTGCACCGGATCGTGGGCGAGCACGAAGTAATCGAGGTAGTTGCCGCCCAGGAGCATCCCGGCGATCCCGACGCCGGCATACAGGAGGACGCCGGCGGCGAGCATCTTCTCCACCAGCCACTCGGGCACCAGCCGCCGCCCTGCGGGCAGCCCGAAGATCACGGCGTAGAACACCACCGCGGCGGCGCCGATCACGCCCGCCTGGAAGCCGCCGCCGGGGCCGAAGTCGCCGTGGAACTGCACGTAGACGGCAAACAGCAGCATGAAGGGCATCATGAGCTTCGCGACCACGCGCAGGATGATGTCGTGCTTCATCTGCCCTTCTTCCGCCGCCGGCGCAGCAGGGCGATCACCCCGGCGCCCGCGGTAAACACCACCACCGTCTCGCCCAAGGTGTCGTAGCCGCGATAGCTCGCGAGGACCGCGGTCACCACGTTGGGCACCCCGGTTTCCCTGGGGCCGTCGTTCAGGTAGCGCGGCACCACGTGCGTGTGAATGGGCGCCTGCGGGTCGGAGAAGGCCGGCAGGTCGTGCGTGCCGTAGGCGAGCGCGGCGCCCACCGCGATCGACAGGACGAGCGGCAGGAGGGGCCGGTGCAGGGGCTTGGCCTCCTCCCCGCCCGTCAGGTAGAGCGCCGAGAGCAGCAGCACCGTGGACACGCCCGCGCCGACCGCGGCCTCGGTCATCGCCACGTCGACCGCGTCGAGCGCGACCAGCACGGTGGCCATGAGGAAGCTGTAGATGCCGAACAGCACCACCGCGGCGAACAGGTTGCGCTGCACCGCCATGGCGACCACCGAGATCGCCATCGCGCTGAGCAGCACGTTGACGATCAGCGCTTCGATGGCGTCTCCCCGTCGAGCCTGGGCTTCAGCCCGCGGCCGAGCGCCGCGCTCACGAGGGCGTGCGTCGCCGCCGGGCTGGTGAAGAAGATCAGCAGGCCGATGATCGCGAGCTTCGCCGCCACCAGCGTCCAGCCCGCCTGCAGCATGAGGCCGAGGAGGATCAGCCCTGCGCCCAGCGTGTCGGTGACGCTCGCAGCATGCACGCGGGTGAAGAATTCGGGCATGCGCAGCAGGCCGAGGCCGCCGACCATGGTGAACAGGCCGCCCGCCACGAGCAGCACCCAGCTCGCGATGTCGAGCGCCGCGCTCACTGTCCCGCCTGCTCGCCCGGGTCGCCGAGGTCGCCGTGGCGGAAGAACTTGAGCACCGCGATCGTGCCGATGATGTTGAGCAGCCCGTAGACGATCGCCAGGTCGAGGAACTCGGGCCGTCCCGCGAGAAAGCCGATGGTGGAAAGCAGCAGCACCGCCACGCTGCCCATGGTATTCAGCGCGAGCACGCGGTCGAAAACGGTGGGCCCGAGCACCGCGCGCACCAGCGCGAGAAACAGCGTGACGAGCAGCGCCACCACCGCCGCGGTGAACATCAGCGGCCGCCCTCCAGCCGGGTGACCCGCCGGTCCATCTCGCTGCCCGCGAGACCGTCGCCGCCTGCGCGGGTGAGCGCGTGCACGAGAAATTCGTCGTGCTTCGCCTCCACCGTGATGGTTCCGGGCGTGAGGGTGATGGAATTGGCGTGCGTCACCAGGCCCACCGTGGTGCGCTGCGAGGGCTTGAAGCGCACCAGCACCGGGCTGATCGGCAGGCGCGGGTGCAGGATGATCCTGGTCACCTGCCAGGCCGATAGCGCGATCTCCTTCACCAGCCAGGGCCAGTAGGTGAGCGCGGCGCCGGTGAAATGCACCGGATGGCCTTCGCGGTCGGCGATTTCCATTCGCCACGACAACCAGGCGACGGCGAGGGCCGAGCCGGCGCCGGCGGCGATCAGGAAGGCCGTGTAGTAGCCGGACAGCACCAGCCAGAATACGAACAGCGTGAGCACGATGCTCGCCCGCTGCAGCGCGACGTCGCGGTTCATCTCCCCCTCTCGGAAAGCCACGCGATTATCGCTGAATTTCGCGCTGCTACAATTTTTCAGTGCGATACGTCCTCGCCCTGGACCAGGGCACCACCAGCTCGCGCGCCATCCTGTTCGACCAGGACGGCGGCGCGGTCGCTCTCGGGCAGCGCGAGTTCCGGCAGATCTATCCGCAGCCCGGCTGGGTGGAGCACGACCCGCGGGAGATCCTCGCCACGCAGAAGGAGGTGGCGCGCCAGGCGCTGCGCAACGCTGCGATGAAGGACGTGATGGCGATCGGCATCGCCAACCAGCGCGAGACCACGATCCTCTGGGACCGGCAGACCGGCGAGCCGGTCCACAACGCCATCGTCTGGCAGGACCGCAGGACCACCGAGATCTGCTCCCGGCTGAAGTCGGACGGCGCCGAGGGCGAGATCCGGGAAAGAACCGGCCTGGTGATCGACCCGTATTTCAGCGGCACCAAGATCGCCTGGTTGCTCGACACCCTCCCGGGGGCCCGCGCGCGCGCCGAGCGCGGCGAGCTGGCGTTCGGCACGGTCGACACCTGGCTCATGTGGCACCTGACCGGCAATCGCACCCACGTCACCGACGTGTCCAACGCGGCGCGCACGCTGCTCTTCAACATCCACACCTACGACTGGGACGAGGAGCTGCTGCGCCTGCTGCGCGTGCCGCGCGCCATCCTGCCCGACGTGCACCCATCCGCGCACGCGTTCGGCATGGTGCCGGCCGGCGCGTTCGGCGAGCCGCTGGTGATCGGCGGGGTCGCCGGCGATCAGCAGGCGGCGATGTTCGGCCAGGCCTGCCACTCCGCCGGCATGGCCAAGAACACCTACGGCACCGGCTGCTTCATGCTGCTGCACACCGGCGAGCGGCCGATCGCTTCCTCGAGCGGGCTGATCTCGACCCCCTGCGCCCAGGTGCGCGGCAGGGAGTACGCCCTAGAAGGCAGCGTGTTCATCGGCGGCGCCGTGGTGCAATGGCTGCGGGATGAGCTTGGCTTTTTCAACAGTTCAAGTGAAGTGGAAAGGCTGGCGGCGAGCGTCCTGGATTCCGGCGACGTGTTCGTGGTGCCCGCCTTCGCCGGCCTGGGCGCGCCGCACTGGGATGCGAACGCGCGCGGCGCCATCGTCGGCCTCACGCGCGGCACTTCCCGCGCGCACATCGCCCGCGCCGCGCTGGAATCGATCGCCTACCAGAGCGCCGAGGTGCTGGAGGCGATGCAGAAGGACGCCGGCCAGCCGCTCGCCGAGCTGCGCGTCGACGGCGGCGCCAGCGCCAACGACCTGCTGATGCAGTTCCAGGCCGACCTGCTCGGCGTTCCGGTGGTCCGGCCGAGGGTCCTCGAAACCACGGCGCTCGGCGCCGCCTACCTCGCCGGGCTTACCGTCGACCTGTGGAAGTCGCGCGAGGAGATCGCCCGGCAATGGCAGGCGCAGCGGCGCTACGAGCCGCGCATGGGCGCCGCCGAGCGCGAAGCGCGCATGGAGCGCTGGCGCGAGGCGGTCAAGCGCTCGCGCCACTGGGCGGCGCCGGGGCCCTGAGGCCCGCACGCCGATTCGACGGCGGGCCGAAATACCTGTATAAGGGTACAGTAACAGCGAGTTGCGGGTCTTTTCCCTCCGACGTTCCGCAGGGCGTTTTCGCCCTCCCGGCTCTTTTGCCTCTCGAGGACGCACCATGGACAAGCGCAAGCGATGGCGGACGCAGGAGCAGGAGCTGGTGGCGCGCTGGAATTCGGCGGTCGCGCGGCACAAGGACGTGCTCGCGGAGATCGCCCAGGCGGGCGGCGCTTCGACCAGCGAGGCGCTGGTGCTGAAGGCGGACAGCGCGCGCGCCGAGATCGACGCCATCCGCCGCCAGGTGGCGCGCCTCAAGGTGGAGTTCAATTCAGGAAAAAGGTACTAGCCATGCGCATCGCAGAACGCGGCCGGGTCGCAAAATGGAGCAAGGAGCAGCTCGACCGGCTGAGCACGCCCGAGCTGCGCGCGCTGCTGGAGAACGCGCGGCGCCTCGGAGAGCCGGAGGTCGCGGCGCTGTGCAGCGAGATCCTCGACGGCCGCCCGCGCGGCCACGCGCCGAAGAAGCGCGCGGTCAAGGCGGTGAAATGAGCATCCCCACCATCGCAGCGCGCCGCTTCACCATCGGCAAGTACGACATCATCGCCACGCCGATCCCCCATTCCGCGCACATGCTGCGCTACACCGTGCTGCTGGACGGCAAGCGCATCGGCGCGATGGCCAGCATGCCCAGCGAATCCGATTGCCGCTTCCTGGAGAGCCCGCCCGTCGTGCCACCGCTGGTACCGTGGCAGTCCACGTACCGGCCTGGCCGCCCCAAGAAGGGCGCGCCTCCCCGCCCGGCGCTCGACGCCCCTTCGGCGCCGCGCGAAGAGATCCCCTTCGGCCTCGCGCTGCCGCAACCGACGGACGAGCGCTAGCCTTCCTCAAGGAAGTCCGAGGATCAGGGCGTCCTTCGGGTAGCCGACCGTGTACCCGGCCGCGAACTTGAGCGTTTCGCCGGGCGCCAGGGATTGCTCCCACGCCACCACCCCGCGCCGATTCTCCCAATCCCGCACCTTGGGCTGCGGCTCGAACGCCGCCTCGACCGAAATGTCGTCCGATACCGCGACCGGCATGGCTTCGAGCACCAGCAGTTCCACCGGCAGCTTGTGGCGGCTGGTCACCGTGTAGAGGTCCACGATCTCGCGCTCGGCACGCTGGCCGACGATGCCGCCCGTGCCGCGGCGGTTCTGCATGCGCTGCACCGCCACCTGCACCCGGTCGTCCCGCCCGAACGGCAGCACCATGCGCGCCTTTGCCTGCGCCTGCCAGAACGTCGAGCCGATATAGCTGCCGTCGCGGTAGAGCTGCATGTCGCCGGGGATCCAGACGCCTTCGGGCAGCGCGGCTTCGGCGGTCACCATGGCGCTCGCGTCGCGCCGCGGCACGACGCGGATGCGCTGCTTCACAGGGATTCCTTCCCGCCCGAGCGACACCGTCACCTGGCGCCCGTCCGAGGCAAGATCCACCGTCCCGGAGACGTCGAATTCGGTCGCATAGGGCGTCTCGAACTGCGCGGCCATCGGCGCCGGCGCTTTCGCCACGTCCGCCCTGCTTTCCTGCGCCATGGCCCTCGCCGCCACGGCCGGCGGCCGGATCACGAGCTCCCAGGGCTGCGGATCGATCACCTGCGCCGGGCTCGGCCGGCCGGTGGACAGGCGCAGCCGCACGCCGCTCCAGTCCTCGCCGGTGCGCTGCATCACCAGCGCCTGGCGCTCCAGCTCGACGCGCGATGCGGACGAATCGAGCGCCGCCCGATACACCGGCTTCCAGCCGGCGTTCGCCACCTGGTAGCTGGCCCGCACCTCGCCCGGGCGCGACGCGGTGTAGCTCACGGTCAGCGTGCGCACGTCTCGCGCCCCGCTCTTCAGCCTCGCGAGATCCCGCTCGAGCGCCGCGATCTCCTTCTCGATGCCGCGCTTCTTTATCCCGGCCTCGTGAATGGCCCTGTATGAATCCCCCGCTCCGCGCCGCATCGCTTCAACGACCGCCGGAATCGCCTTGGGCTCCACGACGAAGGGCCTGTCGGGAGAAGGCCGTGCCGTAAGCGAAGCGAGATAGTCGCGCACCAGCTCGGCGGTCTTTACCTCACCCTCCAGCGCTGCCGCCTTGTCGCGCAGCGCCAGAATCTTCGCCTCGAGCTGCGCCTCCCGGGCGCTCATCGCCTCGGCGCGCCCCACGTCCTGCACCGCGACCTCGCCGATGCGGATGCCCGGATCTGCGTCCACGCGCAGGGTGCGCACGTCGAAGCCTGCCGGCAGCCCGGTCATCTCCAGCCTCCCGCTTCCCGGCCCGACCCGCCCCGCGCGCTCCACCGTCGCGCTTCCCGGGTACAGCACCACCCCCGTAACCCGGGCGTGCGCGGCGCCGGCGATCAGACACAGGAACAGGACCCCGCCGAGCATGCTTTTCTTCATGGTGGCTCTCCTTGTGAGTTCCACCTTTAAACGCCCGGCGGGGCGTTTCGGGTTAAGCCAGATGCTTCCGGAAAAAAGAAACGGTGCGTTCCCAGGCGAGCTTGGCCGCCGCCTCGTGGTAGCGCGGCGTGGAATCGTTGTGGAAGCCGTGCTGCGTGCCCGGGTACATATGCATCTCGTGCGGCACGCCAGCCGCCTTCAGCGCCTTTTCGAACGTCGGCCACATGGCGTTGATGCGCGCGTCGTTCTCAGCATAGTGGATGAGCAAAGGCGCCTGGATCTTCGGCACGCTCGCGGTCTCGGCCGCCGCGCCGTAGAACGGCACGCCCGCCTGCAGGTCCGCGCCCATCGCCGTGGCGATGTAGTTGGTGGTGCCGCCGCCCCAGCAGAATCCCGTCACGCCGAGCTTGCCGGTCGAGAGCCGGTGCGCTTTCACGAAGCGCGCGCCGTTCAGCATGTCGGCGCGCAGCTTCGCCTGGTCGAGCCGCGCCTGCATCGCGCGCCCGTCGTCGTCGTTCCCCGGATACCCGCCCAGCGGCGACAGCCCGTCCGGCGCCAGCGCCAGGAACCCCGCCACCGCCGCGCGCCGCGCCACGTCCTCGAT
>DASUUN010000034.1:0-14531 GCA_036374055.1 Burkholderiales bacterium
ATCGGCTCGACGCGCAGCATCTCCACCTTGTTGCGGTAGCTGTAGCGCTTGACGCGCGCCAGCCCGGTGTCGATCACGTAGCGGATGCGCGGCACGGTGAGCGAGGTCTCGGCGACGTTGGTGGCGAGTACGATGCGCCGCTCCCGGCCGGGATGGAACACGCGGTCCTGCTCGGCCGCGGAAAGACGGGAGAAAAGGGGGATGATCTCCCCCTTCACCCGACGTTTCCTGAGCACCTCGGCGGTGTCGCGAATCTCGCGCTCGCCGGGCAGGAACACCAGCACGTCGCCTTCGCCTTCGCCGAACGCTTCCTCGACCGCGTCGGCCAGCGCCTGCTCTTCCTCCTCGCGCGTCGTATCCTCCTCGTCTCCCGCGACCGGGCGGTAGCGCACCTCGACCGGATAGAGACGGCCCGACACCTCGATCACGGGCGCGCCGCCGAAGTGCGCCGAGAAGCGCTCGGCATCGATGGTGGCCGAGGTGATCAGCACTTTCAGGTCGCTTCTTTTCGCCACCAGCTGCTTCAGGTAGCCGAGCAGGAAGTCGATGTTGACGCTGCGCTCGTGCGCCTCGTCGACGATGATCGAGCCGTACTCGCGCAGCTGCGGGTCGCCCTGCGTTTCCGCGAGCAGGATGCCGTCGGTCATCAGCTTGATTGCCGAGTCGGCGCGCAGCTCGCCGTGAAAGCGCACCTTGTAGCCCACCAGCCCGCCCAGCTCGGCGCCCAACTCCTCGGCGATGCGCGCCGCGACCGCGCGCGCGGCGATGCGGCGCGGCTGGGTGTGGCCGATGCGGCCGGCAGCCGCGCGGCCCATCTCCAGCAGGATCTTCGGCAGCTGCGTGGTCTTGCCCGAGCCCGTCTCGCCGCACACTACAACCACCGGATGGCGCGCGACGGCGTCGCGGATGTCCGCGCGGCGTGCGCTGACCGGCAGGGAGGGGTCGAAGCGGATGCTGCGGCTCATGAACTCGCCGAATCGTACAGGGTCCACCCGAGCGATGGACAAGCCCGAACGCAAGGACACGGCTCAACGCGCGCTGGTCTGGGTCGGCATCGCGCTCACGGTGGTGGTGCTGCTGGTGCTGATCTGGTACGGCCTGGACGTAGTCCTGTTGGCGTTCCTCGGTGTGCTGCTCGCGATACTGCTGCGCGCGCCGGCCGACTGGCTGACGCGCAAGACCGGCATAGGCACGGGCTGGACGCTCGCTTTCGTCTGCCTGGTGCTGGTTGCGCTGCTGTCGGTGGGCGGGTTCCTGTTCGGCCGCCAGGTCGTCGAGGAATCGGTCGGCCTCAGCGCGCGCATTCCCGAGATCATCGAGGACACGCGAGCGCGCCTGAAGGACAGCGAGATCGGCAGGGCCCTGCTGCAGCTCGCGCAGCTCAGCGGCGCCTCCGGCGGCGAGATGCAGTTCCTCGGCAAGGGACTGGGCCTGCTCGGCTCCACTTTCGGCGCGCTCGCCAACGTCGCGATCGTGATCTTCTTCGCCGTGTTCCTCGCGGCGCAGCCGAAGCTCTATGTCGACGGGCTGGTGCACCTGGTCGCGCGGCCCAAGCGCGCGCGCGTACGCGCGGTGCTGGGCGACATCGGCGAGGTGCTGCGTCGCTGGATCGTCGCCCAGGCGCTGCTCGCGCTGGTGATCGCGCTGCTGGTCGGCGCCGGCCTGCTCGCGCTCGGCGCGCCGTTCGCGCTGCCGCTCGCCCTGCTCGCCGGCCTGATGGAGTTCGTGCCCTACATCGGCCCGCTGCTCGCCGCCGTGCCGGCCGTGCTGGTCGGCTTTGCCGAAGGCGCCCAGATGGCCGGCTGGATCGCAGCGCTGTACCTCGCCGTGCAGGCCGTCGAAAGCTATGTCCTCTCCCCGATCGTGCAGCACAAGGCGGTCTACCTCGCCCCGGCGCTCATCCTGTTCGCCCAGGTGCTGCTCGGGGTGGTCGCGGGCGGACTGGGCGTGGCGGTCGCGACGCCGCTGGCGGCAGCGTTGATGGTTGCGGTGAACAAGCTGTACGTGGAGGACGTGCTGGGCGAGCGACGCGGCTGACGCTGTCGCCATTCGACGACGGTTCGCGCGAAGCTTACGATTCGCCTATGCTTGCCGCGCCGACCAACAACAAGGCAGGCAAAAAAATGAAGAACAACACGCTCGCCCTTGCCGTCGTGCTCGCCCTTTCAGGCTGCTCGGCTCCGCCGCTGGGGGATCTGCAAGCGAATCTGAAAGCGCTCGCCATGGCCATTTTTGCATCCACGGCGCAAACCGCGTTGCGGGAAGCCCTGAACCGCTACGAGGAAGGCGACTACGCCGCCGCGGAGGAGAGCCTGCAAGAAGCGCTGCAGCACGGCCTGGAGCCAGGAGACCAGGTCGTGGCGCACAAGCACCTGGCGTTCATTCATTGCGCTACCGGGCGCATGCAGGAATGCCGCGCCCAGTTCCAGCTCGCGCTGCGCGCGAACCCGGGAGTCGACCTCGACCCCGCCGAAGCCGGGCACCCCGCGTGGGGGCCGGTGTTCCGCTCGCTCGCCCGCTGATCAATCGCGGCTCTCGAGCAGCCGCTCCAGGTAGCGCGCGACCAGATCGACTTCGAGGTTGACCCGGGAGCCCGGCTGCAACCGCGCCAGGGTGGTCACCTCGAGCGTGTGCGGGATGAGGTTCACTTCGAAAACGCTGCCCTCCACGGCATTCACCGTGAGGCTCACGCCGTCGACGCAGATCGAGCCCTTCCGGGCAATGAACCGCGCGAGCTCCTCCGGGGCGCGGAAGGCGATTACGCCGTCCTGCCGGCGGATGACCTCGGCGACGCCGTCGACGTGTCCGGAGACAAGATGACCGCCCAGGCGGTCGTTGACGGCGAGGGACTT
This sequence comes from Burkholderiales bacterium, assembly GCA_036374055.1. Taxonomy (GTDB): domain Bacteria; phylum Pseudomonadota; class Gammaproteobacteria; order Burkholderiales; family SG8-39; genus SCGC-AG-212-J23. The sequence continues at coordinate 2,853 of DASUUN010000034.1, forward strand.
CTCCAGGTTGACGGCATCCGTCCGGTCCAGTCCGGCCGTAAGCCGCAGCGTCTCCGCCGAGACGTCGGCGGTGAACCCGCGCGCCGTGAGGCTCGTAACGGTAAGGCAAACCCCTTGCACGCTGATGGAGTCGCCCACCCGGACGTCGGACAGATCCAGCGCTCCGCATTCGATTTCGAGCGGCCGCAGGCGCACGATCTTTCCCACCGCCTGCACGATTCCCGTGAACATGGCGCGGGAGGTTACCGCAAAGCGCTTGTCTAAATCCTAATGAGCGTTCTGCCTGCTCAGGGACAGGGCCGAGTACGCAAGCCCGGCCACGAAGCCGCCGACGCAGATGGAGGTCGCCGTAGCCACGGCGTTCTCGAATCCGAGATAAAAGGGCGCCGCGATCAGCCAGACGCCCGCGGCGAGGTTCAGCCATTCGCCCTGGCAGTCGTCCAGCGCCGCCTGGAAATGCGAGCCCAGGGCGAGGCCGAGGCCGAGGAAAACGGCATTCGCGGTGGCCGCGTGGTGCTCGGCGTAATCGGCCGCCCAGGGTGAAACGGCGAGCCACAGGCCGAGCGCGAAGCTCGCCCACTCCTGCCACCGTTTCGCCGCGGTCGTCACATCTGCGACACGAGCAAGATATGGACCGTGCAAAGGTAGCGGCGCAACGACAGGTGGAGATCATCGGCGCGGCCTGGGGTCTGGGTGGCGCCGAGCCCGGCTGCGCCGAAGCCCCGGCGGTGCTCACGCCGCTGCTGGAAAAGCGCCTCCAGGCCTGCGGCATCCACGCGCTTGCCGGACCGATGCTGCGCCCCATGCCCGGCGAGCGGCGCAAGCAGGCGGCGGTCAGCAGGCTGTGCGGCCTGCTCGCCGCCGAGGTGGCTCAAGCGCTGCGGCGGGGGCGTCTGCCTTGCGTGCTGGGCGGCGACCATAGCTGTGCGGGCGGCACTTGGGCGGGCGTCGCGCGTACCCTGCACGGCGAGCTTGGACTGGTCTGGGTGGATGCGCATATGGATAGCCACACGCCGCGCACCAGCCATACCGGCCGGTTGCACGGCATGCCGCTCGCTTGGCTGCTCGGCCAGGACGACGACCCGCTCTACGGGCTGAGCGCCGGCGTGCTCAACCCGGAGCAGGTCGCACTGGTCGGCGTGCGCAGCTTCGAGCCCGAGGAGCAGGCGCGGCTCGGCCGGCTCGGGGTGCGCGTGTTCCACATCGAGGAAGTGCGCGCGCGCGGGCTGGAAGCGGTGATCGCGGAAGCGCTGGCAATCGCCACCGCGGGTACCGAGGGCTTCGGCATCAGCGTCGACCTGGACGTGGTAACGCCGGAAGAAGCTCCCGGCGTCGGAACGCCGGTCGCCGGCGGCATCCCCGGGGTCGAGCTCGCCCGCGCCCTGGCGACGATCGGCGGCCGCAGCGACCTGCGCGCGGTGGAGCTGGTCGAGTACGCCCCGCGCCTGGACCCCGACCGGCGCAGCGCGCGCGTGGCGATCGAAGCGCTCGCTGCCGCGCTATGCGGGCCGGGCCACGAGGCGCAGATCCTCGCCGATGCGGTCCACGGCGACGATGTTTAGGGAAATTCTCTCCTGCAGGCGCGAAAACGCGGGCAGGTCGAACAACCCCTGGGCGCCGTCGCCGAGAAAGCTCGGGTTGAGGTAAAGCAGGAACTCGTCGACGCAGCCTTCGCGCACCAGCGAGCCGTTCAGGCGGAAGCCGGCCTCCACGTGCAGCTCGTTGATGCCGCGCCTGGCCAGCTCTTCGAGCATGCGCGGCAGCTCGACCTTGCCGTTGGCGTTCGGAAGGACCACCAGATCCGCGTTGTCAGGCGCAATCCCCTGTCTCCCTGCGAACACGAGAACCCGGGGTCCCTGCAGGATCCTGGCCGAGGGGGATATCTCCAGGCGGCTGTCGACGATGACGCGCAGCGGCTGGCGCGGCGTCTCCACCTCGCGCACCGTGAGCTGGGGATCGTCGGCCTTGACCGTGCCGATGCCGGTGAGCAGCGCGCAGGCGCGCGCGCGCCAGCGGTGGCCGTCGCGCCGCGCCTCGGCGCCGGTGATCCATTGCGAAGCGCCGGTTGCCAGCGCGCTGCGGCCGTCGAGCGTAGCGGCCGCCTTGAGGCGTACCCACGGCCGCCCGCGGGCGACGCGCGACAGGAAGCCGATGTTGAGCTCGCGCGCTACGGGTTCCATGAGGCCGTGCTCGAAGCGGATGCGCGCCGCGGCGAGCGCCTCGCCGCCGCGCGCCGCGGGCGGGTTGGGGTCGCGCACCGCGGCCACCACGCGGGCGACCCGGGCGTTGATGAGCGCGCCCGCGCACGGCGGCGTGCGGCCGTAGTGGTTGCACGGCTCGAGGTTGACGTACACGGTGGCCCCCGCCGCCTGGTCGCCGGCATTTCCCAGGGCAACGACCTCGGCGTGCGGTCCGCCGGCGCGCTCGTGCCAGCCTTCACCGACGATCTGCTGGGATTTCGTGATGACGCAGCCCACCCGGGGGTTCGGCGTGGTGGTGAACAACCCCTTCTCGGCGAGAGCGATCGCGCGCGCCATCATGGCGTGGTCGAACGCGCTGAAGGGAGTCACTTTCTGCGCTTCTTGCCGGCCTTCACTTCCTGCACCGCCTCGCGGAAGTCATCCGGCGTCTCGAAGCTGCGGTACACCGAGGCGAAGCGGATGTAGGCGATCTTGTCGAGCTTGGCGAGCTCGCGGATGACGAAATCGCCGACGCGGCTGGTGGGCACCTCGCGCTCGCCGAGCGCGCGCAGCCGCTCGATGATGCGGTCGACCGCGGCCTCGATCTCCTCGGTCTCCACCGGACGCTTGCGCAGCGCGAGCATCATGCTGCCCATGAGCTTGTCGCGGTCGAAGTCGGTGCGGCTGCCGTCCTTCTTGACCAGGCGCGGCATCTTGAGGTCGACCCGCTCATAGGTGGTGAAGCGCTTCTCGCACTGCACGCACTTCCTGCGGCGGCGGATGGTATTCGCCTCGAGGTTCGCCCGGGTGTCGACCACCTGGGTGTCCTCCGAGCCGCAGAAGGGGCACTTCATGGGTACACGGGGAATCTGGCGCAGAGCGCCTTCACTTCACCGGCGATGCGCGCAAGGCTCGCCTCGTCGGCGGGCCGCTCGAGCACGTCGGCGATGAGGTGCGCGAGCTGCTCGGCCTCCGGCTGGCGGAAGCCGCGCGTGGTCATCGCCGGGCTGCCGATGCGCACGCCGCTGGTCACCGCCGGCTTCTCCGGGTCGTTGGGGATCGCGTTCTTGTTGACCGTGATGTGGGCGCGGCCGAGCGCCGCCTCCGCGTCCTTGCCGGTGATGCCCTTGGTGCGCAGGTCGAGCAGGAACATGTGGCTTTCCGTGCGCCCCGAGACGATGCGCAGGCCGCGCTGCACCAGCGTCTCGGCCATGCTGCGCGCGTTCTCCAGCACCTGCTGCTGGTACTGCCGGAACTGCGGCCTGAGCGCCTCGCCGAGCGCCACCGCCTTCGCCGCGATCACGTGCATGAGCGGCCCGCCCTGCAGGCCCGGGAAGATCGCGCTGTTGATCGGCTTCTCCTGCTCGGGCTTACCGAAGATCATGCCGCCGCGCGGGCCGCGCAGGGTCTTGTGGGTGGTGGTGGTGACGAAGTCGGCGATGCCGATGGGCGACGGGTACAGGCCGACGGCGATCAGGCCGGCGTAGTGCGCGATGTCCGCCATGAGCAGCGCGCCGACCTTGTCGGCGATCGCGCGGAAGCGCTTCCAGTCGATGGCCAGCGAATAGGCCGAGGCGCCGGTGACGATCAATTTCGGCTTCTCCAGAAGCGCGACTCTCTCGGCGGCCTCGTAGTCGATCTCCTCGCGCTGGTTCAGCCCGTACGACACGATGCGGTAGAGCTTGCCGGAGAGATTCACCGGCGAGCCGTGCGTGAGATGACCACCGTGCGCGAGCGACATGCCGAGAAGGGTGTCGCCGGGCTTGAGCGCCGCCGTGTACACGGCCTGGTTCGCCTGCGAGCCCGAATGCGGCTGCACGTTGGCCCACGGCGCGCCGAACAGCTGCTTGGCGCGCTCGATGGCGATGCTCTCGGCCATGTCGACGTACTCGCAGCCGCCGTAGTAGCGCCTGCCCGGATAGCCCTCGGCGTACTTGTTGGTGAGCTGGCTGCCCTGGGCGATCAGCACCGGCCGGCTGACGTAATTCTCCGAGGCGATCAGCTCGACGTGGTCCTCCTGGCGCTGGTTCTCCAGGCGGATGGCGTTCCAGAGCTCGGGATCGGACTGCGCTAGGATGTCGGGAGAGAGCATGTTTTCGGCCGCTGGGGAAGCGGCAGATTCTACCGTCAATGGATCGGGAAAAGACCAAGCAGGTCGCCGAGCAGGTGTTCCGCGACATGGCCGGCGCCATGACCGCCGGCATGGTCTATGTGGGAACGCGCACGGGGCTTTTTCGCGCCATGCAGGGCAAGGGCGCCATGCGGCTCGAGGACGTGATCGCCGCGTCCGGGCTGCAGGCGCGCTACGTCGAAGAATGGCTCAAAGGCATGACGAGCGCCGGCTATCTCGACTACGAGCCGCATTCGCGCGCCTACACCTTGTCCGACGAGCACGCCTACTTCCTCGCTTCCGACGGCACCGACCACTTCGCCGGCGGCATGTTCGAGATGGTGCCGGTCCTCATGCGCGTCGCGCCCCGGGTGGCGGAGGCCTTCGCCAAGGGCGGCGGCGTGGGTTTCGAGGACTTCGGTCCCGATTGCGTCTTTGCTCTCGACCTCATCAACCGCGGACAGTACGAGCACCGCTTCACCGACTACTGGCTGCAGGCGCTGCCGGAAGCGGCCGCCCGGCTGCGCGCCGGCGGCCGCATGCTGGATGTCGGCTGCGGCAGCGGCCGCGTCTGCCTCGCCTTTGCCAACGCCTTCCCGAACGCGGAGATTACCGGCATCGATCCGGACGCGGAGTCCATTCGCCGCGCCCGCGAGGCCGCTTCAGGTTCAAGCATCCGCTTTGAAGTCAAAACCACTTCTCAACTGGAAAGCGGCGAAGGCTTCGACCTCATCACGCTGTGCGACTGCATCCACGATCTTGCCGAGCCGGCGAAAACCCTGCGCGAGGTGCGCGCGCTGCTCAAGCCCGACGGCTTCGTGTTCATCGTCGAGCCCAAGGCCGCCGACCGGCTGGAGGACAACCGCAACCCCGTGGCCACGATGTTCTACGGCTTCAGCCTCTTCCACTGCATGACGCAGTCGCTGGCGCGCGGCGGGCCCGGGCTGGGCACCTGCATGGGCCCGGCCGCCACCGAAAGGCTGCTGCGCGAGGCGGGCTTCTCGCGCTTCGAGGTGCTGCCGGTGAAAAGCCAGGTGAATCTCTTCTACGCCGCCCGGCCCTAGGCTTTGCGCTTCGCCACGCGGTAGCGCAGCACGTGGTTGCCGTGCTTGGAGGCCGGGTAGCCCAGGCCGATCCAGCCGCGCTCGCCGAGCAGCGCCTCCTCCCGCCGCAGCATCACTTCGGTGTCCGCGCCGTCGATCAGCACGAAGGTGCCGTTGGAGGACTGGTCGACGATCACGAAGTTGCGCTCGCGCGCGTAGATGCGCGCGTGCACGCGCGAGGCGCGCGGCGAATCGACCACCACGTCGTTCGATCGGTCGCGGCCGACGCGCGCTTCGGCTTCCGGCTGGACGTCGAACGTCTCGCCGGCGTAGCTCAGCTTGAGCACCCAGCGGCCGGCGCGCCCGGGCGCCTCCACGTGCAGGGTGGTCTCGGTGAGGTCCGGATCCACCCGCCAGGGCACGTCGTATACCGACACCGGCTCGCCGCGCCCCCGGATCTTCACCGGGTAAAGTGCGCGACAGCGCAGCATGAGGGTGCGCGACAGCGAGTTGACCGCTTGCGCGGTGCTGAGCACCTGGCCCGGATTGGCCATCGCGACCAGGCGGGCGCAGACGTTGACCGTGTCCCCGAACACATCGCCGCCCTTGAGCACCACCGGGCCGAAGTTGAAGGCCACCTTGACCGCGAGCTGGCCCGGCACGCGCGGCGCGATCTGGTTGGTCGTGGTCTGCATCGCGCAGGCGGCGCGAAACGCGCTGTCGGCGGAAGCGAACTGGCACACCATGCCGTCGCCGAGCGTCTTGATGACGATGCCGCTCGCCGCGGCGACCTTGGTGGTGAAAGCGCCGAACAGCAGGTTGATCACGGCGAGCGCCTGTTCGTCGCCAAGCGTCTCGTAGATGCCGGTGCTGTCGACGATGTCGACGAACAGGACGGCGCGCTTCGGATTCATACGGCGAGCGGCGGCGCGAGATCGCCCGGCGTGTCGATATCGCGCACCACGCCAGGGTCGCCCACCGGGATCTTGCGCAGCGTCGCCGCGTGGCTCGCGAGCAACTGCCTCGCCCCCTCGTCGCCCTGCAGCTCGAGCAGCGCCTCGAAGAACGCGCCGGCGATGCCCACCGGGTGCCCGCGGCGGGTGCGGAAGTAGGGCGCGGCGAGAGGCGCGCCCGCGGCGATGGCATCGCGCACCGCCGCGATCGAGCTCGGACGCACGAACGGCATGTCGGCGAGCGCCACCAGATAGCCGTCCGCCTTTCCGGCGGCGCGCGCGCCGCACGCGAGGCTCACCCCCATCCCCAGCGCCGCGTTCTCGCAGACCACCACTTCGCAGCCCTCGCCTTTCAGCGCCGCGGCCAGCTCCCCGGCGCCGGGTCGCACCACGGCCACTACCCTGGCGAGCTCGCCTCGCAGGTGCCGGGCGGCCTGCGCCGCGACGGCGACGCCGTGCGGAAGGGCATGCTGCAGCTTGTCGGAGCCGAACCGCGTCGCCGAGCCTGCCGCGAGCAGCAGCCCGACGATATTCAAGCCGTGGTCTTGACTTCGCAGGCCGACGGGTCGAAGCGCCGCTCGGGCTTGGCCGCCCAGCTCGGCTCGGCAACGCCGTGGCGCACCGCGGTCATCTCGGCGAGGATCGCCACCGCGATCTCCGGCGGCGTCTTCGAGCCGAGGTACAGGCCCACCGGGCCGCGCAGCCGCGCGATCTCCTCGTCCGAGACGTCGAACTGCCGCAGGCGCTCGCGCCGCGCGTCGTTGTTCTTCTTCGAGCCGATGGCGCCGACGTAGAAGGCCGCCGACTTGAGCGCCTCCATCAGCGCCAGGTCGTCGAGCTTGGGATCGTGCGTCAGCGCCACCACCGCGCTGTGGCCGTCGAGGTTGAGGCCGCGCACCACGTCGTCCGGCATGCCGCGGTCGAGCGGCACGCCGGCGAGGTCCCAGCCCGCCGCGTACTCCTCGCGCGGGTCGACCACCACGACCTGGTAGTCGAGCATGCGCGCCATCTCCGCGAGATAGCGGGTGAGCTGGCCGCCGCCGATCAGCACCAGGCGCCAGCGCGGGCCGTGCACCGTGGAAAGCACCCGCCCGTCGAACTCCAGCACGTCCTGCCAGCGCCCGGGCTCCAGCGTGGCCTGCCCGCTTTCCAAGTCCAGGCGCCGCTTCACCAGCTGCTGGCTCGAAATCCGGTCGAGCAGCTCGGGGATGCCGCTGTGTCCGGCGATGGGCTCCATGACCAGCTGCAGCGTGCCGCCGCAGGGCAGGCCCCAGCGCGTGGCTTCCTCGTTCGTGACGCCGTAGGTCACGAGCTCCGGCTTCTCGGCGGCAATCGAGCGGTCCTTGATCTTGTCGATGAGGTCGTCCTCGACGCAGCCGCCGGACACCGAGCCCACCACCTGGCCGTCGTCGCGGATCGCCACCATGGCGCCCACCGGGCGCGGCGCCGAGCCCCACGTCTTGACGATGGTGCCCAGGGCGACGCGCCGGCCGCCGGCACGCCAGGCTTCCGCGGTGCGCAATACCTCGATGTCGACGCTATCCATGCGGGAATTCTAGCGCCACTCTGCAGCCCCGGGTTCCATTGTCATGCAGCGTGACGGTGCCGCCGTGCCCGGCGGCGATTTCGCGCACTATGGCGAGGCCCAGGCCGCTGCCGGTGCCGGGGGTGCCGGGCACGCGGTAGAAGCGCTCGAGCACCCGCTCGCGCTCCTGCCGCGGGATGCCGGGCCCGTCGTCTTCCACCTCGACGAACGAATGACCGTTGTTGCACCCGGTGCGCACCGTGACGCGGCCGCCGCGCTGCGAATACTCGATGGCGTTGTGCACCAGGTTCGCCATCGCCTCGCGCAGCAGGAACGCGTCGCCTTGCACGGGGGCGGGCGCCAGCTCGAAGCCCAGGTCGACCTCGCGGGCCAGCGCCTGGTGAACCCAGGTGTCGGCCTCGTTCTCCACCACCGCCTTCAGGTTGATCTCGTCCGACGGGCGCTCGCCGCCGCCGGGCTCGGCGCGCGCCAGCGCCAGCAGCTGGTTGGCAAGGCGCGCCGTGCGGATGGTGGCCTGGTGCACCTGCTCGAGATGCGCGCGACAGGCATCCGGCATGGGCTGCGCCAGCGCGAGCTCGGTGTGCGCCCGCAGCCCGGCGAGCGGCGTGCGCAGCTGGTGCGCGGCGTTGGCGAGGAAGCGCCGCTGGTTCTGCGCCGCGCCCGCCACCTCCTCCAGCAGCCCGTTCAGCGCCCCGAGCAGCGGGCGGGTCTCCTCGGGCGCCGCGGCGACGTCGATCGGCCGCAGGTCGCGCGGCGAGCGCGCCTTGATTTCCTCGGACAGCCGGGCGAGCGGCCACAGGCCGCGCTTGACGCCGAACCACACGATCACCACCGTGGCGAGCGCGATCAGGATCTCCGGGAACAGGCTGGACACGAGAATGTCGCGCATCATGCGCGCACGCTTGACCGTGGTCTCGGCGACGAGCACGGTGCAGGTCGAGCGGCCGCAGGGGGTCTGCACCGATACGACGCGCACCGCCTCGCCGTTGAAGCTGGCATCGTAGACGGGCGCGTCGCCCGGCGAGACCGGCAGCGCCGGGTCGCCGGCGATCTGCAGCCCGCCGGGGCTCATGACACGGTAGTAGATCGAATCGAAGCGGTCGGCGCGCAGCACCTCCTCCACCGCCGGCGGCAGATCGAAGCGGTACCGCTCGGGGGTCACGCGCACATGGCTGCCCAGGACGATGCCGATGTCCACCAGCTTCTGGTCGTAGGCCTCGGTCGCCGGCTCGAGCGACGGGAAGTACGCCACCACCGCGCCGAGCGCGAGCAGCGCGGCGATCGGCGGCAGCAGCATGCGCAGGAGATGCGCGCGCAGGCTCCGCGCCACCTCAGCCCTCCCGGAACTCTTCCAGCATGTAGCCGAAGCCGCGTACCGTGCGGATGCGGATGCCGGCCGGCTCGAGCTTCGCGCGCAGCCGCGACACGTAGACCTCGATGGCGTTGGGCGAGAGCTCGTCGCCCCACCCGGCCACCGCCTGGATGATCGCCTCCTTGGAGACGATCTTCTCCACCTTGGCTAGCAGCACCTCCAGCACCGCCCACTCGCGCGCGGCGAGCTCGAGGGGCTCGCCGCGCAGGAAAGCGCGGCGCGCCACCGTGTCGAGGGCGAGCGGGCCGTGCACGATGCGCGGGCCGCCATGCGCCTGGGAGCGACGCAGCAGCGCACGCACCCGGGCGGTCAGCTCCGGCATCGCGAAGGGCTTCACCATGTAATCGTCGGCCCCCAGGTCCAGCCCGCGCACCCGGTCCTCCACCGCATCGCGCGCCGTCAGGACCAGCACCGGCATGGGCTTTTCCGCGGCGCGCAGGCGCCGGAGCACCTCGAAGCCGTCCATCCGCGGCAGGCCGATGTCCAGGATCACGAGGTCGAAGCGCTCCTGTGAGGCGGCGAACACGGCGTCCTCGCCACGCGAGGTCACGTCGACCGCGTGTCCTTCGGCCTCCAGCATGCGGCGCAGGCCCGAGGCGAGGGACGCGTCGTCTTCGATGATCAGCAGCCGCATCTCAAAATCATACGCTTTCGCACTGCAACATTGCCGCGCCCGGCGCGCTTGGCTAGGATGGCTGTCCTTCGAGCAGGCAAATTCCCCCGGGAGGTCCGCATGTCGGTCAAGGTATCCATGAAAGTCAATGGCAAGCCCGTTTCCGCGGAAGTGGAGGCGCGCACCCTGCTCGTCACCTTCATCCGCGAGCACCTGCGCCTCACCGGCACGCACGTCGGATGCGACACCGCGCAGTGCGGCGCCTGCACCGTGCACATGAACGGCAAGGCCATCAAGAGCTGCTCCATCGTCGCCATGCAGGCCGAAGGCGCCGACATCCTCACGATCGAGGGCGTGGCGCTGGCCGACGGCACGCTGCACCCGATGCAGCAGGCGTTCAAGGACAACCACGGCCTGCAGTGCGGCTTCTGCACCCCGGGCATGGTGATGAACGCGCTCGACTTCGCCAAGGGCAACCCGAGCCCCAGCGAGAAGGAGGTGCGCGAGAGCCTCGAAGGCAACCTGTGCCGCTGCACCGGCTACCACAACATCGTGAAGAGCATCATGGCCGGCGCCCGCGCCATGGCCAAGTAGGCAAAATGAGGAGGAGCTGAACCATGAACGCACCCCTGATCGGTGCCCGCGTCCTGCGCAAGGAGGATTACCGTTTCCTCACCGGCGCCGGGCAGTACACCGACGACGTATCGCTGCCCAACCAGGCTTACGCCGCTTTCGTGCGCTCGCCGCACGCGCACGCGAGCATCAAATCCATTAAGACCGACAAGGCAAAGGCTTCTCCGGGAGTGATCGGCATCTTCACCGGCGCGGATCTGGCCAACGCCAAGGTGGGCGGGCTGCCCTGCGGCTGGCTGATCACCGACGTCCAGGGCCAGCCGATGAAGGAGCCGCCGCATCCCTGCCTCGCGCAGGGCAAGGTGCGCCACGTCGGCGACCAGGTCGCGGTGGTCATCGCGGGCACGCTCGACCAGGCGAGAGACGCCGCCGAGAAGATCGAGGTCGACTACGAGGTGCTGCCCGCGGTAGTCGATCCGGCAAAAGCCTCTTCGAGCAAGCCGATCCATGACATCGCGCCCAACAACGTGTGCTACGTCTGGGCGCTGGGCGACAAGGCGAAAGTGGATGAAGCCTTCGCCAAGGCAGCGCATGTCACCAAGCTCGACTTCATCAACAACCGGCTCATTCCGAACGCCATCGAGCCGCGCGCGGCGATCGGCTCGTACAGCCGGGCCGACGACGCCTACACGCTCTACGTGGCCAGCCAGAACCCGCACGTCGAGCGCCTGCTGATGACCGCCTTCGTGCTCGGCCTGCCCGAGCACAAGGTGCGCGTAGTCGCGCCCGACGTGGGCGGCGGCTTCGGCTCCAAGATCTACCTGTACGCCGAGGACGTCGTGGTCACCTGGGCGTCCAAGCAGCTCAACCGCCCGGTGAAGTGGACCTCCGACCGCTCGGAGGCCTTCCTGTCCGACGCGCACGGCCGCGACCACGTCACGACGGCGGAGCTCGCGCTCGACAAGGACGGCAAGTTCCTCGCCATGCGCGTGCGCACGACCGCGAACCTCGGCGCGTATCTTTCGACGTTCGCTTCATGCATCCCGACCATCCTGTACGCGACGCTGCTCGCCGGGCAATACACCACGCCGGTCATCTACTGCGAGGTCACGGCGGTGTTCACCAACACCACCCCGGTCGATGCGTACCGCGGCGCCGGGCGGCCCGAGGCCACCTACGTGGTCGAGCGCCTGGTGGAAACCGCGGCGCGCGAGCTGAAGATCGACCCGGCCGAGCTGCGCCGGCGCAATTTCATCCGCCAGTTCCCGTATCAGACGCCGGTCGCGTTG
>DASUUN010000035.1:0-11605 GCA_036374055.1 Burkholderiales bacterium
TCTGTGGCTGGTGCTGCCCCGGCTCATCCCCGAGCGTCGCTCGCCGCTCGCCGACGCCGCGCCGCAGGTGTTCTCCGCGGTGCTGCACGTCAAGGAAGGCGGCTTCGCCGATGGCAAGCCTTTCGCCGAGGTGCAGAAAAAGGCGGGGGAAGCGTTCCGCGTGAAGCGGGTGGTGCGCGGCGAGGCGCTGGAGCTCGCGCGCCTGCCTTCGCTCGTGCTGCAGGCGGGCGATCGCCTGTTCGTCGCCGCCGGCGCGAAGGAGCTGCACGAATTCTCGGAGCAGCTCGGCGCGCCGCTGTACAAGCCCGACGACACGAATCAGCAAGTCGACGAGGAGCACCCGCTGGCCGCCGAGGACCAGCGCCTCGCCGAGGTGGTAGTCACGGAGGGATCGACGCTCAACGGCGCGACGCTGCGCGACACGCGCTTCGGCGAATGGCACGAGGTCACGATAGTCGGATTGCATCGCCCGGGGGGCCGCGCCACGGGGGCCGCCCTCGATGAATTGCGGCTGCGCGTCGGCGACGTGCTTCTGGTGCAGGGCAGCGACGACGCAATCCGCAAGCTGAAGTCGCGCGCGCGGCTGCTGGTCCTCGACCAGAGCTACGAGCTGCCCCGCACCGAGCGTGCGCCGCTCGCCCTGGCCATCCTCGCCGCAGTGGTCGCGGCCGCCGCGCTGAAGCTTGCGCCCATCTCGATCGCCGCGCTCGCCGGGGTGGCGGCGATGATCCTCACCCGCTGCCTGGACTGGGAGGACGCTGCCGCGGCGATGTCCATGAAGGTCGTGCTGCTGGTCGCCTCGAGCCTGGCGCTCGGCGCCGCGCTCGAGCAGACCGGCGCCACGGCCTGGCTCGCCGAGCAGTTCATCGGCGCGACGCGCGGCCTGTCCGGCGAATGGGTGCTGGCATTGCTGATGCTCCTCACGGCCGCCTTCACCAATTTCGTCTCCAACAGCGCGGCGGCCGCCGTCGGCACGCCGATCGCGGTCGGCATCGCCCGCAGCCTGGGCGTTTCGCCCGAGCCGCTGGTGCTGGCGATCCTGTTCGGCGCCAACTTCTCCTATGTGACGCCCATGGCCTACCAGAGCAACCTGCTGGTGATGAGCGCCGCCGGCTACCGGTTCGCCGACTTCGTCCGCGGCGGCCTGCCGCTGCTGGCCATCATGCTGGTCGCCTACTCCCTGCTGCTGCCTCGTTTCTTCCCTCTCTGACGCGTGCTAGACTTTTCGCTTCAAACCCATCCAACAAGACAGGAGATAACCATGGGTGCGATCTTCCAATCTCTCGGCCGCACGATTACCGCGGGCGTCGTCATCCTGCTCGTCGTCATGGCCATCGCCGGCACCTTCAAGATGACCGGCGACATGAACTGGTGGCGCTTCTTCTTCCGCTGGCTCCACGTGCTCTCGGGCGTGATGTGGATCGGCATCCTCTGGTACTTCAACTTCGTCCAGATCCCCTCGATGCCCAAGATCCCGGACGAGCAGAAGCCGGCCATCGGCAAGGTGATCGCGCCGGCGGCGCTGTTCTGGTTCCGCTGGGGCGCGATGGCGACCATCGTCACCGGCCTGCTGCTCGCCTGGATGAACGGTTACATCGGCCAGGCGCTGGGCCTGAGAAGCCCGTTCGCCGCCATCGGGCTGGGGATGTGGTTCGGCATCATCATGTGGTTCAACGTCTGGTTCATCATCTGGCCGAATCAGAAGAAGGCGTTGGGCATGGTCACCGTGTCTGCCGAGGAAAAGGCGGCCGCGGCGCGCAAGGCGATGCTCACCTCGCGCTTCAACACCATGCTGTCGGTCCCCATGCTGTACCTCATGGTGGCCCAGCAGAACGGCGGGCTGTAAAGCTTACTTCGGGGGCACGCCGCCCAGGCGGGCCCCCGGCTTGATGCCGCGGGCGGCGAACCAGCCGCGGTTCATTTCCAGGGCGTACCTCACCGGCCGCGCGGCGCAATGGGATTGCAGATCGTGCGGCTCCATGTCCGCGATGTTGACGATGGCGCCGTGGTCGTCGATGAAGGCGACCGACAGCGGGATCAGGGTATTCTTCATCCACATGCAGTGGATGGCGTGCTCGTCGAAGATGAACAGCATGCCGGCGTTCTGCGCCAGCGCCTTGCGGTGCATCAGGCCGCGCGCGCGGGTTTCGCCATCGGACACCACCTCCGCCTGGATGAGGTGAATGCCGGCGCTCAGCCGCGCGACGGGCAGTTGCTGCGCCGCCGCCGGCAACGCGGCCAGCAGCAGAACCAGACGCAGGAATGAAAAGGGCAGGGAGAACCCCGCCCTTCTGTCCTTCATAGGCGACGGCGTTACTTCTTGGCGTCTTCGCCCTTCTTCTGGGTCTTCTTCGCGGTCTTCTTCGGCGCGGCCTTCTTGGCCTTCTGCGTCGACTTCGACTGCTCCATGGCCTTCTCCGCCTTCTTCTCCTGCGCGAGCGCGTTCACGCTCGCGGCGGCGAACAGAGCCGCGACCAGCACCGTCAGAAACTGCTTCATCGTCATCCCCTTCCTCTAGAGTGGGTTTAAAAAGGACGGGCCAAAGCCAATCCGTTACGTTTAACGCAGCCCCTCCCGGAAGGTTGACGCCCACGATCTAATCCATTGGAAATCAACAGTATAATCGGACCCCTTTTCCAGGAGCGTCCATGGCGTATCAGCACATCAAGATCCCCGCCGGCGGCGAAAAGATCCGCGTCAACAAGGACTTTTCCCTGTCGGTGCCCGACAACCCCATCATTCCCTACATCGAGGGCGACGGCACGGGCGTGGACATTACGCCGGTCATGCTGAAGGTGGTCGACGCCGCGGTGAAGAAGGCCTACGGCGGCAAGCGCAAGATCGTCTGGATGGAGATGTTCGCCGGCGAGAAGTCGTGCAAGGTTTACGGCGAGAACGTCTGGCTGCCCGACGAGACCCTGGAAGCATCCAAGGAATACGTGGTCTCGATCAAGGGCCCCCTCACCACCCCCGTGGGTGGCGGCATCCGCTCCATCAACGTGGCACTGCGCCAGGAGCTCGACCTTTACGTCTGCCTGCGCCCGGTGCGCTGGTTCAAGGGAGTGCCCTCGCCGCTGAAGGAGCCGGAGAAGGTCGACATGGTGATCTTCCGCGAGAACTCCGAGGACATCTACGCCGGCATCGAGTGGCCGGCCCACTCGCCGGAAGCCAAGAAGGTGATCGACTTCCTCATCAACGAGATGAAGGTCAAGAAGATCCGCTTCCCGGGCTCGTCGGCGATCGGCATCAAGCCGGTCTCGGTCGAGGGCTCCGAGCGCCTGATCCGCCGGGCGTACCAGTACGCCATCGACAACAAGCGCAAATCGGTCACTCTGGTGCACAAGGGCAATATCCAGAAGTTCACCGAGGGTGGGTTCCGGGACTGGGGCTACCAGCTGGCCGTGAAGGAGTTCGGCGCCAAGCCGCTGGACGGCGGCCCCTGGCACAGCTTCAAGAACCCCAAGGGGGGGCCGGACATCGTCATCAAGGACGTGATCACCGACGCGATGCTGCAGCAGGTCCTGCTGCGTCCGGCCGAATACGACGTGCTGGCGACCACCAACCTGAACGGGGACTACATCTCCGACGGGCTGGCGGCGGAGGTCGGCGGCATCGGCATTGCCCCCGGCGCCAACCTGAGCGACACGGTGGCGATGTTCGAGGCGACGCACGGTACCGCGCCCAAGTACGCCGGCAAGGACTACGTGAACCCGGGCTCCGAGATCCTGTCCGCGGAAATGATGCTGCGCCACATGGGCTGGGTCGAGGCTGCCGACGCCATCATCCGGTCGATGGAGAAGACCATTGGCGACAAGGTCGTGACCTACGACTTCGCCCGCCAGATGCAGGGGGCGAAGCAGGTCTCCTGCTCGGGTTTCGGGCAGGCCATGATCGAGCGCATGTAGCAATGAAAAAAGGCCGCCCGCGGGCGGCCCTCTTTTCAGTGCTCGGGCGGGCGGGTCAGCCGCTCTTCTGGATGTTCGAGGCCTGCTTCCCCTTCGGCCCCTGGACCACGTCGAAGCTCACCTTCTGGCCCTCTTTCAGGGTCTTGAAGCCCGACATGTTGATGGCGGAAAAATGGGCGAAAAGGTCCTCGCTGCCGTCATCCGGCGTGATGAAGCCGTAGCCTTTCGCGTCGTTGAACCACTTAACGGTGCCTGTTGCCATGCTCTCTCCCTGGTTCCTTGATTGTTGATAGAGCTACCGGGCGTTCGACCCGAGCCATGCCTGGAACTCCACGACCCCGCCGCCCTATGGCGAAACAGACAGCCTGAATCCAAACACAGCCCGCCTTTTACGCGCCCGCCCGGGCCCCGTCAAGGGCCGTGCCCGGGGGTGTTGCGCGCGCGCAAGGCCGTGATAAACCACCGTAATCCGGCCTGCATCCGCTCGATGCCGCATTGCACCGCCCCCCTACATTGAGTAGGATGGACCGCAGGATGCAAGGTAAATGCGCAGTGGCTTGATCTGGGAACGCACGGAGACCGGGATTGTCCGACTTTGGCGGGCTCGAGGGCGCGTAGTTAGGCGGCATGGCGCAGAACAAGGACGACACCATACTCGAGGCTCAGCGCAGCAAGCTGAAGCCTCCGCCGATGTTCAAGGTCATGCTGCTGAACGACGACTACACGCCCATGGAGTTCGTCGTGGTGGTGTTGCAGAAGTTCTTCGGCATGAGCCGGGAGCGGGCCACCCAGGTGATGCTGAAGGTGCACCGGGAAGGCATCGGCGTCTGTGGGGTTTATCCGCGCGACGTTGCCACCACCAAGGTGCAGCAAGTCGCGGCATACTCCCGGAAGCACCAGCATCCGCTGCAGTGCGTGATGGAGGAAACGTAGTGTCAGGAGACAGAGGCAGGAAATGATCGCCCAGGAGCTCGAAGTCAGTCTGCACATGGCGTTTGTGGAAGCACGCCAGAAACGCCATGAGTTCATCACGGTCGAGCACCTGCTGCTGGCGCTGCTGGACAACCCCACCGCGGCCGAAGTGCTGCGCGCCTGCGGCGCCAACATGGACGAGCTCCGCAAGAACCTGACGCAGCACATCGCCGAGCAGACCCCGCGCATCGCCGCCGACCGGGAGGTCGACACCCAGCCCACCCTGGGCTTCCAGCGCGTCATCCAGCGCGCCATCCTGCACGTGCAGTCCTCGGGCAAGAAGGAGGTCACCGGCGCCAACGTGCTGGTCGCGATCTTCGGCGAGAAGGATTCGCACGCGGTGTACTTCCTGCAGCAGCAGGGCATCGCGCGCCTAGACGTAGTGAACTATATTTCACACGGCATCACCAAGACCCCGCAGGCGCACCCGGGCAGCAAGGCCGAGCAGGAGGCCGAGCAGGAAGGCCAGGCCGAGACCTCCAACAGCCCGCTCGACAACTACACCCAGAACCTGAACGCGCTCGCCCTCGCCGGCAAGATCGACCCGCTGATCGGGCGCGACAAGGAGCTCGAGCGCGTGGTGCAGACGCTGTGCCGCCGGCGCAAGAACAACCCGCTGCTGGTGGGTGAGGCCGGCGTCGGCAAGACCGCCATCGCGGAAGGGCTGGCGCGGCGCATCGTGGAAGGCAACGTGCCCGACCTGCTCGCCAAGTGCACGGTATACGCGCTCGACATGGGTGCGCTCCTCGCCGGCACCAAGTACCGGGGCGATTTCGAGCAGCGCCTCAAGGCGGTGCTCAAGCAGCTGGTCGACAACCCCAACGCGATTCTGTTCATCGACGAGATCCACACCGTGATCGGCGCGGGTGCGGCCTCCGGCGGCACGCTGGACGCCTCCAACCTGCTCAAGCCGGTGCTGTCCACGGGACAGCTGAAGTGCATCGGCGCCACCACCTACAACGAGTACCGCGGCGTGTTCGAGAAGGACCACGCCCTGTCGCGGCGCTTCCAGAAGATCGACGTCATCGAGCCTTCGGTGGACGAGACGGTGGAGATCCTCAAGGGCCTGAAGACGCGCTTCGAGGCGCATCACAGCGTCAAATACACCGCCAACGCGCTCACCACGGCGGCCGAGCTGTCGGCGCGCTACATCAACGACCGCCACCTGCCCGACAAGGCGATCGACGTGATCGACGAGGCCGGCGCGGCGCAGCGCATCGCGCCGAAGGCCAAGCAGAAGAAGGTCATCGGCAAGACCGAGATCGAGGAGATCATCGCCAAGATCGCGCGCATCCCGCCGCGCAGCGTCTCCACCGACGACCGCAGCGCGCTGGCGAATCTGGACCGGGACCTGAAAGCCGTGGTGTTCGGCCAGGACGCGGCGATCGACGCGCTCGCCTCGGCCATCAAGATGGCGCGCTCCGGGCTGGGCAACCCGCAGAAGCCGATCGGCAATTTCCTGTTCAGCGGGCCCACCGGGGTCGGCAAGACCGAGGTGGCGCGCCAGCTCGCCTACTGCATGGGGATCGAGCTCATCCGCTTCGACATGTCGGAATACATGGAGCGCCATGCGGTGAGCCGCCTGATCGGCGCGCCGCCAGGCTATGTGGGCTTCGAGCAGGGCGGCCTGCTCACAGAGCAGATCACCAAGAAGCCGTACTCGGTGCTGCTGCTCGACGAGATCGAGAAGGCGCACCCGGACATCTTCAACATCCTGCTGCAGGTGATGGACCACGGCACGCTCACCGACAACAATGGCCGCAAGGCGGACTTCCGCAACGTGGTGATCGTCATGACCACCAACGCCGGTGCCGAGTCGCTCGCCAAGAACACCATGGGCTTCACGCTGAACAAGCAGCCTGGCGACGAGATGGAGGCGATCAAGCGCATGTTCACGCCGGAGTTCCGCAACCGGCTGGACGCCATCATCTCGTTCCGCTCGCTCGACCACGACATCATCATGCGCGTGGTCGAAAAGTTCCTGATGCAGCTGGACGAGCAGCTGGCCGAGAAGAAGGTCGAGGCGCACTTCACTCAGGCGCTCAAGGAGCACCTGGCGAAGAAGGGCTTCGACCCGCTGATGGGCGCACGGCCCATGGCGCGCCTCATCCAGGACACCATCCGGCGGGCGCTCGCCGACGAGCTGCTGTTCGGCAAGCTGCAGCACGGCGGCAAGGTGACCATCGACGTCGGCGAGGCCGAGAAAATCGTGCTCAAGTTCGAGGAAGAGCCCGCCGCCGCCGTTACCTGACGCTCGCCCGGCACAGCGAAAAGGCCGCCTAGCGCGGCCTTTTTTATGCCCCGAGCGAGTCCATTTATGCAATTCCCAGTGCTTGACGCGGGTATGGCTGCGGGCGGAGACTTTTCACACCAACTCCTGGGAGGACCGAATGCGATTTTCCACGATGCTCGCGGTTGCGCTGGTCGCGCTGCCGCTGTCCGCGCCCGCGCAGGACAGCGCGGCACGCAGCCTTGCCGCGACCTGCGCCAACTGCCATGGCACCGACGGCCGCAGCGTCGGCGGCATGGAGCCGCTCGCCGGGATGCCGAGGGATGAAATGGTGCGCAAGCTGAACGAGTTCCGCTCCGGCGCGAAGCCCGCGACCGTGATGCACCAGCTGTCCAAGGGCTATACCGAGCAGCAGATAAATCTCCTCGCGGCGTACTTCGCCGCGCAGCGGAGGTAACCGGCCATGAAAAGACGCGACTTCATCAAGTTCGCCGGCGCCGCAGGCGCCGCTTCGCTCGCCGGCTGCGCCACGCCAGGCGGCGGCAAGGGAAGGGTGGTAGTGGTCGGCGGCGGCTACGGCGGCGCCACGGCCGCCAAGTACCTGCGTATGTGGGAGCCCGGCATCGACGTGGTGATGGTGGAGCGCAACGACGTCTTCACCTCGTGCCCAATGTCGAACCTGGTGCTGGGCGGGAACCGCACCATCGAAGAGATCCGCCGGACCTACGACGGGCTGCGCCGGCGCGGCGTGCGAGTGGTCAACGACGAGGCGACCGCGATTGATGCGGCGAGAAAGGTCGTCAGGCTGCAGCGCGGCGGCGAGCTGCAGTACGACCGCCTCATCGTGTCGCCCGGCATCGACTTCAACTTCGCCGAAATCGAGGGCTACCAGGCCGCACAGGACCGCGTGCTCCACGCCTGGAAGGCGGGGGCCCAGACGGTCGCGCTGCGCCGTCAGCTGGAATCGATGAAGGATGGCGGCGTCTACGTGCTGTCTGTGCCGCTCGCCCCGTACCGCTGCCCGCCGGGGCCTTACGAGCGCGCCTCGCAGGTTGCGCACTACTTCAAGCGGGCAAAGCCCCGCTCGAAGGTGCTCATCCTCGATGCCAACCCGGACGTCACGTCCAAGGGGCCGCTGTTCAAGCGCGCGTGGGCGGATCTGTACAAGGGCATCATCGAGTTCCGCGGCAATTCGAAGGTGGTGGCGGTCGACCCCGCGGCCATGGCGGTGCGCACCGAATTCGATACCGTGAGGGGTGACGTGCTGAACGTCGTGCCGCCCCAGCGCGCCGGCGACATCGCCGTCAAGGCAGGCCTCATCACCCACAACAACCGCTGGTGCGACGTCGACTGGCGCACCTTGGAGTCCAAGGCGGTGAAAGGCGTGCACGTGCTCGGCGACGCCACGCTCTCTGCGCCCGGGATGCCGAAGTCGGGCCACATGACCAACCAGCAGGCCAAGGTGTGCGCTGCCGCGGTGATCGAGCTGATGAGCGGCCGCGCGGCGAATGCCGCGCCGGTCATGACCAACACCTGCTACAGCTACGTCTCCGACAGCGAGGTGATCCACGTGGCCTCGGTGCACCAGTGGGACGCCGGGCAGGGAACCATCATCCCGGTGAAGGGCGCGGGCGGGGTCTCGGCGGCGCGCAACGAGCTCGAAGGCAAGTACGCCTGGGCCTGGGCCCAGAACATCTGGGCCGACATGCTGGCCTGATCAGTCCAGCGAGCCGAGGTAGGCGGCGACCGCGTCGATCTCTTCAGCGGTCATGCGCACGGCAACCGTGTGCATGACCGCATTGTCGTTGGTGCGCTCCCGCGAGCCGAAGTTCTTCAGCTGCGCCGCAAGATACGCGGGGAACTGGCCGGCGAGGCGCGGCAGGCTTTCCGTGCCTTCGCCGCGCTCGCCGTGGCAGCCGATGCATGCCGCCACCTCCGTCGCCCCGCCGCCCTTCTCGTAGACGCGCCGGCCGCGCGCCGCGAGGCCGGCGTCCGTCGGCAGGTGGGGCTCAGCCCGTTGTCGGCTGAAATACAGTGCCACCGCGCGCATGTCCTCCGGCGAGAGCGCGGCGACCATCGGCCGCATGGCGCTCGACCTGCGCTCGCCACTCTTGAAGTTCGCCAGCTGCTTGGCGAGGTAGGTGGCGTTCTGGCCTGCCAGTCGCGGCGACAGCTCGCTCGCCGCCTCGCCATGCATGCCGTGGCACAGGAAGCAGCTTGCCGAGACTATGCGCCTGCCTTGCTCGAGGACCGCCTGCTCGGCAGCGTTCGCCGCCATCGCCCAAATCAGGCAGGCAAAAATCGCGGATCGCCGCACCATAAGAAGCGGGCTAGCTGCCGGTGCTGCCGAAGCCGCCGGTGCCTCGCGCGCTGGCCGCGAAATCGTCAACCACCTCGAACTCGACCTGCACCACCGGCACCACCACCAGCTGCGCGATGCGGTCCAGGGGCTGGATGGTGAAGGCCGCCTCGCCGCGGTTCCACAGCGAGACCATCAGCGGCCCCTGGTAGTCGGAATCGATCAGCCCCACGAGGTTGCCCAGGACGATGCCGTTCTTCGCGCCGAGCCCGGAGCGCGGCAGGACCATGGCGGCATAACCCGGATCACCGACGTGGATCGCCACTCCGGAGGGCACGAGCCGGCTGTCTCCGGGGTTGAGCGTGAGCGGCGCATCGATGCAGGCGCGCAGGTCGAGGCCGGCGGCGCCCGCGGTGGCGTAATGCGGCAGCATGCCGCGGATCCTCTCGTCGAGGATCCTGACCGCCAGCTTCCTCATTTGCGCGGCGGCAGCATGCCGGCGAGGTGCTCGAGCAGCTTGCGCGCCAGCTCGAGCTTGGGTCCGCGGCCCAGCGAATGCTCCCCGCGCTCGTCGTAGAGCGTGATCGAGTTGTCCTCCGCGCCGAGGGCTTCCTGCGCCAGGTTGGCCGCCATGAGCGGCACGCCCTTCTTCAGGCGCTTGTCTTTGGCGTGCTGCGCCAGCTTCTCGCTCTCGGCGGCGAAGCCGACGCAAAACGGCGGCTGCGGCTGCGCCGCCACCCAGGACAGGATGTCCGGATTCTCCTCGAGCTCCAGCGCCAGCCCGGCGCCGCTTTTCTTCATTTTCTGCGCAGCGCGGTTCTTGACCCGGTAATCCGCCACGGCGGCCACCGAGATGAAAACGTCGTTGCCCTTCACTGCCTTCTTCACGGCCTCGAACATCTCTTCGGCGGTGCGCACGTCGATGCGTGTCACGCCGGGCGGCGTCGCGAGCGCCACCGGGCCGCTGATCAGCGTGACTTCCGCGCCTGCCTCCCTGGCGGCGCGTGCCACCGCGTAGCCCATCTTCCCGGAACTGACGTTGGTGAGCACGCGCACCGGGTCGATCGGCTCCTGCGTCGGCCCGGCCGTGACCAGCACCCGCCGCCCCGCGAGCCGCCCGGGCTGGAACAGGCGCTCGACCTCCGCGGTGATCTGCGCCGGCTCGAGCATTCTTCCCATGCCGACCTCGCCGCACGCCTGGTCGCCGGCAGCCGGGCCGGCGAGCATGATGCCGTTCTCCTGAAGAACCTGCAGGTTGCGCTGGGTGGCGGCGTTCTCCCACATCTCCACGTTCATCGCCGGCGCCAGCATGAGCGGACAGCGGCGCGCCACGCACAGCGCCGACAGCAGGTCGTCGGCCAGCCCGTGCGCCACTTTCGCCATGAAATCCGCGGTCGCCGGGGCCACCAGGATGAGGTCGCGGTCGCGGGAATGCTCGATGTGTCCCATGTTATCCGGCACCCGCGGGTCCCACATGTCGGTCCACACCGTCTGGCCGGACAGCGCCTGCAGGGTGACCGGGGTGATAAAGCGCGTCGCCGCCTCGGTCATGACCACGCGTACGTCGGCACCGGCCCGCGTCAGCAGGCGCACCAGCTCGGCCGCCTTGTAAGCGGCGATTCCGCCGCTGATTCCCACGAGGATCCGCTTGCCCGTCAACGCCATGCGTTCGCCACCGTTAAGGGGAAAGGGATTCTAAGGGATAGGGCCCGACATGGCGATTTCCGACTGGCCTGCGGCCGAGCGGCCGCGCGAGCGGCTGCTGGCGCGCGGCGCCGGCGCGCTCAGCGACGCCGAGCTGCTCGCCCTCCTGCTGCGCACCGGCATCCGCGGCAAGAGCGCGGTCGAGCTCGCCCGCGAGCTGCTCGATCAGTTCAAGGGACTGGCCGGATTGCTGGGTGCGGGCGATGCGCTGGCGAAGGTGAAAGGGCTGGGGGCGGCCAAGCGCGCGCAGTTCTCGGCGGTCGTCGAGCTTGCGCGCCGCTCCATCCAGGAGGACCTGAAAGCCGGCACCGCGCTGACCTCCCCCGGCGCCGTGCGCGACTACCTGAGGCTCGCGCTCGGCGCCCTGCCGCACGAGGTGTTCATCTGCATCTGGCTCGATGCCCAGCACCGAGCGCTGCGCTTTGAGGAGGCATTCCATGGCACGCTTACCCAGACCAGCGTCTACCCGCGCGAAATCGTGAAAGCGGCCCTGGC
>DASUUN010000036.1:0-5242 GCA_036374055.1 Burkholderiales bacterium
TCCGCGGTGGCGGCTTCGGCGCGCCCGTACTTGTCGGGCGAGTCCCGCGCGCTGCCGATGAACAGCGCCATCTCGTCGGAAAGGCGCTTCAGGCGCGCCAGCTCACTGCGCGGCACTCCGAGCATGTGCATGATCACCAGCGCAGGCAGCGGGCCGGCGAACTCGCCGATGAAGTCGAACCCGGCGCGGTCCCGCAGCGCGTCGAGCAGGTGGCCGGTGATCGCCTCGATGTCCGGCCGCAGCGCGTTTATGGAGCGCACATTGAACACTTTGGCGGCCAGCCGGCGAAGCCGCGTATGGTCCGGCGGGTCGCGGAACACCATCCACAGCGTGAGGTAGCGCATGAGATCGGCAATGCGCGTCGCTTCCGCCGAAGGCAGGGTAGCGAAAAAGGGCCGTAGCCGGTCGGAGGACATGCCCGCCGTATCCAGGCAGATGCGCTTCACGTCGTCGTAACGGGTAATCACCCAAGCCTTGAGCAGCGGGCTCCAGTGCGCGGGGTCCTCCTCCCGCATGCGGGCAAAGAGGGGAAAAGGATTGCTCAGAACGACAGGATCATTCGGCCTGTACTCAATGCCTTCGTAAGCGTGCACTAACTTCCTTGGTAGTGATCAACGCTACAAACTAATCACGAATGCTGCTACGCACAATTTTCTTGACTTCGCCCGCTGATGAACTAAAATGCCAATTGTTGCATTGCACAAAACCGCAAACGCCCGAAAAGACAGGAGCCAGCAAATGTACGTGACCCCCGAACAGATTCAAGCGGCCAACAAATCGAACGTCGAAACGTTCCTGGCCGTGGCGAACGCGCAGTTTGCCGCCTTCGAAAAGCTGGCCAACATCCAGGCCGGCGCGGTGAAGAGCGCCTTCGAAGACTCTATCTCCAATACCCGCGCGCTGCTCGGCGCCAAGGACGTGCAGGAATTCGTGAGCCTGCAGAATTCCTTCGCCCAGCCGGCCATGGAGAAGGCGATCGCCTACTCGAAGAGCGTGTACGAGGTGGCTACCGGCGCCAACGCCGAGCTCTCCAAGGTGGCCGAGCGCCGGGTCGCCGAGTGGAACGAAAACTTCGTCACCCTGCTCGACAAGGTGTCGAAGAACGCGCCCGCCGGGTCGGACGTCGCCGTCGCCGCAGTGAAGTCGATGCTAGCCGCCGCCAACTCGGCCTATGACAACCTCAACAAGGTCGCAAAGCAGGCGACCGAGATCGCGGAGGCCAACGTCGCCGCCGCGACCGAAACGGCCAGGGGGCTGAGCAAAGCCCCAAAAAAGGCCGCGTAAGCAGCAACGGCAGGAAACGCCGGTCCAAAGCCCGCCGCTAGGCGGGCTTTGCTTTTGGCGCATCCGAAAAAGGGAAGCCGGCGGCCCGCACGGCCTGACGCAGGGCCTCGGCTGCCGCTCCCACCTGTGCCGGGTCGCCGCGTACGCCCAGCTCCACGTGGCGGCGGCTGCCGTCGCTTCCCATGGAAGGCAGGCTGAACACTTTCACCGCCGGGTAGCGCCCGCCGACGAGCTCCATGGCCGCTATGAGCTGGCTTTCGCCCGCTTCATAGACCAGCATCGATTCCTCGCTCCACCGGTCGCGGTCGAAGAGAGGGCGATAACGCGTGTCGAGCACCCATTCGGTCATCGGCCAGGCCATCTGCGGGAAGCCGGGCACGAAGTGGTGATCGCCGAGGCTGAAGCCGGGCACCCGGTTCACCGAATTCGGAATGATCGCCGAGCCCTCCGGAAACTCGCCCATGCGCAAGCGCTGGGGTGTCGCCTCGCCGCCGAAGCGCGCGCGGAGCTCGCGCTCGGCGTCCGGGTGCAGCTGCAGCCCGATGCCCGCAGCCGCGGCGGCGCACTGCCGCGTGTGGTCGTCGGGCGTGGCGCCGATGCCGCCGAAGCTGAACACCACGTCGCGTGATGCAAGGCTGAGGCGCAGCGCTTGCGTCAAGCGCTCCGGATCATCGCCCAGGTAGTGGGCCCATGAAAGACGAAGCCCCCGCTTCGCGAGGGCCTCGATGAGGAAGGAAAGATGCTTGTCCTGGCGCTTGCCGACGAGGATCTCGTCCCCGATGACAAAGGCGCCGAACAATCACGCCGCCTTTTTCGCCCACTGCTGCAGGTCTTCCAGGCCGCCGATGTGCCGGCCGTTGATGAACACCTGCGGCACGGTGCCGCGCCCGGTGATCGCCCCCACCACCCGCGAGCGGTCGCTGTGGTCGAGCTTCACCTCGGAATAGGCGTAGCCCAGCTCTTTCAGGAGCGCCTTCGCCTTGGCGCAATAGCCGCAGCCTTCGCGCGTCAGGATCGCCACCTGGTCGGGCTTCTTCGCCTTCGGGTTGATGTGGTTCAGCAGGGTGTCGGCGTCCGACACCTCGAACGGGTCGCCCGGCTTCTCCGGCTCGATGAACATCTTCTGGATCACGCCGTCCTTCACCAGCATCGAGTAGCGCCACGACCGGTCGCCGAAGCCGAGCTCGCGCTTGTCGACCAGCATGCCCATCTTCTCGGTGAACTCGCCGTTGCCGTCCGGCAGCAGGGTCACGTTGCCGCATTCCTGCGTGCGGCCCCACTCGTCCATGACGAACGCGTCGTTGACCGAAATGCAGACGATCCGGTCCACGCCGTTGGCGAAGAAGGCGGGCGCCAGCTCGTTGTAGCGCGGTACGTGGGTGGACGAGCAGGTCGGGGTGAACGCGCCCGGGAGCGAGAACACGACCACGGTCTTGCCCTTGAAGATGTCGTCGGTGCTGAGCGGCTTCCACTCTCCGGCCTCGGTCCGGGTGCGGAACGTCGCCTGGGGAACTCTCTGTCCTTCGCGATTGGGAAACACTGCAGCTCCTTCCAAAAAGAGAATGGACACAGTCTAGGAGCCGGTGTTCCCGCCGGCCAATTCTTTGTCGGCATGGCCGCCATAGGGAGCCTCAATAGCCCGCGCGCTGTGCAGCGCGCCGAGCAGATAGCGGATGTAGGCCAGGCCGAACACCACGGGCGCGATCAGGCCCACGAGCGGCACGTAGGCTGCAAGCGCTAGCAGCAGCCCGAGCGCGTACATGCCGAAACGCCGCTGGCGAAAGAGCCGCGCCATCTCCTGCGCGTCGGCGTGCTCCGCGAGCGCGTCGTAGCGCAGCAGCCGCTGGTTCACCCAGGCGAGGATCACCAGGGGAATGAGCGGCCAGAGCGGCGGCAGGATCCACAGCGGCAGGCTGACGATGAACATGCCGGCCATCCCGAGCAGGGCGACGATGCCGTTCCAGACGCTGCCGGCGGTGCCGCCGCCGTGTCGCCGCTCCAGGGCAGGAAAGGAGCGCGCGGCAACATGGTCCACCATCTTCTGCATGCCGAAGACGCCCAGGATGAATAGCGCGGTGACGTACACCAGCGGCACGAACAGCAGGAACAGCAGCACGTGCGCCGCGATGAGCGCCGCGTCGCCCAGGTCGAAGCGGATGAACGCCGCGGCGGGCTCAAGCCATTGCTGCAGCCGCTGCGCCAGCCATACGGCAAGGCGCGTCCAGAGCATGAGCGCCGCGATGCCCCAGAGCGTCAGCGAGACGAGCATCGGCCACACCATGAGCCACAGCATTCGCGGGTGCAGCAGGTTTGCGAGCCCGTAGAGGAGCGAGCCGGCGATACTCATCGGCGCAGAGTGTCCCACAGTTTGGCCAGCCGCTTGCCGGAAACCGGCACCGGCGTCTTCAGCTCCTGCGCGAACAGCGAAACGCGCAGCTCCTCCAGCAGCCAGCCGAACTGCGCGAGCTCCGCGCCCTGGCCGCCCAGCCTGGCCTTCGACTGCAATTCCCTTCGATACGGCTGCTCCAGCCGGGCCAGCTCGGCCGACAAGCGCGCATCCCGTGCCGGGTCGGCCCGCAGCTTGTCCAGGCGCGTCGAGGCAGCCTTCAGATAGCGCGGCAGGTGCTGCAGGCGCTCCCAGGGCGTGCGCGCCAGCCAGCCGGGCGCGAGCAGCCGGGCGAGCTGCTGCCTGACGTCCGCCACCGGGCCGGGAAAGCTTTTTTCCATGAGGCTCAGCTTTTTCGCCAAGGCGGCCTGCTCGGCCATGAGGCCGCGCGCGGTGCGCGCAATCTCCTGGGCGATGAGGTTGAACCGGCTGCGGCCCTGCTCGACACGCTGCGCGAATTGCGCCTGCATCATGGGCAGGGACTCGGCAAGGCAGGTGCGCTCCAGCGCGGCGACGATGAGCTCCGCCTTCAGCGGCGCGAGGCTCATGTCCTTGGCGAGGTCCCTTTCCAGGTCGCGGATGCGATCGCGAAACGCGATGGCGAGGAGGCGCCGCACGCCTGCCCGATGCAGCTCGCGCGCCTTCTCCGGCGAATCGAATACCTGCAGCGTGACGCCGTCGCCCTCGTCCACCAGCGCCGGATAGCCGATCAGCGTCCGCCCGCCGCGCTCGAGCTCCATCAGCTCGCCCAGCTCGCCCATGGTCCAGCCGGTGTGCTTCTCGCCGCTCAGCCCCTCCTGCAGCACCGCCTCGGTGCCGGAGGAGAACTCGCGCTTGAGCTCTGCCAGGTTGCGCCCCATCCCGAGCTGCCGGCCATGGTCGTCCACCACGCGAAAATTCATGTGCAGGTGCGGCGGCGCCGAGTCGGCGCGGAAGGCGTCGACGGGCACCTCCAGGTTCAGCTCCTCGCGTATGAAGCGGGCGAGTGCCGCGGCGAGCGGCCGGTCCCCGGGTTTGACTTTCGAATAGAAGGCTTCCGCAAAATCATCGAGCGATCCGAGCTTGTGACGCAGCCGTTGCGGCAGCGACTTGGCCATCGCACGCACTTTTTCCTTGAGCAGGCCGGGCACCAGCCATTCGCTGCGCGCGGCGGGCACCTGGTTGAGCAGCGCGAGCGGCACGCTCATGGTGACGCCGTCGCGCGGCGAGCCGGGCTCGAAGTGGTATTCCAGCGGGAAGCGGCTCGGCCCGAGCTGCAGCTCGGACGGGAAGTTGTCGGTGGTGATGCCGGCCGCCTCGTGCCGCATCAGGTCCTCGCGCGACAGGAAGAGCAGCTTCGGCTGCGCGCGCTCGGCGCCGGCGCGCCAGCGCTCGAAGCCGGCGCCGTCGTGCACGCCTTCGGGGATGCGCGCATCGTAGAACGCGTGGATCAGCGCTTCGTCCACCAGGATGTCCGGGCGGCGCGACTTGTGCTCGAGGCGCTCGATATCCGCGACCAGGCGGCGGTTGTGCGCGAAGAACGGCGCGCGCGTCTCGAAGTCGCCTTCGACCAGCGCCGACTGGATGAAGACG
>DASUUN010000037.1:0-6167 GCA_036374055.1 Burkholderiales bacterium
GCATTGTGGTCCGAGGCGACCAGGTCGACGGTGCCGTCGAAGATCGCCTCCCATATCGCCTCGAGGTCGTCTTTCGTGCGGAACGGCGGGTTCGCCTTGCCCATGCCGCCGAGCTCCGAGTCCTCGGTGTGCGTGAGGTAGTGCGGGCAGGTCTCGACGATGACGTCCTTGAAGCGGCTCCGCCAGAAGCGGATCACGTCGAGCGCCTTGCGCGAGGAGATGTGCGGAAAGTAAACGCGCGCGCCGAGCTCCTCGGCGAGATACATGGCGCGCAGCGCCGGCTCGGACTCGGTGATCGCGGGCTTGGACGCGGACCAGTCCTTGAGCGTGCTGCCGCCGGCGGCCTGGATCCTGCGCCGCTCGCGGTTCACGATCTCGATGTTCTCGGTGTGGCAGACCACGATCGGCCGGCCGATGCGCGCCGATTCCTTGAGGAGATCGTAGAAGTAGCCGTCGTCGGTGCCGTCCAGCCCGAGGTAGCGCCCTTCCTCGCCCTTGAAGTTCATGAAGTACTTGAACGAGGTGACGCCGTAGTCGCGCACGTACTCGCCGAGCTCCTTGATGTGGAGCTCGTTGGCGGTGCTGAAATGGAAGCCGAAGTCCACATGGGCGCGCGCGACGGCGTGCTCGAGCTCGCGGCGGAACACCTCGCCGTAGGCCTCGTTGTTGAGGAAGTAGCCGAGCAAGGTGGTGAAGCCGCCCTGCGCGGCGTTGGCGGTCTCGGTCGAGTACTCCGTGATCTTCTCGCCCATGCCGAAGTGCACGTGGCAGTCGATGAGCCCGGGGAAGACGTGCAATCCCGCGGCCGACTGCTCCGGCACGCCCTGCGAAGAACTGGAAACTGAGGCGCCCGGGGCGAGCAGGGATTGGATCTTGCCGCCCTTCACCAGCACGTCCTTCTTCTCGGGTGCCTTGTCCGGAAACACCAGCGTGCCGCCGCGCAGTACGAAATCGCTCATGGTCTAGCGTGCCTTTCCCTGAGTTCCTGCATCGAATAGGTGGCTTGCGTGCCCGCCGGCGTGTTGAGCGCGGGCAGCGTGAGCGCGAGGTCCCCTTCCGCGATGTCGCGCGAGATGCAGACCAGCCGGTTCGCGCGATCGTCGTCGGGCCAGTCCTTGAACCGCTGCGGCGGATGGAACACGCCCTGCACGCCCTGTACGAATGAAATGGTGTCTTCGATCTGCAGAAGGCCTTTGACGCGGATGAGCCGCGCGCCGAACTCCTCGCGGGCGAGCCGCGACCACGCCGCCCATCCTGCCCAGGTCACCGGGGGAGGGGGGCGGAAAGCATGCGCGCGGATCCCCGAGAAGTGCTCGCGCGACCGGATCGGGCCCTGGAACGAGACTCGGTATTTCCTCGTCCCCTCGTAGGAGGCGAAGAGCGGCGCGGGCGAGTCGAGGACTTCCGCTTGCGGATTCATTTGTTTCAAAAAAAGCAGTGTTTCTGATGGATCGGCGAGGTCCCGTTTGCTCACGTAGAAGCGCTCGGCGATCGCGGCCTGCTTGTCGAGCTCGGGATACTCGGCGCGGGAAGCGAGGAAGTGCTGCGCGTCGATGGTGCAGACGGTGGCTTCGAACGCATAGGCGCCGGTGACGAGCGGGTGGCCGAGCAGCACGTTCAGGAGTGGCGCCGGGTCGGCGGCGCCGCTCGTCTCGATGATCACGCGCTCGAAGGGCGGGATCTCGCCGCGCGCGCGGCGGCCGTCCAGGTCGGCGAGGGTCTCGTGGAGCGCGCCGGTATTCGCGCAGCACAGGCAGCCGGCGTCGAGCAGCACCACGTTGTCGGTCGCCTGCGCGATCACCGCCTGGTCGAGCCCGATCTCGCCCAGCTCGTTCACCACCACGGCGGTGTTGGCGAGCGTGGGCTCCTTCAGCGCCCGGTTGAGCAGCGTGGTCTTGCCGCTGCCGAGGAAGCCGGTGAGCAGGAACACCGGCGTCTTCGCCGCGCTCATTTGTCTCCGAAAAGCTCCAGCAGCGCGCCGCGCAGCCACCGGTTGGCCGCGTCGTTCTCCACCCGCGGATGCCAGTAGAGCGACACCTCGAAGCTCGGAATGCGGATCGGAAATGGATGCACCTTGATCTTGACGAGGCGCGTCCAGACCTCCGCCACGCGGCTCGGCAGGCTGACGACCAGGTCGGTGCCGGCGACGATCAGCGGCACCACCATGAAATGCGGCACGCGCAGCGCCACGTTCTCCTCCACGCCGTGCTCGGCGAGCGCGCGCTCGAGCTGCTGGTGGCCCGAGCCCATCGAGGAGATGAGCACGTGGCGCGCCGAGAGGAACTCCTTGAGCGTGAGCGCGCTGCGCCGGCCGAGCGGATGGTCGGGGCGCGTCATGCACACGTAGTGCTCGTCGAACAGGCGCGCGCGCCGGATCTTGTCGCGCAGCTGCGGCACGTAGCCGATGGCGAGGTCGATGTCGCCGGTCTCCATGCGCGCCGCCAGCTCCGCCGCGGGAAGCTGCGCCGTCTCGAGCCGGATCGCCTGGCCGTGCCGGTGCAGGTGGCGCATCAGCATGGGCAGCAGCACCGTCTCGCCGACGTCGGTCATGTACACGCGCAGGCTGCGCGTGGTGCGGCGCGGGTCGAACGCCTCGCGCGCGCCGAGCGCGCCGCGCACCATGGCGAGCGCATCGGTGAGCGACGGCGCGAGCTCCAGCGCGCGCGGCGTCGGCAGCATGCCGCCGCGCGTGTTCACGAACAGGGGGTCGCCGAGCTGGCGGCGCAGCCGGCCGAGCGCGCTGCTCATGGCGGACTGCGTGAGGCCCATGTGCGCCGCCGCGCGGGTGACGTTGCCGTGGCGCAGCAGCGCCTCGAACACCGGCAGCAGGTTCAAATCCGGTGTTCCGCTCATGTATTCGTATCGTGGATGAAAAGAATCAACGCCATCGATTTGACTAATAATTATAGGTCTGCCTAGACTGAAATGAACATGGAGCGCGCCGCATGAAACCCTGGGACGGCATCATCAGCGAGGAAGACCAGAAGGCGACCTACGCCGCCGGCTTCGGCCGGCCGTCGAGCATCGGCCGGCGGCCGGCGCTGCTCATCATCGACGTGCAGTACCGCACCATCGGCACCTCGCCGAAGCCGATTCTGGAGGCGATCCGGGAGTTTCCCACCTCCTGCGGCGACATCGGCTGGAACGCGATGCGCAACATCGCCCTGCTGCTGGCCGAGTTCCGCCGCAACGAGTGGCCGGTGCTCTATCCCCACGTCGCGCCCAAGAACAAGGCCACCGACGGCGGTCGCCTGGCGGAGAAGGTGCCGGCCATCATGGACATCGCGGCGAAAGGCTACGAGTTCCCCGCCGAGATCGCGCCGCGGGACGGCGACGTGCTCATTCCGAAGAAGCATCCGAGCGCGTTCTTCGCCACGCCGCTCGCCAGCCACCTGATCGACCTCGGCGCGGACACGCTCGTGGTCACCGGCTGCACCACCAGCGGCTGCGTGCGCGGCAGCGTGGTGGACGCATTCGCGTACAACTTCCGTGCCTTCGTGCCGCACGATGCGGTGTACGACCGCTGCGCGACGTCGCACGCGGTGAACCTCTTCGACATGGCGGCGAAGTACGCCGACGTGGCCACGACCGCCGAGATCCTGGAAAGGCTGCGCCCGCTCAGCCGCGCGCAATTGAAGAGCGCGAGCGCGTGAACGAAGCGGTTCTGGTCCTGGACATGACCAGAGACTCGATCGCGCCGGAGGCCCGAGCGGTCGAGAAGCGCCGAGCGATTCTTCCTCAGGCCGCGGCCTACCTGAAGTGGGCGCGCGGCAAGGGCATGCCGGTGGTGCACGTGTGCAGCGCGCGGCGGCGCACCGACAAGTGGTTCCTCAAGTTCTGGGAGCTCGCCAACGAGATCTGGCAGCCCGGCCAGCAGCCGATCCCCGAGCTCTTTCAGGACAGGGACACGGTGGTGCACAAGCGCCGCTACAGCGCCTTCTTCGCCTCCGACCTCGAGCTCACGCTGCGCGAGCTGGACGTGGGCGCGCTGCAGCTCATCGGCTGGTCGACCTCGCTCGCGGTGGCGACGACGGCGATCGACGCCTGGCAGCTCGGCTTTCCGACCACGGTGGTGAGCGACCTCACCATCGCGCACGCCTGGGGCGGGCACACGGTCGAAGAGAACCAGAAGTGGTCGCTCGACTACATCGCCGCGATGGCGAAGTCGAAGCTCGTGCGCTCTGATGAATTGATGAAATGAGCATCGACGGGCGCGCGACGCGACGCGCGCTGAACGGGGAGTTCGACTACTACAGCCTGGAAGCGGCGGAAGCGCTCGGCCTCGCCGGCGTGTCGCGCCTGCCGTGCTCGCTCAAGGTCGTGCTGGAGAACGTGCTGCGCCAGCACGCGGAGGGCCGCTCGGACGGCGCCGACATCGGCGCGGTCGCCGGCTGGCTCGCCACGCGCCGCGCCGAGCGCGAGATCGCTTTCCGCTTCACGCGCGTGCTGATGCCCGACTCCTCGGGCGTGCCGCTGCTCGGCGACCTCGCCGCGATGCGCGACGCGATGATCCGCCTCGGCGGCGACCCGGGGCGGCTCAACCCTTCGGTGCCGGTGGATCTGATCGTCGACCACTCGGTGATGGTCGACGCGTATGGCGTGCCCGACGCGGTCATCCGCAACCAGGCGCTCGAGCTCAAGCGCAACGCCGAGCGCTACGCGTTCCTGCGCTGGGGCGCCCAGGCCTTCGACCGGCTGCGCATCGTGCCGCCGGGGAACGGCATCGTCCATCAGATCAATCTTGAGTACCTCGCGCGCGTGGTGTGGACGGCCGACGGCATTGCTTACCCGGACTCGGTCCTCGGCATGGACAGCCATACCGCGATGATCAACAGCCTCGGCATCCTCGGCTGGGGCGTCGGCGGCCTCGAAGGCGGCGCGGGCGCGCTCGGCGAGTCGGTGGCGATGCTGGTGCCCGAAGTGATCGGCTGCCGGCTCGTCGGCAAGCCGCGGCCCGGCGTGACCTCGACCGACATCGTGCTCACGGTCACGCAGACGCTGCGCCGGCACAAGGTGGTGGACAAGTTCGTCGAGTATTTCGGCCCCGGGGTGGCGGAGCTCTCACTCCCCGACCGCGCCACGATCGCCAACATGAGCCCGGAGAACGGCGCCACCATGGGCTTCTTCCCCGTCGATGCCGAGACGCTGCGCTACCTGCGCCTTACCGGGCGCGACGAAACGCAGGTCGCCCTGGTGGAGGCCTATTGCAAGGCGCAGGGCCTGTGGCGCGATGCCGATACGCCGCCGGCGGAATTCACCGCCGTCGTCGAGATCGACCTCTCCGCGGTGGAGCCGAGCGTCGCCGGGCCGAGCCGGCCGCAGGACCGGGTGCCGCTGCGGGAAGCGCCTTCGGCTTTCAAAAAACTGGTTTCAAGACCAAAAGAAAAGGACGGCGACGTAGTCATCGCCGCGATCACCAGCTGCACCAACACGACGAACCCTTCGGTCATGATCGGCGCCGGCCTGCTGGCGCGCAACGCCGTGGCGCGTGGGCTGAAGGTGCGCCCCGGGATCAAGACTTCGCTCTCGCCGGGCTCGCGCGTGGTCGCCGACTACCTGGAGAAAAGCGGCCTGCAGGGCTCGCTCGACGCGCTCGGCTTCCAGCCGGCCGGGTTCGGCTGCATGACCTGCATGGGGAACTCGGGTCCGCTTTCCCCAGAAATGAATGAATTAGTCGAGCAAGGCGTCACCGCGGTAGCGGTCCTATCGGGCAACCGCAACTTTGAAGGCCGCATCCATCCGGCCGTGCGCGCGAATTTCCTCGCCTCGCCGCCCCTCGTAGTGGCGTACGCGCTGGCGGGCAGCGTGCTCGTGAACCTCGAGCGCGAGCCGCTGGGCACCGGAACCGACGGCAAGCCGGTCTACCTGCGCGAGCTCTGGCCTGACGGCGACGAGATCCGCCGCGTCATCGACCAAGTGCTCAAGCCGTCGCTCTATCGCGAGCGCTATTCGACGCTGCTCGAAGGCACGGCCGAATGGCGGGCGCTGAAAGGCAAGACGGGTAAGACGTATGCCTGGTCGCCGGCCAGCACCTTCATCCGGCGGCCGCCGTTCTTCGAGGACATGGAGGCGACACCGGGAGAGCCCGCCGACATCCGCGGCGCCCGCGTGCTCGGGCTGTTCGGCGACATGTTCACCACCGACCACATCTCGCCGATCGGCGTGAT
>DASUUN010000038.1:0-12059 GCA_036374055.1 Burkholderiales bacterium
GCGCGGGGAAGCCGAACTTGTCCCAGAACACGATGCGGTCGACCGGCGAGTGCCAGTTGGGCACCACCAGGTGGCTCCACAGCAGCACGCGGTCCAGCGCGCGCGTGCGCGCGACCAGGCTCTCGCGGTCCGGCGCGGCGACGACCGCGTCGATCAGCGCGTCCACCGCCGGGCTGGCGACACCGGTGTAGTTGCGGCTGCCGGGGGTCTTGGCCGCCGCCGAGCCCCAGAAGTCGCGCTGCTCGTTGCCCGGCGAGGTGCTCTGCCCCCACACCGCCACGATCATGTCGAAGTCGAACGAGCGCAGCCGGTTGATGTACTGCGAGCTGTCCACCACCCGCACGCGCGCGTCGATGCCCAGGCGCCGCAGGTTGCGCACGTAAGGCAGCACGATGCGCTCGAAGCCCGAGCCGACCAGCAGGATCTCGAAGGAGAACGGCTCGCCGCTCTTCTCGTTCACCAGGCGGAGGTCGCGCACCACCCAGCCCGCCTGCGCA
Source organism: Burkholderiales bacterium (assembly GCA_036374055.1). Lineage (GTDB taxonomy): Bacteria > Pseudomonadota > Gammaproteobacteria > Burkholderiales > SG8-39 > SCGC-AG-212-J23. Next base: position 498 of record DASUUN010000038.1, read on the forward strand.
AGCAGCGAAAAGGCGCGCCGCAGGTTCTCGCGCGGCCAGCCGCTGCCGTCGGTGTGGGGCGGCTGGTAGTCCTGCTCGAATACCTCGTCGGGGACCTTTCCTCGCCACGGCGCGAGCAGCTTCCGCTCTTCTTCGGAGGGCAGGCCATGGGCGGCCAGCTCCGAGTTGTCGAAATAGCTCTCAGTGCGCGCGTACTGGCCGAAAAAGAGGTTGCGGTTGCTCCACTCGAAGTCGAAGGCGAAGGCGAGCGCCTGGCGCACGCGCGCGTCGCGGAACAGCGGCCGGCGCGTGTTCATGGCGAAGCCCTGCATGCCGCTCGGGCGGTCGTGGTCGAACTGCTCCTTGCGCAGCCTGCCTTCGCGCACCGCGGGCGTGTCGTAGTCGAGCGCCCAGGCCTTCGCCTGGTTCTCCACCCGCAGGTCGATGCTGCCGGCCTTGAGCGCCTCGCGGATCACGGTGGCGTCGCGGAAGTAGTCGTAGCGGATGCGATCGAAGTTGTACATGCCGCGGCGCACCGGCAGGTCGCGCCCCCAGTAGCCGGGGACGCGCTGCACCACCACGTAGCGCCCTGCCTCGAACTCGGCCACGCGGTAGGGGCCGCTGCCCAGCGGCGGCTCGAGCGTGGTGCGACCGAAGTCGCGGCCCTCCCAGTAGTGCCTGGGCAGCACCGGGAGCTGGCCGGCGATCAGCGGCAGCTCGCGATTGTCGTTGCCCTTGAACGTGAAGCGCACCTTGCGCTCGCCGACCTTTTCCGCGCGCACGATGGCCTGGTAGTAGAAGCGGAAGAACGGGTTGCCTTCCTTCTTCAGGATGTCGAGCGAGAAGATCACGTCCTCGGGCGTCACCGGCCGCCCGTCGTGCCAGCGCGCCTCGCGCCGCAGGGTGAACACCGCCCACGAGCGGTCCGGCGGCACCTCGATCGACTCCGCGAGCAGGCCGTACTCGGTGAACGGCTCGTCGGCGCTGCCGACCATCAGGGACTCGACCGCGGCGTCGGCGCCGGCGCCCGGCGTGCCGCGCGGGATGAAGGAATGGAAGCTGTCGAACGTGCCTTCCACGGCGAGGCGCAGCTCGCCGCCCTTGGGCGCGCCGGGATTCACGTAGTCGAAATGGCGGAAGCCGGGGCCGTACTTCGGCGCGCCGTGCATGGCGATAGCGTGCGACACCACGCCCTCGCCGGCGGCAGCCGCGGGAGTCATCGCCAGGACGGCGACGGCCAGGAACAGAAACCTCACAGCGCTACTTGAACGCCGATACGATGAGCAGGTCGGGCAGCCAGGTGGCAAGTATCGGGAAAAAGATCACCAGCAGCAGTACGGTCAGGTCGCCGAGGAAAAAGGGCACCGAGCCCTTCAGCACCGACATCAGCGGGATGCGGGAGGTTCCGCTCACCGCGAACAGGTTCAGCCCCACCGGCGGGGTGACCACGCTCATCTCCACGGCGAGGGTGATCATGATGCCCAGGTGGATCGGGTCGATCTTCAGCGCGTAGGCCACCGGAAACACCACCGGCACGGTGAGCAGCACCATCGCCACGCCGTCCACCATCATGCCGAGCAGCATCAGCACGCCCATGAAGGCGAAGATGAACAGCAGCTGCGTGAGGCCCCAGCCGATCACCACCTCGGTGGCCTTCTGCGGCCAGTACAGGTTGGCGAGCAGGAACTGGAACACCCCGACGCTGCCCACCAGGAACATGATCACCGCGGTGAGGTTGAGCGCCCGGCCGGCGGTGGGCATCAGGCCGCGCACGAAGTCCTTCGGGTCGGAGAACAGGCCGTACAGGAAAGCGTAGCCGCAGGCGGCGGCGGCCGCCTCGGTCGGCGTGAACAGGCCGCCGTACAGCCCGCCCAGGATCAGCACCGGCATGCCGAGCGCCGGCGCCGCGCCCAGGAACTCCTTCCACAGGCGCCGGCCGTCGAACTCGCCGCGCGGCAGCTTGAGCCACCAGGCGATGCCCACCACGCTCATGATGTTGCCCAGCGCGAGCAGCAGCCCCGGGACCACGCCGGCGAAGAACAGCGCCACGATCGAGGTCTCGGTGACCACGCCGTAGAGAATGAGGATGATGCTCGGCGGGATCAGCATGGCGATGCCACCCGCGGTGGCCACCAGGCCGCCGGAGAGCCAGTCGGGATAGCCGCGCTTGCGCATCTCGGGGATCGCGATCACGCTCATCGCCGCCGCCATCGCCACGCTCGAGCCCGAGATGGCCCCGAAAAGCACGCAGGCGACCACCGTGGCGACGCCGAAGCCGCCCGGCATCCAGCCCACCAGGGCGTCGGAGAAGCGGAACAGCTGCGACACCAGCCCGGTGCGCTCCATGAGGAATCCCGCGAAGATGAACAGCGGGATCGCCATCAGCGAGTAGCGGCCGATGAAGTTGAAGAAGGCGCGGAAGATCACTTCCGAGCTGAGGAACGGGTCGGTCGCGATGTAGGCCGCCGCCGCGGCGCTGAGCGCGATGCCGATCGGCACGCTCAGCACGAGCAGCACCAGCACCGTGATCCCTATGATGTGCATCGCCCCCTCTGGCCCTCTGCGTTAGTGCAGTTTTTCTTCCAGTTCAGCCGGGTCTTCCAGCACCGTGCGGCCGCGCAGCTTGTGATACTCCCGGTAGATCTGGAAGAACACCGTAATCGCCATGAAGATGAAGCCGACGATCAGCGCGACCAGAAACGGCGCCATCGGGAACGCCAGGCTCTCGGTACGGCTCTGGAACTCGAAGGCGTCGGCGACTTCCGGCCAGCCCCACCACACCACCGCGGCGAGGAACACCAGGCTGAATACCAGCGCGACCAGCCGGATCACCTCGGCGGCGCGCCGCGCCCCCGGGCCGAGCGCATCGAGCGAGTCGACCAGGAGGGTGACGCTGAGGTGGCCGCCGCGGCGCTGCGCGATGCCGAAGAACAGGTAGACCGCGCTGATCGTGAAGAAGGTGACCGCGTCCTGCTGCCATTCGTACGAAAAGCCGAACACGTAGCGCCGCACCACTTCCACCAGCGCGAGCAGCGTCGTGCCGATGAGCACGAGCGCCGCGGCGTACGCCAGGAACCTGTCCTGGAACGCACGCCATGCGGCGTAGGCTCTCTCCACTTACTTGATGATGATCTTCGAGGCGTGCTTGGAGCAGTCGATCTTCTCGATCCACGACGAGCCCGGCGGGTTCGCGGCGGAGAGCTTCTTGCCTTCCGCGCGGAACTGGTCGACCAGCTTGTCGGCCGCGTCGGGGGTCTTGCTCTTCACCCAGCGCATCGGCCCGTCGCCCAGCGCGCTGGTCAGCGCGGAGACTTCCTGCGCGTTGAGCCAGTACACGCCCGGCTTCGACGGATCCTTGGTGCCGTACTTCTCGTAGGTCATCCGGTCGACGCACCAGTTGAACTCCTTCTGCACCTGGATCGTCTCCTGGATCAGGCCCTCCAGCGCCTTCTGCTGCGCCGGGTTGAGGCGCCGCCACCAGCGCTGGCTCGCGCTCACCATGTAGTAGTCGCCGGTGAACACGCCCGCGCCGCCGGTGGTGTAGAACGGCGCCTGCTCGCGCACGCCCAGCCAGCCGCCGATGCTGGTCATCAGGCCGTCGATCACGCCCGACTCGATCGCCGTGGGCACCTCGCCGAAGGCCATGACCACCGGGTTGGCGCGCCACGACTCGAGCACCGGGTTCTCCGCCGGGCCCATGCTGCGCACTTTCTTGCCGCTGAAGTCTTCGGGCTTGGCGAAGCGCCGCTTGCCGCCCACGCCCATGCCGAAGCTCATGTGGCCGGCGCCGAACACCTTGATGTTCTGGTTCTTCTCCAGGCGCTGGGCAAGCGTCTGGAAAGTCTGCGTCTTGTCGATCTGGTCCACCGCGCCCACCGTGGTGAGGATGCCCGGCCCGACCACCGCCATCATGTACGGATCGACCGGCGCCGCCTTGCCCATCTGCATCCAGGTCATCTCGAGGTTGCCCTGTCGCATCGCCTCGAAGGCCTCGGGGATCGTGTAGAGCGCGCCGGCGAAGTACAGGCGCGCCTCGCTGCCCGGGATCACCTGCGGCAGGCGCTCGGCGAAGTGCCGCATCGCGAGACCCGCCGGGTGCGGCGGCGGCGGGAAGTCCGCCACGAAACGCATCACCACGGGCTTCACCTTTTCCTGCGCCTGCGCCGGCTGCGGCGCGCCCCAGGCCGCCAGCCCGGCGACCGCGGCCGCGACGGCGAGCATGGGGAATCTCTTTGCCAAGTTCATGAACATCCTCCTCGAAACGTTTGAATGCAGCCAGCGACCGTATCCCACCGGGGGAACAGCGTCAATCACCCGGCGCGACGCTGCACTGCGTCATTGCCTACAATAAACACCCATGCTGATCGACTTCTTCCTCAAGCTGAAGGGCCACAAGCTGCCGGTCTCGATCAAGGAGTACCTGACCCTGCTCGAGGCGCTGGACAAGGGCGTGATCGGCCCCTCGGTGGACGATTTCTACTACCTGTCGCGCGCCGCGCTGGTGAAGGACGAGGCGAATTTCGACAAGTTCGACCGCGCCTTCGCCGAGTTCTGGCAGGGCGTGGAGACCATTCCGGGGATCGAGTCGCGGGTGCCGCTCGAATGGCTGCTGAAGCAGGTGGAGCTGACCCTGTCCGAGGAGGAAAAGAAGCAGATCCAGGCGCTCGGCGGCTGGGAAAAGCTGATGGAGACGCTCAAGCAGCGGCTGGAAGAGCAGAAGGGCCGCCACCAGGGCGGCGCCAAGTGGATCGGCACCGGCGGCACCTCGCCTTTCGGCGCCTACGGCTACAACCCCGAAGGCATCCGCATCGGCCAGGACAAGTCGCGCAACCGCAGCGCGGTCAAGGTCTGGGACCAGCGCGAGTACCGGAATCTGGATGACTCCGTGGAGCTGGGAGTACGGAACATCAAGGTCGCGCTACGCAGGCTTCGCAAGTTCGCGAGGGAGGGAGCGCCTGACGAGTTCGACCTCGAAAGCACGATAAATTCGACTGCAAGAAAGGCGTATCTCGACATCCACATGCGCCCGGAGCGGCGCAACGCGATCAAGGTGCTGATGCTGATGGACATCGGCGGCACCATGGACGAGCACGTGAAGCTCGCCGAGGAGCTGTTCTCCGCCGCCAAGACCGAGTTCAAGCACCTGGAGTTCTATTACTTCCACAACTGCCTGTACGACTTCGTGTGGAAGGACAACCGACGGCGCCATTCCGAGCGCACCCGCACCTGGGAGCTGCTGCACAAGTACGGCCACGACTACAAGGTGATCTTCGTCGGCGACGCCACCATGAGCCCCTACGAGATCCTGCAGCCCGGCGGCTCGGTGGAGTATTTCAACGAGGAGCCGGGCGCCGCCTGGGTGAAGCGCGTCACCGACGTCTACCCGAAGTGCGTCTGGCTCAACCCCGAGCCCGAGGAGATCTGGCCCTACCGCCAGTCCATCGCCATCCTGAAGGAGCTGATGAACGGCCGCATGTACCCGACCACGCTCGAGGGCCTGGAGCGCGCCATGAAGGTGCTGGCGAAGTAGGCGGTTGGGCGCGGGTTATGATGTGCGGCAGGAATGGATCGACGACGCTTTCTGCTGAAGGGAGTCAGCGGCAGCTTCCTGGTGGGCGCGGCAGGCGGCGCGGCCGCGGGCGTTGCGGGCACCGTGGCGCTTGCGCCGAAGCTTCTGCGCCCTCCCCCGATGCCCGGCAAGCTCTCCTATGCGCAGCAGGGCGAGGATATTGCGCTGTGGCAGATTGCGCGCCTCGTGCTGGGCATCGAGCAGCCGACGTACATGGACATCGGGGCGCACCACCCGATCCTGAACAACAACACCTACTACTTCTACGAGCGCGGCTCGCGCGGCGTGCTGGTCGAGCCCAACCCGGTGCTGCACGGCCTGCTCGCGGCGGCGCGGCCGCACGACACGCTGCTGGGCGCAGGCATCGGCGTGACGGCGCAGGCGGAGGCCGACTTCTACATCATCGGCGGGTCCGAAGACGGGCAGCTCAATACCTTTTCCCAGGAGCAGGCCACGGCGCTCGTCGCCCGCTCGAACGGGCACTACCGCATCGAGAAAGTGATCAAGGTACCCCTGCTCGACATCAATGAAGTGATGCGCAAGCACTGGAACGCAGCCCCCAACCTCCTGTCGCTCGACACCGAGGGGTTCGACCTGCCGATCCTGCGCTCGGTCGACTTCGAGCGCTTCCGGCCGGACGTGATCTGCGTCGAGACGGTCGAGATCGGCGGGCGGCGCGTGCTGCCCGAGATCGGGCAGCTGCTGGCGCAGAAGGGCTACGACGCGCGCGGCGGCTCCTTCGTGAACACCATCTTCCTGGACCGCCGGCACACGGCGTAGGCCGCCGCATGAACGCGCCGCACGTGGAGGAGTTCCTCACCCTCCAGGAGATCGTCGCCGCGGCGCGGCGCAAGCTGCCGCCGGGGCCGTGGGCTTATCTCGTCGGCGGCGCCGAGACCGAGACCACGGTGAAGCGCAACCGGCAGGCGCTCGACTCGATCGCCTTCCGGCCGCGCGTGCTGCGCGACGTGAGCCGCATCGACGCCACGGCGCGCATCCTCGGCCGGCCTGCGCGCCTGCCGGTATTTCTCGCGCCGATCGGCGGGCTCGAGTCGCTGGTCGAAGGCGGCGCTGCCGCGGCGGCTCGTGCCGCGACGCAGTTCGGCATTCCGCTCATGCTCTCTTCGGTGTGCCAGCCGGGCCTGGAGCAGACCGCCGCGGCTTCCGGCGAGGGCACGCGCATCTTCCAGCTCTACGTGCGCGGCGACGATGCCTGGGTGGACGACTACGTCGGTCGCGCGACCGAGCACGGCTACGCCGCTTTCTGCCTCACGGTCGACGTCGCCATGTACAGCCGGCGCGAGCGCGACCTCATCGGGCGCTTCGCGAAGCCCTGGCGCAAGGGCGCCGCGGAAGTGAGCCATTTCCAGGCCGGGCTGTCGTGGGACCAGGTGAAGCGCTACAAGGACAAGTACTCGCCGCCGCTCATCATCAAGGGCATCGCCACCGCGGAAGATGCCCAGCTCGCGGTCGAGCACGGCGTCGAGGTGGTGTACGTCTCCAATCACGGTGGACGCCAGCTCGACCACGGCCTGGGGACGGCCGCGGTTCTGCCTCACATAGTTTCTTCCGTAAGAGGAAAGGCCGAGGTGTGGGTGGACGGCGGGTTCATGCGCGGCACCGACGTGGTGAAGGCGATCGCGCTCGGCGCGAGCGCGGTCGGCCTGGGCCGGCTGTGCGGCCTGGGCCTGGCCGCGGCCGGCGTGCCAGGCCTGGTGCGGGCGCTCGAGCTCCTCGAGGAGGAGGTGCGCATCTGCCTCGGCCTGCTCGGCGTCACCTCCTTTGCCGAGCTCACGCCGCGGCACCTCGCGCCCGCGCCCGCCGTCGCCGAGCCCGGGGTCTTCAGCGCCTTTCCGCACCTGGCGAATGAATGAAATTCCCCTGGGTCTGGGCGCTCCTGCTGCTCGCCGGCTGCGCGAGCCCGCCCAACCCGCCCGAGGCGCGCGGCGACATCCCGGTGCACGTCGTCGCCCATGGCTGGCATACGGGCATTGCGATGCAGGCCTCGGACATCGACTTCGCGCGCTGGCCCGCCCTGCCGCGTCCCGCCGGCGCCCGGCACGTTGAGGTCGGCTGGGGCGACCGCGACTACTACCCGGCACCGGGATTCAACCTCTGGTACGGCGCGAAGGCGCTCCTCTGGCCCACCGCCGGCGTGCTGCACGTCGCCGGCTTCGACGAGCCGCCGGGCCGCGCCTTTCCGGCAAGCGAGGTGGTCGAGCTGCGCCTGCCGCGCGCCGGCTTCGAGCGGCTGCTGGACTACATCGCCTCGAGCTTCGAGCCGGGCGCCGCGCCCATCGCGCCCAGCCTGTACGGCAGCGGCGCGTTCTATCCCTCGCGCGAGCGCTTCCACCTCTTCAAGACCTGCAACGTGTGGGTGGCGCGCGGCCTGCGCGAGGCGGGCATCGAGGTGCGCTCCTCCCTCACCCCCGAAGGCCTGATGGCCCAGCTGCGGCCACAAAAATAGGGTACGTCCCTATTTTTCTGTACTGAGTATCTTCTGAAGCTTTTCGCGCACGTCGCCCGGGAGCTCCACGCTCTTGCGCGCTCGCATGTCGAAGCACACTTCGACCGCCTTCTGTGTCGCGCAGTGGGTCATCGAGTCGGCCTCGTAGAGGCGCATCTCGTGCGAGAAGCTCTTGGTGCCGACGCGCCTCACGGCGCCCTGGATGAGCAGCAGCTGCCCGGCGCGGATCTCGTGGTGGAAGTCGATGGTCAGGCTGGCGGCCACCGTGCCCAGGCCGCGCGCGCGGATGTCCTCGAGCGACAGGCCGGCCATGCGCGGGATGTGCCAGCCGGCGTCGTCGAAGAACGCGGCGTACTGGCGCACGTTGAGGTGGCCGTAGATGTCGCAGTGGGCGGGCATGACGATGCCGCGATACAGGTCGAACCAGTTTTTCTCCATGGCTCGGCATTCTAGGGCCAGCCGGGTGCGCCGCTTACCGGGGCGAGTAGTCCTTGCACTCGATGCTCAGGGTCCGCTGCGCGCTGCCGCCCGCCGAGGCGTTCGTGTTCTCGTGCTTCACGACGACGTAGCCCTGGCCGGGGCAGGCCGCGGCCGCCTTCTCGTAGCAGTCGGCCCAGTCCGTCCCGCTGCAGGCGATGCTGTGGCGCAACGCGCCGTCTGGTGTAGCCTTGCCGGCGGATGCATCGGTCTGGACCGGTTCGGGAGTGGAGCTGCACCCGATCAGCACGAATGCCGTGATGGCGAGGAAAGATGCGGCGCCGACTCTCATGCCCGGCTCCTGTTGCAACTGCCGTACCCGCTTCCCAGTGACCACAAAAGGAGGATTCACCATGAAGCAAGCTGTACTTGCGGCGCTTCTCGCCGCCGGCCTGGCGGCGACGGCCGCCGGCGCGCAGACCGTCAAGATCACGCCGCTCGGCAGCCACGACGGCGAGTTCTGCCCGCTCGACCGGGCGCTGATCTTCGAGGACCCGGACGGCACGCGCATCCTGTACGACGCGGGGCGCACGGTGCGCGGGGCGGACGATCCGCGCCTGGGCAAGATCGACGCGGTGCTGCTCAGCCACGTGCACGGCGACCACCTCGGCGACCTGATCCAGCCCTCGGCCAACGCCGGCGAGTGCGGCAAGCCGGACTTCTCGGTGAAGGCGGCGCCCAACTCCAACACCGTGAACATCGCCGCCGGCAAGAAGGCGACGCTGATCGTCGGCGGCGAGATGCCGTCGTTCTTCCAGGTGAAGATGAAGGCCGCCGGCGGCGACCCGAAGCAGGTGCGGCTGCTGCGCTACGGTGCGCACACCCGGGTGGGCAAGGTCGGCGTGGCGAGCGTGCCGGCGGTGCATTCCAACGGCCTGCCGCCCGCGTTCCTCGAGAACGCGGAGATGCTCGCGGCGAACGGCCTGACCGCCTATGTCGGCCCGCCGGGAGGCTACGTGCTGCAGTTCAGCAACGGCCTGGTGGCCTATCTGTCGGGCGACACCGGCATCACCGCCGAGCAGGACCTCGTCGTGCGGCGCCATTACAAGGCGAATCTCGCGGTGATGAACATCGGCGACAACTTCACCACCGGTCCGCGCGAAGCGGCCTACGTGATGAACGTGCTGGTGCGGCCCGCCTCGGTGATCGCCTCGCACGCCAACGAGCTCGCCACCAAGGGCGGCAAGCTGCTGCCCAACACGAAGACGGCGGCATTCAAGAAGGCGACCAAGATGCCGGTGCACATCCCGCTGTCGGGCAGGACCATGGAGTTCAACGGCGGCGGCAAGTGCGTGAAGGGCTGCTGAGCTACACCGGGTTCCGCTCGACCAGCTGCCGCGCGATGATGATGCGCTGCATCTCGTTGGTGCCTTCGCCGATGCACATGAGCGGCGCGTCGCGCAGCAGGCGCTCGATGGGGAACTCCTTGGAGTAGCCGTACGCGCCGTGGATGCGCATCGCCTCCAGCGCATTCTCGAGGCCGGCTTCGGAGGCGAAGTACTTGGCCATGCCGGCCTCCATGTCGCAGCGCCGGCCCTCGTCGTAGGCGCGCGCCGCCTGCTCGATCAGCAGGCGCGCCGCCTCGACGCGCGTGGCCATCTCGCCCAGCTTGAGCTGGATCGCCTGGTGCTCGGCGATCGGCTTGCCGAAGGTGCGGCGCGTCTGCGCGTAGCGCACCGAGTGGTCGAGCGCCGCCTTGGCGATGCCGGCGCCGCGCGCGGCGACGTTGATGCGGCCGAGCTCGAGGCCGCTCACCGCGCAGTAGAAGCCCTGCCCTTCGCCGCCCACCAGGTTCGCCGCCGGCACGCGGAAGTCGTCGAACACCAGCTCGGCCGAGTCGATGCCCTTGTAGCCGATCTTCTCCAGCTTGCGCGAGGCGGTGAAGCCCGGGCCCTTCTCCATGATGAACATCGACAGGCCCTTGCGCGGCGGCTGCGCGTCGCGGTCGGTGCGCGCGAGCACCGCCAGGCAGTTGCCCTCGATGCCGTTGCTGATCCAGGTCTTGGTGCCGTTCACCACGTAGTGCTCGCCGTCCTTGCGCGCCTGCAGGCGGATCGCGCCGAGGTCGGTGCCGGCGTCCGGCTCGGTGAGCGCGAGGCCGCCGCGCAGCTCGCCCGCCGCCATGCGCGGCAGGAAACGCTCCTTCTGCTCCGCGGTGCCGAACTTCTGCACCAGGATCGCCATCATGAGGTGCGAGTTGAAGATGCCGGTGAGCGACATCCACACCTCCGAGATGCGCATCACGATCTTCGCGTAGGTGCCGGCCGACAGCCCCAGGCCGCCCCATTGCGGGTCGAGCACCGCGCCGAACAGGCCCATCTGCTTCATGGTCTCCACCATCTCGCGCGGGTAGATGTCGTCGTGCTCCAGCCGCATCGCCTGCGGCCTCACTTCCCGGTCGAGCCAGCGGTCGATGGCGTCGAGCAGCGCTGCGTCGTCGGCGGATGCGGTCATGGCGGTCTCCGGATTTCCTATAATTGTACGGACAATGCGTAAACCCGCGTCGCCGCGTTACGTGAAGATCGCGGGCAGCCTGCGCCGCGCCATCGCGCAGGGCCGCTACCCGGTCGGCGCGCAGCTGCCGACCGAGCACGAGCTGTGCCGGCAGCTGCGCGTGTCGCGCTTCACCGTGCGCGAGGCGATCCGGGTGCTGTCGAACGCCGGGCTGGTGCGGCGCAAGCCGCGCGCCGGGACGGTGGTCGCGGCGCTGCCGGACGACACGCGCTACCGCCACAGCATCGGCTCGGTGCGCGATCTCCTCCAGTACGCGCAGAGCACCGATTTCCACTACGTGTACATCGGCCGCATCGAGCTCACCCGGGCGCAGGCGCGCGCCATGGCGGCGGCGCCGGGCGAGGAATGGATCTACGCCGTGGCGCTGCGCCGCGAGATCGACGGCGGCAAGCCGTTCAGCGTCACGCGCCTGTATCTCAACCCGGCGCTCAAGGGCATCGAGCGCGCGCTGCGCGGCGCCAAGGCGCCGGTCTATTCCATCATCGAGCGCGACTTCGGCGTGCGCATCGAGCGCGTCGAGCAGGTGATCAGCGGGGTGGTGCTCGGCGAGGAGGAC
>DASUUN010000039.1:0-14015 GCA_036374055.1 Burkholderiales bacterium
ATGGCGGCCGCGCTGACCGGGGTGGCCGACGCCGAGCAGATCCTGAGCGAGCTCTACCGCAGCAATTACTTCGTGTCGCTGCGCGAGACCATGTACCAGTACCACCCGATGCTGCGGGACTTCCTTCAGGCGCGCGTGGAAGAGGCCCTCGGCAAGGAGCGGCGCCGGCAGCTGCAGCGCGATTCGGCGCGCGAGATGGAGGCCGCGGGCCAGGCGGCCGAGGCGCTCGGCCTGTACCGGGACAGCCACGACTGGAGCGAAATGGCGGGCGTCATCGAGCGCCACGCGCCGGCGCTGCTTTCGCAGGGACGCGGCGAAACCGTCGCCCGCTGGGTGGAGGAGCTGCCGCCCGAGGTGCAGCCCAGGCACCCGTGGACCGTGTACTGGGCGGCGTGCAGCCGGGCGCATACGGCCCCGCGCGAGGCGCGGCTGCTCTACGAAAAAGCCTTCGAGCTGTTCCGCGCGGCCGGCGAGGTGCAGGGCATGGCGCTCGCCTGCTCCGGGGCGATGGACGCGATCCTCTTCGAGCTGGACGACTTTTCGCTGCTCGACCGCTGGATCGCGGAGCTGGACGAGGCGATCCGGCAGGCGCCGCTCGCCTCGGCCGAGCTCGAGGCGCGCGTCGCCTCCAGCATGTTCGTGTCGCTTACGCTGCGCCAGCCGCAGCGGCGCGACATCGCGCAGTGGATCGAGCGCGCGCTCGCCGCGACGCGCCGCGTCTCGGAGGTCAACCTCCGGGTCTACACCAGCCTGGTCGCCGCGCTCACGCTCATGTGGACCGGCGTCTATCCGCGCGCCGCCGAGCTTATCGAGGCGATGCGCCGCGTCGCATCCGCGCCCGGCGCGACGACATTCACCCAGCTCACCCTGAAGACGGTCGAAGCGATGCACGGCATGCTTACCGCCGATGCTCCGGCCTGCGAGAAGGCGATGCGCGAGGGCCTGGCGCTGGCGCGCGCGACCGGGGTGCATACCTGGACCTTCCAGCTGCTGGCGTACGGCTATGGCGGCGCGCTGAGCCGCTACGACCTCGCCGGCGCGGCGTCCCTCGCGAGGCAGCTCGAGCCGCACGTTGCCGGCGCCGGCCGCTTCAACCTGTGCCTGTACCGCCACTTCCAGGCCTGGGAGGCCATGCTGCGCAAGGATCTCATGGGCGCCCTGCAGCACGAGAAGGCGGCGCTGCGCATGGCGATCGAGGTGGGTTGCCCCTACTTCGAGGTGCTGTGCCGGCTGGCGCTGGCGGAAATCCTGGCCGACTGCGGCGACGAGCGCAAATGCGCCGCCCACCTGCATGCCCTGCGCAGCATCGTGCGCAGCATCGACAACGGCCACCTCGAGTTCACCTGCCTGATCGGCTTCGCGCAGATCGCCCTGGAGCACGGCCGGAGCCGCCCGGGGTTGAACGCGCTGCGCCGCGGCCTGCAGCTCGGCCGTCAGTACGGGTACGAGCATTTTCTTTGGTGGCGCCCCACCGCCGTGGCGCGCGTGCTGGAGCATGCGCTGCACGCCGGCATCGAGCCCGACTACGCGCGCAGCCTCATCCGGCGCCGGCGCCTGGTGCCGGAGCGCCCGATGGCCGGCGAAGGCTGGCCGTGGGCCTACCGCGTGCAGACCTTCGGCGGCTTCCGCCTGCTGCGCCACGACGAGCCGCTGCCCGCCACCGGCAAGGCGCAGCGCCGGCCGCTCGAGCTGCTCAAGCTGCTGATCGCCCACGGCGGCGCGCAGGTGCCCGAGAGCCGGGTCACCGACGCGCTGTGGCCGCGCGTCGACGGCGACTCGGCGCACCGCTCGTTCACCAGCGCGCTGCACCGGCTGCGCAAGCTGCTCGGCGAGGACCGCGCGGTGGTGCTGCACGAGGGCCGCCTGACGCTCGACCGGCGCTATTTCTGGGTGGACGCCTGGGCCTTCGAGGCGCTCGCCGCCGAGATGGAGTCCACTGCCGAGCCGGCGCGCGCCGCCGTGCTGGCCGAGCGCATGCTCGCGCTTTACCACGGGCCTTTCATGGCCGGCGAGGACGACGCCGCGTGGCTGATCGCGCCGCGCGAGCGCATGCGATCGCGCCTGGAGCGCGCCATGCGGCGGGCGCCGCAGGAGGCCCAGGAGCGAATTAAGCTATCGGTAAGCGAACCGTAAGCGATCCGGCTGCGCCCCCTCCTGATGATGTCCTCCGGACTCATCACCAAGGAGGGAATATGAGAATCCACCAAGGTCTTGCCGCAGCACTTGCCGTATCGGCCAGCGTCCTTTCCGGCTGCTATGTCATTCCGGTGGCGCCCGATGGCTCGCCGGCCTGGTCGCCGGGCGCGGTCTGGGGACCCGGCACCACGCCGGCCCTGGGCACCGCGGCCGCCAGCCAGCCGGCGGCCCCGGCCCAGCGGCCCGCCGTCCCGGCAACGCTGCAGGCGAAGCTGTACCCGGCCAACGACCTAGCCACCCAGACCGGCGTGGTCAACGGCACGGTGACCAACATGATGAGCGGCAAGGGGCGCTTCCTGCTCGACTACCGCGGCGAGCTGCTGAGCGGCGAGGCCACCCGGGTCTCGGGCGATGCGCGCAAAGGCGTGGCGAGCGCTTATAGCCCGGGCGGCTCGTACATGAGCTGCGAATACCAGATGAGCTCGCCCTATCAGGGGGCCGGCACCTGCACCTTCTCCAACGGCGCGCGCTACCAGGTACACATAGGAAACTGAGGGGGGACCTAGGCGCGCAGCCGCCTTACGATCGCGGCGACGCACGCCGGCACATCGGCGCTGACGTCGACCGCGATCGCTTTTTCCGGCGGCTCGAGAGCATCGAACTGGCTGCGGAGCAGCGAGGCCGGCATGTAGCGGTGGCGCCGTCGCGCGAGGCGCGCGCCGATGAGCTCGGCATCGCCCTTCAAGTAGATGAACTGGAAATCGACAATGCCTGCGGTCAGGCGATCGCGGTAGGACTGCTTCAGCGCGGAGCACGCCAGCACCGCGTTTTCCTGTTCTTTCAGGATGGAATTCAGTGCATCCAGCCAGGGCCCACGGTCCGCATCGGTCATGGGCTCGCCGGCCGCCATCTTGGCGACGTTGGCCGGCGGATGATGGTCGTCGGCGTCGATGAAGTGCCAGCCGAGCTCGCACGCCAGCGCGGCGCCGATGGTGCTCTTGCCCGCGCCCGAGACGCCCATCACGACGACGATCACGGCGCCTTCTGGACCGCGTGCCCTCCGAACCCGGCGCGCATCAGGGCGAGCAGCTTGCGCGTGTAGTCGGCCCCGCCCTGACTGGAAAAGCGGCTCATCAGCGCCATCGTGATCACCGGCGCCGGCACGCCGAGCTCGACCGACTCGAGCGCGGTCCAGCGGCCTTCGCCGGAATCGGCCACCACCGGCGCGACGCGCGCGAAGTCCTCGGGATGGGTGAGGATGCCGGCGCACAGGTCGAGCAGCCAGGAGCGCACCACGCTGCCGTGCCGCCAGGTCTCGGCCAGCCGCCCCGGGTCGATGTCGAGTTCGGGGCGCGCCGCGAGCAGCGCGAAGCCCTCGGCGAGCGCCTGCATGATCCCGTACTCGATGCCGTTGTGGATCATCTTGGCGTAGTGCCCGGCGCCGCTCGGGCCGCAGTGCAGCCAGCCCTGCTCGGGCTGCGGCGCGAGCAGCCTGGCGAACGGCTCGAACATCTCGATGGACTTGGGCGTGCCGCCGAGCATCAGGCAATAGCCCTGCGCCTCGCCGTGCATGCCGCCCGAGACGCCGGCATCGACGTAGCGCAGGCCCTGCTGCGACAGCGCGAGCGCCCGGCGCATCGAGTCGCGGTAGTAGCTGTTGCCGCCGTCCACCAGCGTGTCGCCGGTGGCCACGAGCGGCAGCAGCGCGCGGATCGTTTCCTCCACGGCTGTGCCCGCGGGCAGCATGAGAAGCACGACGCGCTCGCCCTCCAGGCGGGCGCAGAGGGCCGCCAGGTTCTCCACGCAGTCGATGCCCGGCTCGCCTGCCACGGACGCGCGCGCGGCCCCGGACTGGTCGTGGCAGACCACGCGCACGCCGGCGCGCGCAAGGCGCCGCGCCATTCCCGCGCCCATCCGGCCCAGCCCGACGACTCCGATCTGCATGAATGCCTCCTGAACGAGAAGCTGAATTCTAGGGTCTACCCCTGCTATGGACTATCTCGATCTCCTGCAGTGGCCCGCGATGCTCGTCACGGTGACGGCGGCCTGGCTTGTCGCGTCGCGCTCGCCGCACAAGCGGGCGATAGGGTTTTGGTGCTTCCTCGCGAGCAACGTGCTCTGGGTGGTGTGGGGCTACCACGACCGCGCCTGGGCGCTGGTCGGCCTGCAGTTCTGCCTTGCCGCGCTCAACTTCCGCGGCGTCTACAAGAACGAGTGAAACAGCCGCTGCGCGGCCTCCTCCGGGCGCTCGCCGTCCAGCCGCACAAGGTTCGCGAAGCCGCGCAGCCAGGTGAGCTGGCGCTTGGCCAGCTGGCGGGTCGCCGCGATCGCCCGCTCCCGCATCTCTGCCTCGCCGATCTCTCCCTGGAGCAAGGACCAGACCTGTCGATAGCCCACGGCACGCATGCTGGGCATACCGGGGTTCAACGAAAAGCGCCTGCGGAGGGAGCGAACTTCTTCTATGAGCCCCTGGCGCAGCATCGCATCGAAGCGCTGCTCGATCGCGCGGTGCAGCTGGGACCGCTCCGGGACCAGGCAGGCGGCCTGCAGCGCGAAGGGCAGGACGCTGCGCGCCGAGCCGTGCAGCGCCGACAGCGGCTTGCCGGTAATGCGATAGACCTCGAGCGCGCGCTGGATGCGCTGCGCGTCGTTCGGCATGATGCGCCCGGCCGCTTCCGGGTCGACCTTGCGCAGATCCTCGTGCAGCGCCGGCCAGCCGCGCTGCGCTGCTTCCGCATCGATTGCCTTGCGCAGTTCCGGGTCGGCGCGGGGCAGATCGTCCAGTCCCGCCGCCAGGCTGCGGTAATAGAGCATCGTGCCGCCGACGAGGAGGGGAATCCTGTTTCTCGAAAGCACTTGCGTGACCGCGCGGATCGCGTCCGCGCGGAACCGGCCGGCGGAGTAGGGCTGGTCCGGGTCGACCAGGTCGATGAGGTGATGCGGCACGCGCGCGCGCTCGGCGCCGCCGGGCTTGGCGGTGCCGATGTCCATGCCGCGATAGACCTGGGCGGAATCGACCGAGACGATCTCGACGGGAAAGCGCTCGGCCAGCGCCATGGCGAGGCGCGACTTGCCGCTCGCCGTGGGGCCCAGCAGCGCGTAGGCCGTGCCCAGGACGCTAGCGGCCGCCGGTGACGTCGACCAGCGCGCCGGTCATGTAGGAGGCCTCGTCCGACAGCAGCCAGACGATGGCGCGCGCCACTTCCTCCGCCTCGCCGGGGCGCTGCAGGGGCGCGGTGGCGCCGATGCGCTCGACGCGCGCCGGATCGCCGCTCGCGAGGTGGATCTCGGTGCGGATGATGCCGGGACGCACCGCGTTGACGCGGATGCCCTCCGGCCCGACCTCCTTCGCCAGCCCGACGGTGAACGTGTCGATGGCGCCTTTCGACGCCGCGTAGTCCACGTACTCGCCCGCGCCGCCCAGGCGCGCGGCGATCGAGGACAGGTTGACGATGGCGCCGCCCGGCCCGCCGTGCCGCGTGGACATGCGCTTCACCGCTTCGCGCGCGCACAGGAAGCTGCCGGTGACGTTGACGGCGAGCATGCGGGCGATGCGCTCCGCGCCCATGTGCTCCACGCGCGTGCCGCGGTCGACGATGCCGGCGTTGTTGACCAGCGCCGTGACGCGGCCGAGCTGGCGGTCCACGGTCTCGAACAGGCGCAGCACATCCGCCTCGAGCGCGACGTCGCCGGCGACGGCGATGGCCTTGCTGCCCTTGGACCGGATCTCTTGGACCAGCGAATCGGCGGCTTCGCGGTTGCTCCGGTAGTTGATCGCCACGGCGTGGCCGCGCTCGGCACCGAGCCGCGCGGTCGCCGCGCCGATGCCGCGGCCGCCGCCGGTGACCACCATCACTTTGTCCATTCAGCGTCCTCGCAGGAACAGGCGGTCGAGATCCGCC
This sequence comes from Burkholderiales bacterium, assembly GCA_036374055.1. GTDB lineage: Bacteria > Pseudomonadota > Gammaproteobacteria > Burkholderiales > SG8-39 > SCGC-AG-212-J23. The sequence goes on from DASUUN010000039.1 coordinate 6,039, forward strand.
AGCGTTAGCTGGTACCAGGTCGGGCGGCCGTGGTTGCAGCTGCCCGAGCGCTCGGTCTCCTCCATCTCGCGCAGCAGCGCGTTCATCTCGGCCGGCGCGAGCGCGCGGTTGGCGCGCACCGCGGCGTGGCAGGCCATGGTGGCGAGCAGCTCGTTCTGCCGTGCGCTCAACACCTGGCTCGCGCCATACTCGCGCAGCTCCTTCAGCAGGTCGCGGGTGAGGCCCGCGATGTCGCCGCCGGCAAGCGGCGCGGGCGCCGCGCGCACCGACAGCTCGTTCGGACCCGACACCGCCACCTCGAGGCCGAGCTGGGCGAGGGCTTCGCGGCTCTCCTCGGCGGTCACGACGTCGAGCGCGTCGGCCTGCAGCACTGCCGGCACGAGCAGCGCCTGCGCCTGGACCGCGCCCGCATCCAGGCTCTTCTTCAGCCGCTCCATGACGATGCGCTCGTGGGCAGCGTGCATGTCGACCAGCACCAGCCCGGCCTCGTTCTGCGCCAGGATGTACACGCCGTGCAGCTGCCCGAGAGCGAAACCGAGGGGCGGCGCCTTCTCCGCCTGCGGCAGGGCAGGCGCGGCCATGAACGCCTCGTACGCGCGCGGCGCCTGGGCGAGGGAGAAGGCGGCCTGGATCGGGGCGCCGTACGAGACCGCGGCATAGGCGATCGGCGCCTCGGCGGCGCTCGGCGCGAGCGCGCGCTGCAGGGCGTGGCGCACGAACTGGTGCACGGCGCGCGAATCGCGGAAGCGTACCTCGGTCTTCGCGGGATGCACGTTGACGTCCACGCCGCGCGGATCGAGCTCGAGGAACAGGGCGTAGGCGGGCTGGCGCTCACCGTGCAGCAGCTCCGAGTACGCCTCGCGCACCGCGTGCGCCAGCACCCGGTCGCGCACGAAGCGGCCGTTCACGTAGAAATACTGCGCGTCGGCGCGCGCCTTGGCCGCCTGCGGCGTGCCGGCGAGGCCGGAGAGGCTCAGGCCCCCGGACTGCGCCTGCAAGGCCACGCTCGCATTCACGAACTCCTCGCCCAGAAGCGACCCCGCGCGCTCGGCAAGCGGCTGAGCCCGCAGATGGCGGCTGGCGCGGCCGTTGTGGCGCAGGGCGAAGGCGACTTCGCAGCGCGCCAGCGCGATGCGGCGGAACGTTTCGTCGCAGTGCGCGAACTCGGTGGCTTCGGTGCGCAGGAACTTGCGTCGCGCGGGCGTGTTGAAGTACAGGTCCTCCACCGTGACGGTGGTGCCCTGGGCGCGCGCCGCGGGCTCGACTTCGCCCACCGCCGCGCCCTCGGCGGCGATGCGCGCGCCGTGCGCGGCCTCGCGGCCGCGGCTGGCGAGCGTCAGGCGCGACACCGAGGCGATGGAGGCGAGCGCCTCGCCCCGGAACCCCATGCTCGCCACTCCTTCGAGGTCCTCGAGGCTGCGGATCTTGCTGGTGGCGTGGCGGGCAAGCGCGAGCGCCAGATCCTCGCGCGCGATGCCCTCGCCGTCGTCTTCCACCTGGATGCGGCGCACGCCCCCTTCGTCCAGCGTGACGCTGACGGCGCGCGCCCCGGCATCGAGGCTGTTTTCCATCAGCTCCTTGAGCACCGAGGCGGGCCGCTCGACCACTTCGCCCGCCGCGATCTGGCTGACCAGCAGCTCCGGCAGCAGGCGGATGGCGCTCATGCCGCGAGCTCGGCGGGCACGCCGTTCGTCACGCGCAGCAGCTGCTCGAAGCTCAGGCGGAACACGGTGTGCGGATGCCCGGCGGCCGCCCACAGCTCGTCGAACGTCGCGAGGCTCTTCTCGACGAAGGCCTGCGCGAGGCCGTGCCCGGCCGGCGCGACGCCGCCGATGGCGAAGCCGGTGTGGCGGCGCACGAAATCCGCGTCCGCCTTGGCGACAGGCTCGCCGATCAGCGCGGAAAGCCGTGCGGTGTCGACGCGCTTTGCGCCCGAGGACATCACCAGCACGGCGCTGTCGCTGGTTTCGGCGCGGAATACCAGCGAATTGGCGATCTGCGCCACTTGGCAGCCGAGAAACTCCGCCGCCGCCCTGGCCGTGCGCGCCGCGCCCGGCAGCTCGACGATGTCGGCCGCGATCCCCGCGCGCTCCAGCGCGTGGCGCACGCGCTCGACGCTCGGGCTGGTCAGGACGGCGGAGGCGGAAGACATTCTGCGCAGAGCGGCAGATTATACAATCGGCCGATGGAGCTTCTCGCCTGGGCCTGGGATCTCGCGGTCAACCTGGACGTGCACCTCGAGGCGTTCGTGAGCAATCACGGCGCCTGGGTATACGCGCTGCTTTTCGCCATCGTGTTCTGCGAGACCGGCCTGGTGGTCACGCCGTTCCTGCCGGGCGACTCGCTGCTGTTCGTGGTCGGCACGCTCGCGGCGGTCGGCGGCATGGATATCGGGCTGGTGATGGCGGTGCTCATCGCCGCGGCGCTCTCCGGCGACAACGTCAATTACTTCATCGGCCGCTGGGCCGGGACGCGGCTCGCCGAAAGATGGCTCAACCCCGCGCACCTGCAGCGCGCGCACAACTTCTACGCGAGGCACGGCGGCAAGACCATCATCATCGCGCGCTTCGTGCCGATCGTGCGCACCTACGTGCCTTTCGTGGCCGGACTGGGCGCGATGCCGTATTCGCGCTACATCACCTACTGCGTGCTCGGCGCGGTGCTGTGGGTCGGCTCGCTGTGCCTGGCCGGGTACTTCTTCGGCAACATCCCCGCCATCCGGGAGAACCTCACCGTGGTGATCATCGCGATCGTGCTGCTGTCGGTTTCGCCGGGCATCGTGGCCTGGCTGACGCCGAGGCTAGTTAAGCGCTAGCGGCGACGACGGCCGGGGCGGGTGCTTGGCGATGTAGTCGCGGATGCCATCGAGCAGCGCCCGCGCCAGCTTTTCCTGGTAGGACTCGTCGTTGAGCCGCCGTTCCTCCTGCGGGTTGGAGATGAACGCGGTCTCCACCAGGATCGAGGGCACGTCGGGCGCCTTGAGCACCGCGAAGCTCGCCTGCTCGACGTGCGGCTTGTGCAGCGTGTTGACGCGCTCCAGGCGCTTCAGCACCGAGCTGCCCAGGCGCAGGCTGTAGTCGATGGTGGCGGTTTGGTAGAGGTCGAGGATGGTCTGCCTGACGTGCGATTCCTTGGCCTCGAGGTTGACCCCGCCGATCAGGTCCGAGTCGTTTTCCTTGCTGGCGAGCCAGCGCGCCGCCTCCGAGGTGGCGCGCCGCTCCGACAGCGCGAACACCGAGGAGCCGCGCGCGTGCGGCCGCACGAACGCGTCGGCGTGGATCGAGACGAACAGGTCCGCCCGCACCTTGCGCGCCTTGTCGACCCTCGCCCCCAGGTTCAGGAAGTAATCCCCGTCCCGGGTGAGCAGGGCGCGCATGTTGGGCTCGTTGTCGACCAGCGCCTTCAGGCGCCGCGCGATGCTCAGCGTCACGTCCTTCTCGCGCGAGCCGTGGCGGCCGATGGCGCCCGGATCCTCGCCGCCATGGCCGGGATCGATAACGATGGTGGCAAGCCGCGCGATCTTGTCGTCCCGGGGTTTCGTGGTTTTCTGAATCAGAGCCGCGAGCGGGTCGATTTCCACGGCCGGGTAGATGTCGAGCACCAGGCGATGGCCGTATTCGGCGATCGGGGGCAGGGTGAAGATCTGCGGCTTGACGTCGGCCTTCAGGTCGAGCACGACGCGGATTACGCCGGGCCGGTTATGGGCGACGCGCAGCCCCTGAATGTAAGGGTCGTCGGCCGCGACCTTGCCGGCGAGCTCGGCGAGCGCGCCCGACAGCTCGTCGGTTTCCAGGTCGAGCACCAGGCGCTCGGGACTTTTCAGGCTGAAAAGCGTGAACTTGACGTCGGACTTCGACTCGAGCGTGAGGCGCGTGTAGTCGGGGGCCGGCCAGATGCGGCTCGCAAGGACCTGCGCGTGGGCCGGGGCTAGGAAGGCGAGCGCAAGGAGGAAAGCCAGGAGGCGCCCGCCGCGGTTTGCGCTTCGAGGCTCGCGTTGCGGCCCTCGCCCGAGAATTGCAGGCGTACCTCTACGTCCGGAGGGCCGAGCAGCCCTCCGGCTTTCTCCGGCCACTCCACGACGCAGAGCGACTGCGGATTGAAGTATTCGCGAAAGCCCGAGCTCAGCCATTCAGACCGATCTTCGAATCGATAGAAATCAAAATGATAGAAGTGTAAGCTCGAAAGCGCGTAAGGTTCAACCAAGGTATAGGTCGGGCTCTTGACCCGTCCGGCATATCCGAGGGCACGCAACAGGCCCCTGACCAGGGTGGTTTTCCCGGCGCCGAGGTCGCCCCGCAGGTGCAGCACGCGGCCCGGCAAGGCGCCGGCGGCCAGCGCGGCGCCCAGCGCGGCGGTGGCCTGCGCATCCGGCAAATTAATATCGAGCGACATGGACTACGCGGCACTCGCGCGGCAGATCAAGGCATGGGGACGGGAGCTCGGCTTCCAGGCCGTCGGCATCGCCGACGCCGACGTGTCGGCCGCCGAGCCGCGCCTGCTCGAGTGGCTCTCCCGGGGCTGGCATGGCGAGATGGAGTATATGGCCCGCCATGCCGCCTTGCGGGCGCACCCGGCGGCGCTCAAGCCCGGCACGCTGCGCGTGATCTCCTGCCGGATGGACTATCTGCGCGACCGGCCGCAAGGCATCGACACGCCGGCGGAGCGGGCATATATCGCCCGGTATGCCCGCGGCCGCGACTACCACAAGGTGCTGCGCGCACGCCTGCAGGCGCTGTGCGGGCGCATCGAGGCGCGCGCGGGCGCGTTCGGCTTTCGCGTGTTCACCGATTCGGCGCCGGTCATGGAAGTGGAGCTGGCAAGCAACGCCGGCCTGGGCTGGCGCGGCAAGCATACGCTGCTGCTCGACCGCGACGCCGGCTCCTGGTTCTTTCTCGGCGAGGTCTACTGCGACCTGCCGCTGCCCGCGGATGCGCCGCGGGCGGGCCATTGCGGCACCTGCGAGCGCTGCATCGAGGTCTGCCCCACGCAGGCGATCCGCGCGCCCTACCAGCTCGACGCCCGGCGCTGCATCTCCTACCTCACCATCGAGCACAAGAGCGCGATCCCGGAGGAGCTGCGCCCCCTCATCGGCAATCGCGTCTATGGCTGCGATGACTGCCAGCTGGTTTGCCCGTGGAACAGTTTCGCGAAGCTTTCCAAAGAGAATGATTTTGAAGCCAGAAACGGACTGGACCAGGCGAGCCTGGTCGAGCTGTTCGCGTGGACCGAGACCGAGTTCGAGGAGCGGCTGCGAGGCTCGCCGATCCGGCGCATCGGCTACGAGCGCTGGCTGCGCAATCTCGCCGTCGGCCTGGGCAATGCGCCCGCCACCCCCGAAATAACCGGAGCGCTGCGTGCACGCGAAAACCACCCTTCCGAGCTGGTCAGAGAGCACGTCCGCTGGGCGCTCGCCCGCCATGAGCGCGTGGCAGCCTGACCCGCTGCTGGCGGGGTTCGAGGCGCGCGAGCTCGGCTTCCCCGACGACTACGACGGGCCGGTGAACGCCACGCTGGTGCGCCTTGCCGCGGGCGAGGCGCCGCGCGGCGCGGTCCTGTACATCCACGGCTTCGCCGACTACTTCTTCCAGCGGCACATGGCCGAGCGCTTCGCCGCCGAAGGCTACGCGTTCTACGCGCTCGACCTGCGCAAGCACGGCCGCTCGCTGCGGCCGCACCAGCATCCGAATTTCTGCAAGAGCCTGTCGGAATACCACGCCGACATCACGCGCGCTCTGGACGAGATCGGCGAGCCGGTGCTGCTCGCGGGCCACTCCACCGGCGGCCTGGTGTGCGCGCTTTACGCCGCCGAGGGCGAGCGCCGCGACGCGCTGCGCGCCCTGTGGCTGAATAGCCCGTTCTTCGACTGGCGCCTGCCCGACTGGCGCATCGCGCAGCTGCACCTGGCGGCGGCCATGGGCCGCCTCTTCCCCTTCCTCAAGGACGAGAGCACGCTGCGTCCCGAGTACGTCGACAGCCTGCTCGAGCACTGGGAGTTCGACACGCGCCTCAAGCCGCGGCGCGGCTTTCCCATCTATTACGGCTGGCTCGGCGCGATCACCGACGCGCACGCCCGGGTGCGCCGCGGTCTCGGGCTCGAATGCCCGGTGCTGTCCATGCATTCGGACGAGGCCGACTTCGTGCTCGACTGGCGCGACATCGCCAAATGGTCGCGCACCCTCGGTTCCCGGGTCACGGTGCTCGCCTTCCCGGGCGGCACGCACGACCTGGTGCTGTCCCGGCCGCCGGTCCGCGAGGAAGTCTTCAGGCAGCTGTTCGCCTGGGCGGAACGAGCCGTAGCGTTGCCAGCGTAGCGAGCGCCCACGCGAGGTACGCGGCCGTGAACACCCATTGCGGCGCGCGGTAGAAGAGCAGGCGGTGGGTCCAGCGCGCGATGAAGGACTCCGGCCGGCTGCCGCCGCGCAGGAGGTCCTCCCATACCGTGAGCGGGCAAGCGACGCCCAGCAGCGCCTCCACTGCCACGAACCCTATGGCGGCGAGATGCAGGTAGCGGAACCACGGATTGCGTATCCAGCGCCAGCCGAGCGGCGCGCCGATCCAGGTCAGCAGCAGCCCGCCGACGATGAACAGGACGAGGGTGAAATGGACAGCGAGGACTGCGTCAGCGACCAATCGGTCTCTTGGGGTCCGCGATCCACTCGCTCCACGAGCCGGCGTAGAGCTTGCCGCCCGGCAACCCGGCGACTTCCATGGCGAGCAGGTTGTGGCACGCCGCGACGCCCGAGCCGCAATAGTGGACCACCTCGGCCGGGTCGCGGCCTTCGAGGACTTCGAGGAATTCGCGCTTCAGCGCCTCGGGCGCCTTGAGCGTCCCTTCGGGGGCGAGGTTCTGCGCGTTGAAACGGTTGCGCGCCCCCGGGATATGGCCGGCGACCGGATCGATCGGCTCCTGCTCGCCGCGAAACCGCGCCGGCGCGCGCGCGTCCAGAAGGACTGATGCATTGCCCACGTCGTCGACTTCCACGGCCGAAACCAGGGCAGGCTTGACCGGATAGCGGGTCTCGGGAAAGCGAGGTACGTCGCGCGTTACGGGCCTGCCCTCCGCAACCCACTTCGCGAACCCGCCGTCGAGCACCGCGACGTGTCCGTGGCCGGCCCAGCGCAGCATCCACCACAGGCGCGCCGCCATGGCGCCGTTGCCGCCGTCGTAGCAGACCACCGGGTCGTCTGGGGAAAGACCTGTCTTCCCAAGCCACTTGACGAAATCCTCGGGGTCGGGCAGCGGATGACGACCGTTCTTCCCGGTCTTGCGGCCGGAAAGGTCGCGATCGAGATGGGCGAAGAGCGCGCCCGGGATGTGGCTCTCGCGGTATTGCTGCGCGCCGAGCTCATGCTGCATCAGGTCATGGCGGCAGTCGAACACCCGCCACTGCGCAAGATGCGCTTCTAATTCACCGGTCGAGACGAGCGTGGAGCCACTCATGAAAATGCACCTCGGCGTCTTCCATTGGCGACTGATAGGGGCCGGCGTCGTCGATGCCCTGCCGCCAGAGCGCGCGGCGGCCGCGATCCAGGCGCTCGCAGATCTCGTTGTCCTCGATCGCCGTCTCGACGTACGCGGCCTGCTGCGCCTCGACGAACTCGCGCTCGAACAGCGCGATCTCCTCCGGGTAGTAGAACTCCACCACGTTGGTGGTGCGGGTGGGCGAGCGCGGGATGAGATTCGAAACCACGAGTACGTTCGGATACCACTCGAAGGTCAGCGCGGGAAAGTAGGTCGCCCAGAGCGCGCCGTGCTTGGGCTCGCGCCCGTCGAGCTGCTTCAGGCACATCTCCTGCCACCGCTTGTAGACCGGCGTGCCGGGCTTTCGCAGGCTGGCCTTGGCGGCGACGATCTGCACCGAGTACTCCTCGCCGTAGTCGACGCTGAAGTTGCCGCAGTCGGCGAAGTTGCCCAGGCCCGGATGGAAAAAGTCGACGTGGTAGACCTCGAGATAGGTCTCGACGAAGGTCTTCCAG
>DASUUN010000040.1:0-9518 GCA_036374055.1 Burkholderiales bacterium
GTCCGTCGGATGTGCGCGCGCGCCGTGGGCCGACCTGGACCGGTACTCGAGCAGGCTTTCAATGTCGTGCTGGTTGAGCCTGTCGAATACCCAGGCCTGGAATTCCTGCGCATACGGCTCCGGCTTGCCGGCGCCGCGCGCCCAGTCGCGCAGGTTGTGCGTCATGTGGCCGGAGCCGACGATCAGCACGCCTTCTTCGGCGAGGGGCCGCAGCGCCTTGCCGACCTGCAGGTGATGGCGCGGCCCCAGCGCCGGCTGCACGGAAATCTGCACCACCGGCACGTCGTGCCGCGGATAGGCGTAGAGCAGCGGCGCCCAGGCGCCATGGTCGAGGCCGCGGCCGCCGTCGATCGCGGCGCCGAAGCCCGCGCTCTTCAGCAGCGCCTGCGCGCGCTGCGCGACGTCCGGCGCGCCCGGTGCCGGATAGCGCAGCCGATAGAGCGGCTCCGGGAAGTTGTAGAAGTCGTGGATGGTCTCGGGCTTAGGGTTGCCCGTGAGCATCGGCAGGTGGGTTTCCCAGTGCGCCGAGGCGATGAGGATGGCGCGCGGCCGGGGCAGGCGGCGGCCGAGCGCCTTCCACGCCTCGCCGGCCGGCCCCGGCTGCAGGGCGTGCATCGGCGAGCCGTGGGAGATGAAGACGCTCGGCAGTCTCATGCGTGAGCTCCTTGCAAGCGGCGTGCTGTGAAGCGGCTGGAGACGGCAAGCCTGCCATCGCCCAAAAGCGCCACCACGAAGGATACGACGATGAGGAACAGCGGGTATTCCCAGCCGCCGTTCGGCGCGCTGAACACCCAGCCGTTGCCGGCGTGCGCCCAGAAGGCGCCCAGCAGGATCGGCACGAGCGCGAGCGCCACCCAGCGGCTGGCCACGCCGGCGACCAGCAGTATGCCGCCGACGAGCTCGGCCCAGAAGGTGAGGTAGGCGAGCGCGGCGGGCAGGCCGAGCGACTCGAAGAACTGCGCGGTGCCGGGCAGCGTATAAGTGAAATGCTTCAGGATCAGCGAATGGGCGATGTACATCGCGCCGAGCGAGACGCGCAGCACGGTGGCGGCGTACGGGGCGGTACGGGAGTCGATCATGGTCGGCTTCTCCGGAAGGTTGGGACCGGCCGCGGGACGGGCCGGTCCCGGCGTCCATCAAGCCGGCGCGTACTGCTCGAACGTGGTTCCCTGGTAGGCGTCCCCGGGAACGGCGCGCTCGGGGATATTGGGCAGGGCGCGGTCGACCAGGTTCTGGTCGTACGGCAGCTCCGCGGCGAGCGCGGGCAGGGCGAGGACGGCGAGGGCTACAGCGGCTACGGCGCGTTTCATGACTGCGTTTCCTTTTCGGTAGGGTTAGATGCAACGGGGCGAAGTATGAAACTCCCGAATCTAGGGATAAACTAGAGGTCTGTTGATAAATTGTCCCGTATATCGGTGTAATGGATCAATTCCACGCTATCCGAGTGTTCGCGCAAGTCGCTGAGTCCGGGAGCTTTACCGCGGCCGCAGACAAGCTGGGACTGTCGGCGACGGCGACTTCCCGCCACGTCGCCGACCTGGAGGCGCACCTGCATACCCGCCTGCTCAACCGCACGACCCGTCGCGTGAGCCTTACCGAGAGCGGACAGGCCTTCTACGAGCGCAGCGTGCAGCTGCTCGCCGACCTCGACGAGGCAGAGCAGGAGGCGCAGCGCGCCGCGGTCGTGCCGCGCGGCACCGTCAAGCTCACGACCTCGATCAATTTCGGCGTGCGCCATGTCGCGCCGGCGATCGCCGAGTTCCTGGCCGCGCACGCCGAGGTGCGCTTCGACGTCTCGCTATCCGACCGCGTGGTCGACCTGGTGGAGGAAGGCTTCGATCTCGCCATCCGCATTGGCGCGCCCGGCTCGGAGAACGTGGTGGCGCGCAAGCTCGGCGAGACCCGCCTGGTGCCCTGCGCCTCCCCCGCGTACCTGGCGACGCATGGCGCGCCGCAGGTGCCCGAGGACCTGGCGCGGCACAATTGCTTCACCTATGAGTACGTCAGCCCGCGCAACCTCTGGCGCTTCCGCGACCCCGCCGGCGGCGAGCGCTCGGTGCGCGTGAAGGGCAACCTGCACTCGAACAACGGCGACCTGCTCGCCGAAGCTGCGGCGCGCGGCGCCGGCATCGTGTTCGAGCCGGCGTTCATCGTCGGCCCGGAGGTGCGCGCCGGGCGCCTGGTGCCCCTGCTGCAGGATTTCGAGCCGCCGGCCACGCCGATCTACGCCGTCTACCCGAGCCGCAAGCACCTTTCGGCCAAGGTGCGCCTGTTCGTCGATTTCCTGGTCGCGCGTTTCTCCCGCACGCAGGACTGGAGCGTCACGTGAAGGGCTGGCTCGTCCTTCTCGCCGTCGCTTTCTGCCAGGGCTTCGCCTGGGGCCAGACGCCGCAATGGCTGATCGCGTCGCCGGACGGGCGCGCGGTGGCGGGCGGCGACTTCGAGATCATCGTGGTGAGCGTGAGCGGCGAGCCGCTGCCCGACGAGCTCGCTCTGCGGCTCAAGGGTGCGGTCGTCGAGCGCATCGTGCCGCTGCGCGCGGTTGCTCCGGAAACCGAGCGCCGCCGCAGCTATCTCGCCAACATGCCGCCCGGGGTGACCGGCGCGGTGTCGGTCGAGCTCGCCGGCCAGCGCTCCAGCGTGCTCACGCTGATCGTCGCGCCGCAGCCGGACGTGGTCAGCAGCTTCGGCGTCGGGCGCCAGCCCGGGGAGTTCGAGCCGCCGCTGTCCGAGAACGACCCGATGTACTTCGTGTTCGGCGCGCGCGACGGCTACTCCGCGCGCTTTCAGCTGTCGTTCAAGTACCGGCTGTTCGACTTCGGCTCGGGCTTCGGCCGCCAGCAGCCGTGGCTGTCGGGCCTGTACTTCGGCTATACGCAGAATTCGCTGTGGGACCTCTCCTCGGACTCGAAGGCCTTCCGCGACACCAGCTACCGGCCTTCGATGTTCTGGAAATGGGACCGGGCGGACGAGAAGACCTTCATCGACAGCGTGCGCCTCGGCCTCGAGCACGAGTCCAACGGCCGCGACGGCGAGCGCTCGCGCTCGATCAACATCGCCTTCGCGCGACCGGAATGGCACTGGACCCTGGATAACGGGCACACCCTCCAATTCACCCCGAAGATCTACAAGTACCTGGAGCGCGAGGAGAACCCCGACATCCACGAATATCGCGGCCACGTCGACTGGCGCCTGCGCTACGACGCCCTGGGCGAGTGGATCGCCACGGCGGTGGTGCGCCGCGGCACGAGCGGCAAGGGAAGCTTTCTGCTGGACCTGTCCAAGCGTGCGCGCGACATGCGCGTCGGGCCGGTCAGCGGCTACTTCCACCTGCAGTACTTCACCGGTTACGGCGAGGACATCCTGGACTACAACCTCAGGCGCAAGTCGCAGATCCGGATCGGCTTCGCGATCGTGCCCTAGGTATCTTCGGGGAATTCGGGGTCAGTGTCGTAATTCGCCGAAGCGCTACGCGCTACCTTGAATTACGACACTGACCCCGAATTCCTAGGTGTCTTCGGTGCGCGGCGGGCGCCAGGTGTAGGGCACCGGCCCCGGGGCGCGCAGCACCCGCAGCATGCGCAGCGCGCCTTCCTTGCGGCCTTCGCCGCTGCGGTAGTAGCCCGGCACCAGCACCGTCTCGTAGAAGCCCATCGCGCGGTAGAAGCGGCGTGCCGCCTCGTTGGCGGAGCGCAGCTCGAGGTGGATGCTCGCCATGCCGGCCACACGCGCCGATTCCAGCAGCCAGTCGAGCAGCCGCTGGCCGATGCCCAGCCTGCGGTGCGAAGGCCGCACGGCAAGCAGCACCAGGTGGGCGCGCTCGTCGCCGAGCTCCATGAGGGCGAAGCCGGCGAGGGCGCCGCGCACCGCACCCCCCTTGCCGCCCTCGCAGGCCACCACCGCGAGCGTGTCGCGGTCGCGGATGGCGCGCAGCACGCGGGCGGCGTCGTACTTCCAGCCCAGCCCGGCCTCGATGAAGTCGCGCGACATCAGCGCGATGGCCTGGGCATCGCGCGGCTCGGCGAGTCGGACGGTGATGGCGCGCGGCGTCATGTCGGAGATTGTGCCACGACCGCGCCGCGGCGCGCGAGGAGCACTATGACCTGAAAAGACTAGGGTATCCTGCGCGAAAACGTACCAGCTGCTCGGGGAGGCAGTCCGTGGACCTGCTAGACCGCACCACCATCCAGGAAGCCGCCGCCGACCTGGCGGAGGAAATCAAGACGCGCTCCGCCGGCGGCGCGGCCGCCAAGCTCGCCCACTTCGGCGGCGTGGAGATCGCCGCCGCGCTGCTGCGCCTGTCGCCCGGCTTTGCGCAGGACGTGCTCGCGGCGCTGCCCGACGACGCGCGCGAGCGCACCATCGGCGCGGCGCCGGAGACGGTCGGGCGCCAGTGGCAGCGCAACGCGCTCTACGACGAGGACGCCGTCGGCCGCATGATGGAGCCGGTGGTCGGCGCATTCCCGGCTGACGCCACGGTCGGCGAAGCCATCGAGGCCCTGCGCGAGGCCGTGGAGGCGGGCAGCGTGCTCATCACTTATATCTGGGTGGTCGACGACGAGGTCCGCCTCGCCGGCATCGTCACGATGCGCGACCTGCTGTTCAACGACCGCGGCCGCAGGCTGGGCGAGGTGATGCTCAAGGAGCCGTTCACCCTGCAGGCGTCGACTACGCTGAAGGACGCGATGAAGCAGGTGCTCGGCCGCCACTACCCGGTCTACCCGGTCACCGACGCCGAGGGCCGGCTCATCGGCCTGGTGCGCGGCCAGGCGATGTTCGAGGCCCAGGCGATCGAGATCACGCTGCAGGCCGGCACCATGGTGGGCGTCAGCGACGAGGAGCGCCTCGCCACGCCCTGGAAGCAGAGCCTCAGGATGCGCCACCCCTGGCTGCAGCTCAACCTGCTCACCGCCTTTCTTGCCGCCGCGGTGGTCGGCATCTTCCAGGACACCATCGACCGGCTGGTGATCCTGGCGCTGTTCCTGCCGGTGCTCGCCGGGCAATCCGGCAACACCGGCTGCCAGGCGCTCGCCGTGACGCTGCGCGGCATGACGCTCGGCGAGCTCAAGCCCGGCACCGAGAAGCCGCTCATCAGGAAGGAAGCGCTGCTCGGCGCGATGAACGGCGTCGGCGTGGGCCTGGCGGCGGCCATCGGCATGTACGTGGTGGCGAGCGGCCAGGCGAACGAGCACCCGATCCTGCTGTCGTTCGTCGTGCTGCTCGCGATGGTCGGCTCGTGCGTGGCGAGCGGCATATCGGGCGCCCTGGTGCCGCTCACACTCAAGCGCTTCGGCTTCGACCCGGCGACCGCCTCGAGCATCTTCCTCACCACCGCGACCGACGTGGTGAGCATGGGGATGCTTCTGGGGCTCGCGACGATCCTTATCTGGTAGTCAGTCCAGGTAAATCATCTTGCGGGTCATGCCGCCGTCGGCGATGAAGTTCTGGCCGGTGATGAAGCCCGCCGCGTCCGAGATCAGATAGGCAGTGAGTTGCGCGATGTCCTGATCCCGCCCGGCGCGGCCGACGGGATGCTGCGCGTGGTCCTTCTTGCGCAGCTTCTGGCGCGCGATCCAGCCCGGGCTGATGCAGTTCACGCGCACCTGGGGCCCCAGGCTCATCGCCAGCGCATGGGTGAGCGCTACCACGCCGCCTTTGCTCGCCGCGTAAGCTTCGGTATCGGGCTCCGACTGCAGCGCGCGGGTCGATGCGATGTTCACTATCGCGCCGCGCGCCTTGCGCAGGTGGGGCACGCAGTGCTTGGTCATCAGGAAAACGCCGGTGAGGTTGGTGCCGATGCGCCGGTTCCATTCCGCCAGGGCGAGCTTCTCGACCGGCCCGCTTTGCGGGCCCGTGATGCCGGCGTTGTTGACCAGCGCGTCCAGCCGGCCGAGCTCGCGCAGCACCGCGCGCACGCAGCCGCGCACGGATGGCTCGCTGGAAACGTCGGTGCGAACGAAGAAATTCCCGCTTCGGGGATCCTCGAGGTCGGCCACCGCCACCGCATAGCCGCGCTCCGCCAGCAGCCGGGCGATGCCGGCGCCGATACCCCGGGCCGCGCCGGTAACCAGGGCTGTCTTTTGTGCCATGGGCCAAAAGAGTATTCTGGCAAGGCACAGGAGGTCCACCATGCAGGTCAAGGAGATCCTTCGGGTCAAGGGAAACCGCCTGGTCAGCATCGAGCCCGCGGGCCGCGCCGCCGACGCGGTCAAGACCATGGCGGCGGAGAATCTCGGCTCTCTGGTGGTGATGGAGCAGGGCCGCATGGTGGGCATGCTCACCTTTCACGAGCTGCTGCGCTCGCTCGCCTCGCGCGGCGGCGCGCTGGGCGAGCTCGAGGTGGGCGAGATCATGGTCCGCGATCCGGTGACCGCGACGCCCGACATGGAGGTAAACGACCTGCGGCGCATGATGCTGGAGAGCGGCGCGCGCTACCTGCCGGTGACGCAGGGCGGCAAGCTCCTCGGCGTCATCTCCTTCCGCGACGTGGCCAAGGCGGTGCTCGAGGAGCAGGACTTCGAAAACAAGATGCTCAAGGGGTACATCAAGAACTGGCCCGCCTGAAGGCCGGATAGAATCCCGCTTAAATGTCGGGCAACAGTTTCGGCACGCTCTTCTGCGTGACCTCTTTCGGCGAGTCGCACGGCCCCGCCTACGGCGGGGTGGTGGACGGCTGCCCGCCCGGCCTCGAGCTTTCCAGCCAGGATATCCAGAAAGAGCTGGACCGGCGAAAGCCCGGCGCTTCGCGTCATGTGACGCAGCGGCGCGAATCCGACACGGTGGAGGTCCTCTCCGGCGTCTACGAGGGGCGCACCACCGGCACGGCCATCGGCTTCCTGATCCGCAACGAGGACCCGCGCTCCAAGGACTACGCCGCCATCGCGCAGAAGTTCCGCCCCGGCCACGCCGACTACACCTACCTCCAGAAGTACGGCGCGCGCGACCCGCGCGGCGGCGGCCGCGCCTCGGCGCGCGAAACCGTGGTGCGCGTGGCCGCCGGCGCCATCGCGAAGAAGTGGCTGCGCGAGCGCTACGGCGTCGTGGTGCGCGGCTATCTCGCCGAGCTGGGCTCTTTCAAGATCCCGTTCCGCTCGTGGGACGCGGTGGGCGCCAACCCGTTCTTTGCGGCGGATTCCGAATCGATTCCCCATCTCGAGGAATTCATGGATCAGCTGCGCGAAAGCGGCGACTCCTGCGGCGCGCGGGTGAACGTGGTGGCCGAAGGCGTGCCGGCGGGCTGGGGCGAGCCGGTCTACGGCCGCCTGGACGCCGACATCGCGGCGGCGATGATGTCGATCAACGCGGTGAAGGGGGTCGAGATCGGCGCCGGGTTCGCCGCGATCGGGCAGAAGGGCAGCGAGCACGGCGACGAGATGACGCCGCAGGGGTTCCTGTCCAACAACAACGGCGGGGTGCTGGGCGGCATCTCCACCGGGCAGGACATCACGGTGTCGATCGCGCTCAAGCCCACCTCCAGCATTCGCCTGCCGCGCCGCACGATCGATGCCGGCGGCCGGGCGACCACCATCGAGACCACCGGCCGCCACGACCCCTGCGTGGGAATCCGTGCCACCCCCATCGCGGAAGCCATGCTCGCTTGCGTGCTGATGGACCACGCGTTGCGCCACCGCGCGCAATGCGGTGACGTCACCGCCCCCGTGAAGCTAGAAAAGCCCAGGAAAATCAATTAGAGTATGGCTACAAAATCCCCAAGAGAGAAGAACATGAGCAACAAGGGCCAGTTGCTACAAGACCCATTTTTGAACACGCTGCGCAAGGAGCATGTCCCGGTTTCGATCTATCTGGTCAACGGCATCAAGCTGCAGGGCCAGATCGAGTCGTTCGACCAGTACGTCGTGCTGCTGCGCAATTCCGTGACCCAGATGGTCTACAAGCACGCCATCTCCACCGTGGTGCCCTCGCGCCCGATCAGCCTGGGAGCGGACAAGGACGCCGAGTAGTTTGCGGGAAACGCCCCTCCCGGCCGCCGACCCCCAAGCGGCCATCATCGTCTGTCTGAATCTCGGCGACGACGCCTACGAGGAGAGCGTCGAGGAGGTGGTGCGCCTGGTGCAAAGCGCGGGGGTGCGGCGCCACCGCGTGATCAAGGGGCGGCGCAGCCGCCCGGACCCGAAGCTCTATGCCGGCAGCGGCAAGATCGGCGAGATCCTGCGCGCGGCGCAGGAGCTCAACGCCGCCTTCGTCATCTTCAACCACGCCCTGTCGCCGGCCCAGGAAAGAAACATCGAGCGCGAGCTGCAGCGGCGCGTCATGGACCGCACCGGGCTGATCCTGGAGATCTTCGCGCAGCGCGCGCAGACCAGCGAAGGCAAGCTGCAGGTGGAGCTGGCGCAGCTCGAGCACCTGTCCACCCGCCTGGTGCGCGGCTGGAGCCACCTGGAGCGCCAGCGCGGCGGCCTGGGCAAGACCGGCGGCCCGGGGGAGAAGCAGATCGAGCTCGACCGGCGCTATATCGGGCAGCGCGTCAAGGTCCTGCGCGGCAAGCTGGAGGGCCTCAGAAAGCAGCGAACGGTTCAACGCCGGTCGCGGGCCCGGGGCAACGTCCTGTCGGTCTCCCTGGTCGGCTATACGAACGCGGGCAAATCGACGCTGTTCAACGCGCTCACCAACGCCCGGGCCTACGAGGCCGACCAGCTGTTCGCCACGCTTGACACCACCACGCGGCGCGTCTGGCTGCCCGGGGCGGGCGACGTGGTGCTGTCCGACACGGTGGGCTTCATCCGCGACCTGCCGCACGGCCTGGTGGCGGCTTTCCGCGCCACGCTGGAGGAAACCGTGCACGCCGACCTGCTGCTGCACGTGGTGGACGCGGCCTCGCCGTCGCGCAACCAGCAGATCGCCGACGTGGACAAGGTGCTCGCGGAGATCCCGGCGGGCGCGGCGCCCCGGCTGCTCGCCTGGAACAAGATCGACGTCGCGGGACTGGAGCCCGGCGTCGAGCGCGATCAATATGGTAGGATTTGCCGCGTTTTCGTGAGCGCGCGCACCGGAGCAGGACTGGACGGGTTGCGCGCTGCCATCGCCGAGTTCGCCCGCCACAGGGCGGCAACGCGCGGCGCGGCCGCTCCCGAGGCGCATCCACTGCAACCTCACTAGAACCTTCCGTCCATGTCATTGAACGACCCCAACTGGGGACGCGGTTCCCGCGGCCCGCAGGGCGGCGGCAACCAGGGTCCCCCGGACCTGGACGAGCTGTGGCGCAACTTCAACCGCAAGCTCTCCGAGCTGCTCGGCAGGCGCCGCCGCGGCGGCGGCGGCGACGAGCCGCCCTCGCCGCCCTCGAGCTGGCAGATCGGCGGCGGCGCCGGCGTGCTGATCGCCCTGGTCGTGGCAGTGTGGCTGGCGAGCGGTTTCTACATCGTGAACGAGGGCACGCGCGGCGTGGTGCTCACCTTCGGCCGCTTCTCCGAGGAAACCACCTCGGGCCTGCGCTGGCGGCTGCCCTGGCCGATCCAGTCGCACGAGATCGTCAACCTCGCCCAGGTGCGCACGCTGGA
>DASUUN010000041.1:0-10377 GCA_036374055.1 Burkholderiales bacterium
GGCTCCTCTTCGGGCTTGGCCTCGATCTTCACGCCGTACTTGAGCAGGTCCGATACCAGCCAGATGTCGCCCGGCGAGTAGCTGGTGACGCGCTTGCCCTCGGCGGTCTGCGCCTTGAGCTGGCGGCCCTCGATGGTCACCTTCGAAATGCGGCCGGACTTCACTTCCTCCAGGAACTGCGAATACTCCATCGGCGCCTGGGTCGCCTGGCGGGTGTTGAACTGGTTGAACACGGTCATCAGCACCAGCCCGATGACGAGCCAGATGACCAGGTTCTTGAGCATGTTGTTCAAGTACTCGTTCTCCTCATACTGCACCGCGCAAAGAATTCATCTTACAAGGCGCGCAAGTTACGCGCCAGCACGTAAGTCTCCCTCGATTCACCCCGTGAAGCCGAGGGCTTTAGGACTTTGACCTTCGAGAAAGCCGCCTTGAGGTTCTCCACCAACTCCCCGAACGCCTCGCCCTGGAACGCCTTGGTCAGGAAAACCCCGTCAGGCTTCAGAAGCTTGCGGCACAAATCGAGCGCCGCGCCAGACAGTTCGAGTGCCCGGGCCTGGTCAACGTTCCCGATACCCGACAGATTCGGCGAAACATCGGAAAGGATGAGGTCGGCCTTCTCGCCTTCCAGGAGCATTTTTTCTCGAAAATCCCCCTGGTGCACCTCAACTCCCGAGATGGGGGCGATCGGCAGAAGATCAATCGCCACCACGCGCCCGCCCGGCTGCACCCGGGCGGCGGCCACCTGCGACCAGCCGCCCGGCGCGGCGCCGAGATCCAGGACAGTCATGCCCGGGCGCAGCAGCTTCTCCGCGGCATCGATCTCGAGGAGCTTGTAGGCCGCCCTCGACCGGTAGCCCTGCGCCTTCGCCTTGCGGACGTACGCGTCAGTGACGTGCCGGCGGAGCCACTGCTTGCTCGATTTCGCCATGGCCCTTTCTTCTTGCCAGCAACGCCGCTTCGCGCGACGTCGGGGTGCGCAGGTGCGCCCGCAGCGGATGGCGCAGGGAGCGCCGGGCGAGCAGCGTGCGCAACTTTGCATCGTCGATGTCCGAGTCCGCCAGCCGGCGCAGCTGCCCGCCCTCCGTGGCGGCGATCGGCAAGCCGTCCCGGAAAAGGATACGGTTGCGATGCACCGCCGGGACGCGAGCCTCGGGCGTGAGGATGCCCACCAGGTTGAGCGGATCGGCGGCGCTCAACACGATGAGCTCGCCGGGCTTCTCCGTCTTGCGCACCGCGCGCAGCCGTCCGACCGCATCCGCGGCGGCGAACTGCTCGCCGCCGACGCCGGCGACGAAGCGCCCTCCGCGGATTTCGCCGCGCGCTTCCAGCCGCCGGTACACGCGCCCCAGGTCGCGCCACGGCGGAAGCTGCGATTCCCTCTGCAACAGGGCTCGGAAAACGACACCGTAGCGCTTCAGAAGCGTGCGTGCGATCTGCTCCACATCATCCGCCTTGACGGAAGACAGAAGGGACCACCGCCCCGCGGTTTCCACCAGGCCGCGCCGCTTCTCCGGCGGCGCGAGCAGCGCCCGCAGGCCGGCGAAGCTGTCTGCCGTCGCTACGCCCGCACCTGCCAGCTCGGCGAGCCCGCGCTCGACAAACGCGGGAAGCAGCCCGGTCGCGCGCACCAGCTCGTCGAAGAACGACGCGCCCTTCCTGTCCAGCACCTCGCGAAGCGCCTTCGCCTCGGAAGAAAATTCCAGCACCGGCGCCTTGTCGACCCCCCAATGGCCGGCGTGCTCGCGCAGCAGCAGCGTGATCGGCGAGCTGCGAAGCGGCGCCCGGCTGCCCGGGGTCAGTCGGCCCCAGGCGACCCTGCCGCTCAGGCAGAGCCGGTCGAGCTGCTCGGCGCCGTAGTCGGAAACGCGCGTCGGCAGCACGTCCTGCTCCCAGCCCGCCGCCGCGAGCTCGAAGCCTTCGAGCTGCTCGACTACCGCGGCGACGCCCTCCGCGCCGCGCAGCTGGTCTTCGGCCGCGACGTGCTGCCAATGGAGCAGGAAGCGCATGAAGTCCGCGGCGCTCACCGGCTCGATCTCGGCGCGCAGGCGGTTCAGGGTGTAGCGGTGGATGCGCGCGAGCAGGCGCCGGTCGCACCACTCCAGTTCGGGGTCAGAGCCCGAATTCGTGAAGCGCCCGCGCAGGATGCGCCCCTGCCGCTCCAGTTCCAGAAGATTCGCATCCTCGGACGCCAAGATGGGCCCAAGGACCTCCAGCCGGCTCGCGAGAAGCTCGACGGCGTCGTCCTCCTGCCGCTCGTGCGCGTACCACGCGTCGCCGCGCTTCACCACTCTTTCTCCAAGCTGATGGATCAGGGCGGGCCAATGGCCGGCGAGCTCCCCTTCACGGATGTACCCGGCGACCATGAGCGCGTCGTACATCTCGTCCGGGGTGGCAGCCACCGGCCAGGCCTCCTGCCGCACCCGCTCGATCGCCGCCGGGTCGAGGGCACCGAGGTCGTCGGCGCTGCGCACCTCGGTGGCGCGGCGCGCGTACACGGCGCGCGTGCGGCGCTCTTCGAGCGGCGCATCGTCGAGGAAGGTGTAGACCGCCGAGTTGAGCAGCTCGTGGCTGAGGACCGACGGCTCGGGCGTGTCGCGGGCCACCAGCTCCACTTCTTCCGAGAAAATTCTGTTCAATTGAGATTCGAGGCCAGTGGCATCCACCGCCTCCTCCAGGGAATCCCGCAATGCCTGGTTGACCAGCGGATGGTCGGGCACCTCGCGCACGCCCTGCAGGTTGTCCTGGCAGGCGACCGCATCGGGAAACACGGCCTGCAAGAGATCCTCGGCATACATGCGCTGCAGCTGGTTGGGGATGCGCCTGCCGCCGCGGTTGCGCGGCACCGCGAGCGCCAGCGTGGTGCTCCAGCGCCAGCGGGTCTCGAAAATCGGCGACTGCAGCAGCGCCTGCACCAGCGTCTCGCGCAGCGTGTTCGGATGCAGGTAGCGGAACACGTCTTCCAGCGCGAACGAATGCGCTTCGCCGAGCGACAGGATCACGCCCTCCTCGGTGGCCGCGGCCTGCAGCTCGAAGTTGAACCCCTGGCAGAACTTCTTGCGCAGCGCGAGGCCCCAGGCGCGGTTGATGCGGCTGCCGAACGGCGCGTGCAGCACCAGCTGCATGCCGCCGGACTCGTCGAAGAAACGTTCCAGCGCGAGGGTGTCCATGGTGGGCACCACGCCGAGGCTGCGCTTGGCCTCGGCAAGATACGCCGCGATCTGCTGAGCGGCAGAATCACCCAGGAAGTATTCGGACTTGAGGAATTCGACGGCCGGCGTGAGCCCGCCCTCGGCCCGCGGCATGTCCGGACCGGGAAGCTCGTAGTCGACCGCGGCGCGCAGGTGGGAGACCGCCTGGCTCATCTCGTCGCTGCGCGCCGGCGCCTCGCCGAGCCAGAACGGCATGGAGGGCGGCTGCCCCTGGGCGTCGGCCACGCGCACCGCGCCGTTGCCGATGCGCAGGATGCGCCACGACGTGTTGCCGAGCTGGAACACGTCGCCCGGCAGCGACTCGATGGCGAAGTCCTCGTTCAGCGTGCCGATGAAATGGCCTTCGGGCTCGAGCACTACGCGGTAATCGAACACCTCGGGGATCGCACCGCCGTTGGTGATGGCGCTCAAGCGCGAGCCTTTGCGGGCGCGGATCTTCCGGTTCAGGCTGTCGTGGTGGATCAGCGCGCCGCGCCGGCCGCGGCGGGTCGCATAGCCGCGCGCCAGCATGTCCACGACCTCCCTGAAATCATGTTTCCCCAGGCTGCGGTACGGATGCGCCTGCCTGAACAGGTCGAACAGGGTGTCTTCGTCCCACTCGCCCGCGGCAGCCGCCTCCGCCACGATCTGCTGCGCGAGCACGTCGAGCGGCTTGTCGGGCACCGCCACCCGGTCGAGCTCGCCGTCGTGCACCGCGCGCACCATCGCCGCGCATTCGACGAGGTCGTCGCGGGTGAGCGGGAAGATGCGCCCCTTGGGCACGCCCTTCACGGTATGGCCCGACCGGCCCACGCGCTGCAGGAAGGTCGCGATGCGGTGCGGCGAGGAGATCTGGCATACGAGGTCGACATGGCCGATGTCGATGCCGAGCTCCAGCGACGCGGTGGCCACCAGCACCTTCAGCCGCCCCTCCTTGAGCCGCTGCTCCGCGTCCAGCCGCGCCTCCTTGGCGAGACTGCCGTGGTGCGCGGCCACGTGGTCGGCACCCAGCCGCTCGGACAGCTGGTGCGCCATGCGCTCGGCCAGCCGCCGCGTGTTCACGGTCACCAGCGTGGTGCGGTGCGACTCGATCAGCCCGACCAGGCGGTCGTAGATCTCCTTCCACACTTCGTGCGACATCACCGCCTCGAGCGGCGAGCCGGGCACCTCCACCGCGAGGTCCAGGGTGCGTTTGTGGCCCTTGTCGACGATGGTGCAGGATTGATTCGTGAGAAAGCGGGAAACCTCCTCGATCGGCTTCTGCGTCGCCGACAGGCCGATGCGCTGCAGGCGCCGGCCGCAGACATGGTCGAGCCGCTCGAGCGACAGCGCGAGGTGCGCGCCGCGGCGCGACTGCAGCACCGCGTGGATCTCGTCGACGATCACCACCTGCGCCGTCTTCAGCATGCCGCGCGAGCGCTCGGCGGTCAGCAGGAGGTAGAGAGATTCGGGCGTGGTCACCAGGATGTGCGGGGGCGTGCGCAGCATGGCGGCGCGCTCGTTCTGCGGGGTGTCGCTGGAGCGCACGGCCGCCGTGATCTTCACCTCGGGCGAAAGCGCGTGGATCTCGCGGCGCGGCTCCGCCAGGTTCTTGTGGATATCGGCGGACAGCGCCTTGAGCGGCGAGACGTAGATGACGCGCACCTCGTCGGGCAGCCCGCGCTCCAGCCCCTCGCGCAGCAGGCGGTCGAGGGAGGTGAGGAAGGCGGCGAGCGTCTTCCCGGAGCCGGTGGGCGCCGCGATCAGCGTATGCTCGCCGCGCCGGATGGCGCGCCAGCCGTCGAGCTGCGCGGCGGTGGGCTCGCCGAAGCGGCTGTCCCACCAGCGCTGCAGGACGGGATGAAAATCGGCAGGTAGCAAGATGGATATTTTGACATTACATTGCGGGATTCATTCATGCTGACCGCTGCGGAACGGAAAGCGCTGAAAGGCCGGGCGCACAAGCTCGAGCCGGTCGTGCACATCGGCGCAAAAGGCCTTGCCCATGAAGTGGTCGCCGAGGCCCGCAACCATGCCCAGCCGGTCCAGCAGGTGGGGAAAATCTTCGTGATCTACCGGAAGAATCCATGCTGACGCTCGAGCGGCTGCGCGCCATGGTCGACAAGGGCGAAATCGAGACCGTGGTCGCGGGGTTCACCGACCACTACGGGCGCCTGATGGGCAAGCGCTTCGACGCCGGGTTCTTCGTCGGCGAGGTGGCGGCCGGCGGCGGGCACGCCTGCGACTACCTTCTTACGGTCGACATGGAGATGGAGCCGGTGCCCGGCTACAAGTTCGCCAACTGGGCGCTGGGCTACGGCGACTTCCATCTCGTGCCGGACATGCGCACGCTGCGCCTTGCGAGCTGGCTGGACAGGACCGCGCTGGTCATTTGCGACGTGAAGAGCGAGAAGACCGACGATTTCGTCGGCGTCGCGCCGCGCTCCATCCTGCGCTGCCAGGCCGATGCGGCGGCGAAGCTGGGCTACCGCGGCTTCGCCGCCACCGAGCTGGAGCATTACCTGTTCCGCACCAGCTACCGGCAGGCGGCGCAGCAGGGCTACCGCGAGCTCGAGCCGGCGGGCTGGTACCTCGAGGACTACCACATCCTGCAGGGCACGCGCTCCGAGGCATTCCACGCCGCCGCGCGCCGCCACCTCAAGCTCTCGGGGGTCCCGGTCGAGACTTCCAAGGGCGAATGGGGCCGCGGCCAGCACGAGCTGAACGTGCGCTACGCCGAAGCCCTCGAGATGGCCGACCGGCACGTGGTATTCAAGCAGTGCCTCAAGGAACTCGCCGAGGCGGCCGGGATGAGCGTCACGTTCATGGCGAAGATCGCCGCCGACAGCGCGGGGTCGAGCTGCCATATCCACTTCAGCCTGTGGCGCGACGGAAAAAACGCCTTCGACGCGCAGCCCGAGCTGTTCCGCTGGTTCCTCGGCGGCTGGATCGCGCACGTGCCCGACGTGATGGTGTTCTACGCGCCGACCGTGAACTCGTACAAGCGCTACGTCGACGCGTCGTGGGCGCCGACGCGCCTCGCCTGGAGCCACGACAACCGCACCGCCGGCTTTCGCGTGGTGGGCAAGGGCGCGGCGCTGCGCATCGAATGCCGCATTCCCGGGGCCGACTGCAATCCCTATCTCGCCCTCGCCGCTTCGCTCGCCTCCGGGCTGGACGGCATCGCCCAGCGCACCGAGCCGCCGGAATGCTTCGTCGGCGACATCTATGCCGCGAAGAACCTGCCGCGCGTGCCGTATACGCTGGCGGAGGCGACCGAGAAGTTCGAATCGTCCCCTTTTGCCAAGCGGGCCTTCGGCGAAGAGGTCGTCGAGCACTACAGCCACTTCTACAGGACCGAGGCCGCGGCGTACGATCGCGCGGTCACCGACTGGGAACGCCAGCGCTACTTCGAGCGGATATGAGACTCAAGGACAAGGTCGCCCTGATCACCGGCGCGGGCAGCGGCATCGGCCGCCAGGCGGCGCTGCTGTTCGCGAAGGAAGGCGCGGCCATCGCGGCCGTCGACGTCAACGAGCAGGCCGCGCGCGACACGGCGGCGGCGATACCGGGAGCCATCGCGGTTTGCGCCGACGTCTCGAAAAGCACCGACTGCGAGCGGATGGTCGCCGCGGCCGAGAAGGCCTTCGGCAGGCTGAACGTGCTGTTCAACAACGCGGGCATCATGCACGCGAAGGACGACGACTCGGTCTCTACCGACGAGAGCGTGTGGGACCTGACGCTCGACGTCAATGCGAAAGGCGTGTTCCTCGGTTGCAAGCACGGCATCCCGGCGCTGCGCCGGGCGGGCGGCGGCTCCGTGATCAACACCGCCTCCTTCGTGGCCCGGATGGGCGCGGCCACGCCGCAGATCGCCTACACCGCCAGCAAGGGCGCGGTGCTGGCGATGACGCGCGAGCTCGCCGTGATCCATGCGCGCGAGAATATCCGCGTCAACGCCCTGAGCCCGGGTCCGTTACGCACGGAGTTGTTGATGAAAGTATTAGATTCGGAAGAAAAGCGGCGGCGCCGCCTGGTGCACCTGCCCATGGGCCGCTTCGGCGAAGCCGAGGAAATCGCCCGGGCAGCGCTGTTCCTCGCTGCGGACGACTCCTCCTACGTGACGGGCACCGAGTTCCTGGTCGACGGCGGCCTTACAGCCGCGTACGTGACGCCGGAGTGATGCCCACCGGGTCGCTCGCCGGAAACGTGGCCTCCAGCGCCTGATCGAGAAGCTGCTCCAGGTGATCCTGCGCAAGCAGCTCGTACAGCCCGGGATGGCCGAGCAGCACGGCGACCTGGATCGGCGTGCACCCCTCGCGGTTGGGAATGCGCGGATCGGCGCCGGCGGCAAGCAGCCGTTCGACTTCCTTGCGGTCGTTGATCAGCACGGCGCCGTGCAGCAGCGTGTTGCCGAAAGGTCCCTGATAGTTGGGGTCGAGGATCGCCGGGCGCATGCCGCATCTTGCCGCAGCCGGACGGCGAGCGCACCTCGACGCCTGCAGGCGACAGATGCAGTCGTAATGCGGACGAAATCATAAAATCGCAGACATGGAAAACAGCATGGAAGCGGTGCTCGAACGCGCGGCCGCGGCGCAGAAACGCTGGAAGCAGGTCCCGGTCCCCGAGCGCGTCGCGGTATGCCGCCGGATGACCGAGTGGTGCGTGGCGCGCGCCGACCTGCTGGGCGAGGAGCTCACGCGGCAGATGGGCCGCCCGATCGCCTACAGTCCGAACGAGATCCGGCGCGGCTTCAGCGAGCGGGCACAGTACATGTGCGACATCGCCGAGGAAGCCTTGTCCGACGTGAGAATCCCCGAAAAGGCAGGCTTCGCGCGCTTCATCCGCCGCGAGCCGCACGGCGTGGTGCTGGTGGTCGCGCCGTGGAACTACCCCTGGCTAACGTCGGTGAACGCCGTGGTCCCGGCGCTGCTCGCGGGAAACAGCGTGATCCTGAAAATGGCGCGGCAGACGCCGCGGGTCGCCGAGCGCTATGCCGAAGCGTTCGCCGCCGCCGGCCTGCCCGAAGGCGTGTTCCAGTACCTGCACGCGAGCCACGACGAGGTCGCGCGCGTGATCGCCGACGCGCGCGTGGGCTACGTCGCCTTCACCGGCTCGGTGGGCGGCGGGCACGCGGTGCAGCGCGCGGCAGCGGCGCGCTTCGTCCCGACGGGCCTGGAGCTCGGCGGCAAGGACCCGGCCTATGTGCGCGCCGACGCCCCGCTGCAGGCGACGGCGGAGAATCTGGTGGACGGCGCCTACTTCAACTCGGGCCAGTCGTGCTGCGCCGTGGAGCGCATCTACGTCGAGCGCCGGCGCTTCGCGGACTTCGTGGACGCATTCGTCGCGCTGGTGAAGCAGTACCGGCTGGGCGATCCGATGGATCCGCGCACCACGCTGGGTCCGATGGTCCGCGCGCAGGCCGCCGAGCACGTGCGCGCGCAGATCCGCGACGCGGTGCAAAAGGGCGCGCGAGCGCTGCTGAGCACCGACGACCGCGAAGGCAGCGCCTATCTGCCGCCGCAGGTGCTGGTGGACGTGGACCACCGCATGGCGGTGATGACCGAGGAGACCTTCGGCCCGGTGGTGGGCATCCAGGCGGTGGACGGCGACGACGAAGCGGTCCGGCTGATGAACGACAGCCGCTACGGGCTGACCGCTTCGATCTGGACCGAGGACGCCGACGCGGCGCTCGCCGTGGGCGAGCGCGTCGAGACCGGCACCTGGTTCATGAACCGCTGCGACTACCTCGATCCGGCGCTCGCCTGGACCGGCGTGAAGGACTCCGGGCGCGGCTGCACGCTTTCCCGGCTGGGCCTGGAAAGCTTCACCCGCCCGAAGTCATTCCATCTGCGCCTGAAGCTCTAGCTGTCGACCGAATAGCTGCCGGGGCTGTTGATGAGGTGGACCGCCCACCATTCCAGGTCGCGCAGGCGCGCCCGCAGGCGCTCACGCTCGGCGTCCGACCCGGCGGCGACCAGCTGCTTCTCGACCTCGGTCATCTGGGCGAGGAACGGCTGCGCCTGCGGCGTCGGCGGGACGAGCGCGCGCCCGCGCTGCAGCCCCGTCAGGAAAGCGGCCTCGGTGTCCTTCGGGCATACGCCGAGATAGGCGCGGGCCTGGGAGCCCAGGCGGAAGGCGTTTTCGGGGGTGCAGTAGGTGGCGGCGTTGGACGGATCCGGGCCCTGGAGCCCGGCGCAGCCGGCAAGCGACACGGCGACAACGATTGCGACTCTGGGTGACATGGTGACCTCCGTGTGCGGCTAACAGGCGGCGCCCCGCGCTATTCCGCCTTCCTTCCCTTACTGGTACCTGACGTCGACGATCTCGTAGCGCTTGACCCCGCCCGGGGTCTGCACCTCGACCGACTCGCCCGATTCCTTGCCGATCAGCGCCCGCGCGATCGGCGAGCTGAAGGAGATGCGCCCCTCCTTGATGTCCGCCTCGTCCTCGCCCACGATCTGCCAGGTGGAGGTCTCGCCGCTCTCGTCCTCCACGTCCACGGTGGCGCCGAACACGCAGCGCCCCTCGGCGTCGAGCAGCTTGGGGTCGATCACCTGCGCGTTCGCAAGCTTCGCCTCGAGCTCCGAGATGCGGCCCTCGATGAACCCGGCGCGCTCGCGCGCGGCGTGGTATTCGGCGTTCTCGGAAAGGTCGCCGTGGGCGCGCGCCTCGGCGATGGCGCTCGAGTTGGCGGGGCGCTCGATCGTCTTCAGGCGGTGGAGCTCAGTGCGCAGCAGCTCCGCGCCGCGCTTGGTCATCGGATGTTTCATCAGGCTACCGTTTCGGGAGTCGCCTGGCGCAGGCGCTGGTGGAGGTCCTGCAGGCGGTAGGGCTCGAGGTTCGCGAGGTATTTCATGCCGGCGCACGCGGCTTTCGCGCCCGCCACGGTGGTGAAGTAGGTGACGCGGCGCGCAAGCGCGGTGGTGCGGATCGAGCGCGAGTCCGATTGGGCGGTGCGCGTCCACTCCTCTGTGTTCACCACAAAACTGATGTCGCCGTTCTTGATCATGTCGACGATGTGCGGGCGGCCTTCCGAGACGCGATTCACTTCCGTGAGCGGAATGCCATGCGACCTGAACACCGCCGCCGTGCCGCGCGTCGCCACCAGCGCGAAGCCGAGCGCGACGAGGTCGCGCGCCACCTGCACCGCGGCGAGCTTGTCGCCGTCGCGCACACTGATGAAGGCGCGCCCGCCGGTGGGCAG
>DASUUN010000042.1:0-2082 GCA_036374055.1 Burkholderiales bacterium
GCGCCTCCCGCGACATGCGGCGCAGGCGCACCGCGATGCGGCGCACGACCCAGGCGATCAGGGGGCCGACCGCAAGCGCGATCAGGGTGAGCTGCCAGTTCAGGTACAGGAGCCACGCCAGCAGGCCGACCACGGCGATCGTGTCCTTGACGACGACGGTGAGGACCGTCGTCGCCGCACCGGTGACTCCCGCCACGTCGTACGCCACCTTGGAGAGGACGGCACCGGAAGGATTGTCGTCGAAGAAGCGGGTGGGAAAGCGCACCAGGCGCGAGAACATCGCGGCACGCAGGTCGAGCACCACCTTGTTGGCCACCCAGTTCATGCAATAGGAAGAGGTGAACGTGAGAATGCCGCGCACGAGGAAGACGCCGACGATGGCGCCGGCGAATACCGCCGGCGGGTAGCTCGACTCTCCTGCTGCAAAGCCGCCGTCGAGCAGCGGCTTGATGAGCGCCGGGAAGATCGGCTCGGTCGCCGCGGCGAGCACCATGCCGAGCACGGCGAGCGCGAAGATCCTGCCGTACGGGCGCACGTAGCCCAGCAGGCGGCGGTAGGTTGCGAGGCTCTGCTCCTCAGTGCGTCCGGTCATGCGTTCCTAGCGTGCGATAAAGGCCCGTGAGCTTCTGCGCCATGGCGTCGATGCCGAAGCTCTCGGCGCTCGCGCGCGCCGCCTCTCTGGCGCGCCCAACGCGGGCAGCGTCCGCCGCCTGCGCCATCCATTCTGCCAAGCCGCGAGCGTCTTCGGGCGCGCATATCCAGCCATTGACGCCTCCGTCGACGGCCTCCGCGGCCCCGCAGCGCGAGCTGACGATCACCGGGACGCCCATCGCCAGCGCCTCGAGCGCGGTGTTAGGGAATGGGTCGTAGCGGCTGGGCAGCACGAAGCAGTCGGCGGCGGCGTACAGCGGGCGGACGTCCTTACGCCCGCCGAGGAAGCGCACCTGCGGCGCGACGCCAGCCTGGCCGGCGAGCCGCTCGTAGCGCGCCTGGTGGCGATCCTGCCCTGCTACCACCAGGCGCCAGGACGGCTTGCGCGCCTGGGCGAGCCCCTGGATGGCAGTCGCGAGGCCCTTGCGGAAGAAGCCGGAGCCGACGAACAGGAACACCGTGTCTCCGGTCGCGCAGGCGAGCTCGGCGCGCGCGGCGGCGCGCAGCGCCTCGCCGTGGCGGGGATGGAAATGCTCGAGGTCCACGCCATTGTAGATGACGTGGAGCTTGTCCGGAGAAATGCGGAAGGTGCGCCGCACCTCGTCTAGCACCATCTGGGAGTTGCAGATCACCGCGCGCAGCCGCGAATGCTCGAACATGCGCTTCTCGACGTTGCAGAGATAGTCGTGGTGCGGGTTCAGCGCGATCCCCAGGCGCTCCATTCCGGTGGCGGCGGAGCGTCGTAGCTCCAGCCAGCGCCGGTGCACGCCGTCGCCGGCGCGGTAAACGTCGCAGCCCGGGATGCGCTCGTGCGACTGCACGAGATCGAAGCCTTCGCGGCGCCACGCGGCGAAGGCTGCGCGAGCGAACGACGCGTCGCGCCACCAGCTGCCCACGTAGGGCGGATTGACGCGCAGCACGCGGCGGGCGCCCCAGCCTTCCCAGCTACGCGCGATGAGCGTGACCTCGGTGCCGGCGCGCTCGAGCGCGGCGAGGGCGCGAGCGACAAAGCGCTCCGCGCCGCCGTACGGCGTGTAGCGCTGGCGCACGATGGCCAGCCTCATCCGAGCAATTCGCGGGCCGCGGCGTAGACCGGCTGGACGTCCAGAGTCACGAGACAGTCGCTGATTCCGCCGTCGCCGCATCCGGCCAGCCCGCAGGGACGGCAGGAATGCGTGGTCGTCACCACGCGGTGCGCGACAGCCCAGGGACCCCATTCGCGGTCGCCGCTCGGCCCGAAGAGCGCGACGGTCGGCACCCCGAGCGCCGCCGCCACGTGCATCGGCATTGAATCGACGCCGACGAACAGCCGCGCCCGGGCGATCAGCGCGCCGAGCTCCTTGATGGTCAGCTTGCCGGCGAGATTGAGCGGCTTCGCGGCGGTCCGGGCGAGGATACGGTCGATGAAATCGACCTCGTCGGGCGCGCCGG
>DASUUN010000043.1:0-5725 GCA_036374055.1 Burkholderiales bacterium
CTGATGCGCCGCTACGCGCCCTTCTCCGCCGTCACGCGCGAGGCGCTCGCCTACTCGTGCGAAGCCCTGGGCCTCGAGCTCACCGCCGAGCGCATGGAAGCGCTGATGGGCGAGTACCTGATGCTCTCGACCTTCCCCGAGGTGCCGCAGGCGATGCAGCGGCTGGCGGGCCGCAAGCTCGCCATCCTGTCCAACGGCTCGCCCGACATGCTGGAGCCGCTGGTCGAGCATTCCGCGCTGAAGCTGGACGCGGTGCTGAGCGTCGACGAGGTGCAGGTTTACAAGCCGGCGCCCGAGGTCTATGAGCTTGCGGTAAGAAAGCTCGGGACCCGGAAAGAGAACATCGGCTTCGTCTCGTCGAACTGCTGGGACGCGCTCGGCGCGAGCGCCTTCGGCTTCGAGACCTTCTGGATCAACCGCAGCGGCGCGCCCGTGGACCGCCTCGGCCAGCAGCCGCGCAAGGTGGTGAAGTCGCTGGATGAAATTCTGCCCTAACTGCGCCGCGCCGGTGGCCCGGCGCGTGCCCCCGGGGGACAACCTGCCGCGCTGGGTGTGCGACCAGTGCGGCGAGATCCATTACCAGAACCCCAAGCTGGTGGTCGGCGCGGTGCCCGAGTTCGAGGGCCGGCTGCTGCTGTGCCGCCGGGCGATCGAGCCGCGCTACGGCTACTGGACGCTGCCCGCGGGCTTCATGGAGAACGACGAGACCGCCGGGCAGGCGGCGCTGCGCGAGACGCTGGAGGAAGCCGGCGCGCGCATCGAGCTGGGCGAGCCGTTCAGCATGATCTCGGTGCCTTACGTGAACCAGGTGCATCTCTTCTACCGCGCGCGGCTGGTCGACCTCGAGTTCAAGCCGGGCGAGGAGTCGCTCGAGGTGGCGCTCTACGAGGAAGCGCAGATCCCGTGGAAGGAGATCGCCTTCCGCACCGTCGCCGCCACCCTGCGCCACTGGTTCGCCGACCGCGGCAAGGGCGCCTTCGGCTTTCACGCGGAGGACATCATCCACCGCTAGAAAATCGTGGTCTGTCCCTGATTTTTGGTTTAGATTTGCGCCGCAAGGGAGGTGGACCCATGAAAAGAATAGTGCCCGTCCTGTTGCTGCTCGCCTTCGCCCCGCTCGCGCTCGCCGCGGAACCTCCCAAGCTCGATCCCGCCAACACCGCCTGGATGCTGACCTCGGCGGTGCTGGTGCTGTTCATGACGCTGCCCGGCCTCGCGCTGTTCTACGCCGGGCTGGTGCGCACCAAGAACGTGCTCTCGGTGCTGATGCAGTGCTTCTCCATCGCCTGCGTGGTGACCCTCGCGTGGGTGGTCGTGGGCTACAGCATCGCCTTCGGCGAGGCCAACGCCTTCTGGGGCGGCCTGGGCAAGGCGTTCCTCGCCGGCATCGAGGTGCAGACGGTCAAGGGCAGCATCCCGGAGACGGTGTTCGCGATGTACCAGATGACTTTCGCGATCATCACGCCGGCGCTGGTGGTGGGCGCCTACGCCGAGCGCGTGCGCTACACCGGGATGCTGGTCTTCAGCGTGCTGTGGCTGCTCATCGTGTACTGCCCGGTGGCCCACTGGGCGTGGGGCGGCGGCTGGCTGCAGAGCATGGGCCTGATGGATTTCGCCGGCGGCACCGTGGTGCACCTGAACGCCGGCATGGCGGCGCTGGTCGCGGCGCTGGTGCTGGGACGCCGGCGCGGCTTCCCGGACACCGCCATGCCGCCGCACAACATGACGATGGCGGTCACCGGCGCGTGCATGCTGTGGGTGGGCTGGTTCGGCTTCAACGCCGGCAGCGCGCTCGCCGCCGACGGCGCGGCCGGCATGGCGATGCTGGTGACGCACATCGGCGCGGCGACCGGCTCCCTCGCCTGGATCGTGTGCGAGCGGCTGCGCTACGGCAAGCCCTCGGTGCTGGGCATCGTCACCGGCATGGTGGCGGGCCTGGGCACCATCACCCCGGCTTCCGGCTTCGTCGGCCCGATGGGAGCGATCGCGATCGGCGGCGCGGCCGGGGTGGTGTGCTTCTTCGCCACAAGCTACATGAAGCGCGTCCTGAGCGTGGACGACTCGCTGGACGTGTTCCCGGTGCACGGGGTCGGCGGCATCCTGGGCACCTTCCTCACCGCCATCTTCGTGTCGGCGGCGTTCGGCGGCATCGGCTACCCGGACAACGTGACGATGGGCGGCCAGATCGTCACCCAGCTCGTCGGCATCGTCGCCATCGGCCTGTGGTCGGGGATCCTCACCTGGGTGCTGCTCAAGCTGGTCGACGCGGTGTCGGGCCTGCGCGTCGCCGGCGAGGAGGAGACCGAGGGCCTGGACACCGTTCTGCACAACGAAAAGGGCTACAACCTCTAGGCGCTAGAATGCGGCGCATGGAGCGCCGCGATTTCCTCAAGTTCTGCGCCGCCGCGAGCGTCGCCGCGCCGGCGATCGCGGCGGATGCCCGGCCCAAGCTCTACCAGCGCGCGCTGCTGGTGGACGAGAAGGGCCGCCCGCTGCGCGCCGCCTCGGTGCCGGCCAACCGCAACCTCATCTTCCATTACCCGTTCGCCGCCACGCCGTGCTTCCTGCTCAACCTGGGCAAGCCGGTGAAGCCCTCGGCGACGCTCAGGACCGCGGCGAACGAGGCCTACGAATGGCGCGGCGGCGTCGGCCCGGCGCGCTCGGTCGTCGCCTACTCGGCGATCTGCGCGCACAAGATGAGCTACCCCACGCGGGACATCAGCTTCATCAGCTTCCGCGCCGAGAAAAGCGCGCGCAACAGGCACGCCGCGGTGATCCACTGCTGCTCGGAGCACAGCCAGTACGACCCGGCCGAGGGCGCCAGGGTGCTGGCCGGCCCGGCGCCGCAGCCGCTGGCGGCGATTCTTCTGGACTGGAGCTCCGCGACGGATGAGATCCACGCCGTCGGCACGCTGGGCGGCGAGATGTTCAACGAGTTCTTCGCCAAGTTCGAGTTTCGCCTGGCCATGGAGCACAACGGCGCCGCCCGCGCCGCGGTCGCCGGCTCCTGCACGGTGCAAAGCCTGGACGATTACTGCAAGCAACAGGTGAAGTGCTAGCGTGGCTGGAGGACGATGATCCGTTTCCGCCGGTCGAGCGCGCACTGAAGCATCCGAACGGCCTGCTCGCCGCCGGCGCCGATCTCTCCGTCGGGCGCCTGCTGGAGGCCTACCGGCGCGGCGTGTTCCCCTGGTTCTCCGCCGGCCAGCCGCCGCTGTGGTGGTCGCCCGACCCGCGCATGGTGCTGTACTGCGACGAGCTCAAGGTATCGCGCTCGCTCGGCAAGAGCCTGCGCAACAAGGGCTACGAGCTGCGCATCGACAGCGCCTTCGGCGAAGTGCTGGAGGGCTGCGCCTGGCGTCCGGAGGGCACCTGGCTGGGCGCCGAGATGCGCAAGGCCTACCTGCGCCTGCACCGCGAAGGCTACGCCCACTCCTTCGAGACCTGGCGCGACGGCGAGCTGGTCGGCGGCCTGTACGGCGTGGCGCTGGGGCGCATGTTCTACGGCGAGTCGATGTTCTCGCGCGCGACCGACGCTTCGAAAGTCGCGCTTGTGAGGCTGGTGCACGAGCTCAAGGCCAAGCGCTTCCCGCTTGTCGACTGCCAGATGCACACGCCGCTGCTGGAGTCGCTCGGCGCGCGCGAGATCCCGCGCGCCCGATTTGTGCGGGCGCTGGCCGGCTTGGTAAACTATGCCGAGCCTCCTATGAAGTGGAACACGACGACGCAAAGGACCGCGTGAAAAGCAGTGTCGAAACTTAACGATCTGCCGCATGCCGTCCTGCAGTTCTACGTGACGGCGCCCTACCCTTGCAGCTACCTGCCGGACCGCATGGCGCGCTCGCAGGTGGCCACCCCCAGCCACCTGATCAACACCGAGCTGTACGGCGACCTGGTCAAGGCCGGCTTCCGCCGCAGCGGCATTTTCACCTACCGCCCGCATTGCGACGCCTGCCGCGCCTGCGTGCCGGTGCGCATCCCGGTCGAGCAGTTCGAGGCCAACCGCTCGCAGCGGCGCGCCCGGAAGCAGCACGGCGACCTGGTGGCGCATGCGCAGCCGCTCAAGTTCCGCCTGGAGCACTACGCGCTCTACCTGCGCTACCAGTCCAAGCGCCACTCCGGCGGCGGCATGGACAACGACAGCCGCGACCAGTACTCGCACTTCCTGCTGCAGAGCCGCGTGGACACGCGCCTGGTCGAGTTTCGCGAGAACGGCCAGCTGGTGATGGTGTCGATCGTCGATTACCTGCCCGACGGCCTGTCCTCGGTCTACACCTTCTACGAGCCCGAGCGGCGCGGCGCGAGCTTCGGCACCTACAACGTGCTGTGGCAGATCGAGTCGTGCCGGCGACTGGGCCTGCCCTACCTCTACCTCGGCTACTGGATCCGCGAGAGCCCGAAGATGGCCTACAAGTCCAAGTTCGAGCCGATCGAGGGCTTCGTCGGCGGCTCGTGGCGGCGCCTCGGGAGGCGCGAAGCGACCTAGGGATCACCGAGAAGTGCTTTCCAAGTCTCGGGATTGCCTGGTGAGTCGGGTCCGAGACCAGCGATGTCCGGGAGGCCGGTTTGGTCGTTCAGGAGGCGGGGCAAGACACGAGCGCGGCGCTCGTCGGCCGCGGCGCCAGTACTCCAAACGAGGTCGGCCATCCAGTCTTCGAGCTGATGGAGAGCGCCGTAATAGGCGTCGTGCTCGTACGCGTAACGGTCGATCGCGGCTTTCCAGTCTGTCGTTGAGGAAAGGCAATCTCGAAGATGAAGCGCATCCAAAAGGGCTAGGGAGAGACCTGAGCCCCAGCTGGGATCCGACGAGGCCGCGGCGTCGCCAATCAGGGAAACTCCGTCCCTGGCGGGGTGCTCGACCCACTGATCGGCACCGTTAAATTCAGCGAGCGGGCCGGCAGCGCGCGTCGCCTCCAGCCAGTCCGAGGCTGCCCCCGTGTTTCGGCAGCACGAGAGGAATTCTGGAATCTTCTCCTTGCCGCTGAGCGGTCTGAGCCTGGTCCCCTTTCGATACATGATGTACGTTCGGGCGCATCGGTGGCCGATCGGGACCATGAGCATAGCTGCATCAGGCCCGACGGTCAGATGTACGGCATCGTCCGGGACAGGCGTGTTCTCGAGCAGCACGCCTGCGATGACGAGGCGATCAGGGTCGCGATTTGTCTGGAAGCCGCACCAAGATCGAGCATGCGAGTTTCGGCCGTCGGCGCCGACTACGACCCGTGCCTCAAGAGAGGTCGACAGATCGTCGTGCTTGAACTCCACACGGGGCGGATCTCCCGGAACGATCGAGGTTACCGTCACACCGCGACGAACTTCCGCCCCGGAATCTGAGGCGAGCTTTAGAAGCGCTTCCTGCATCGCTGGGTGATAGAAGTTAAAGGATCCGACGCCGTGGGGATTGGTCTCCTGCAGGTCGCGGTCCGAGACGAGCACTCCTGCGAAGTACGTCGCCCAGCGTCTCGTCTGATGGCCGCACGTCGCGAGAAGATGATCGTACACACCGAGACCTCGTGCCGCGCCGACGCCCCACGGGTGCATTTGCTCGCCGCGGACCCTGTCTTTGAACTGCTTCTCGCGCTCGAGGATCAAGACGCGGTACCCGCGCTCGGCAAGCCCCTTCGCAAGCGAGGAACCCGCCAAACCGCCACCGACGGTGATGACGTCGTATTGCATCTGAGCCTTCCGCTAGCGGCCGGTGACCGTCGTCATGGGCACATCGCAG
>DASUUN010000044.1:0-7520 GCA_036374055.1 Burkholderiales bacterium
GGGGTGCGAAAGAATGCCAGCTCCGAAGCGATGCTGGCCTGCGAAAGGTGCCGCTCCATGACCGGCGCAATTTCCTTTCCGAGGAAGGGATGGAGGCGCAGCAGCCGCGCGAGCAGCCAGTGCATGTGCACCGCCGAATGCCAGTCGTAGCTGCCGAAAAAGGCCGGGTGCAGCACGCGGGGGCGCCATTCGGTATCGGGGGCGGTGAGCAGCTGGTCGAGTCGGCGCGGGTACTCCCGCTGCACGTTGGCAAGGGCGACGCCGGCGAACGCCGAAGCGAGGTTCGGGTCGAGCACTTATTCGCTGGTCGGGGCGATGCGGTAATCCATGACCCGGGCGTCCGCGCTCAGCGTGCGCGAGAGCCGGGCGAGGTTGGCGGGCTGCATCGTGCGGATGACCGTGCGGAACTCGAGCACGTCGAACTCGCCGTGCAGCCGGTAGCTCATGTTGTAGAGGGTGAAGCCGTGGTCGGCGACCAGCCTGCGCAGGTCCGCCTCGGAGATCGCCGCCTCGCGCTTGAAGCGCACCACGAAGCTCGCGTAGGACTCGGTCGGCAGGCGCGCCTCCACCCAGCGGAACAGCGACAGCGTGCCGAGCACGAGCAGCGTGCCGATGGCGGCGGCGAAGTAGAACCCGATGCCGGTGAGGATACCGATCGCCGCGGTGACCCAGATCGACGCCGCGGTGGTCAGGCCGCGCACCGACAGGCCTTCCTTGATGATCGCCCCGGCGCCGAGGAAGCCGATACCGGTCATGATGCCCTGCGCCATGCGCGTCGGATCGACGATCACCCGCGCGCTTGCGGTCTGCGGGAACCAGTGCGTCTCGTACACCGTGACCAGCATGAGCAGGCTGGAAGCGAGGCAGACCAGGGCGTGGGTGCGGAAGCCCGCCGGCCGGCCGCGGTGGCTGCGCTCCAGCCCGATCAGGCCGCCGGCGAGCAGCGCCGCGACCAGCCGGAAGCTGATCTCGAAATACTCCTGCGCCATGCGGCGAGTCTAGGTGAAAACGCTAGAATCGGCACAGAAATGGCGCTGGAAATCATCGTTCTCGCGGCGGGCCAGGGCAAGCGCATGCGCTCGACGCGACCCAAGATCCTGCATCCGCTCGCCGGCCGGCCGCTGCTGGGCCACGTGCTGGCGGCGGCGGGCACGCTGTCGCCGCGGAAGATCGTCGTGGTGGTCGGCCACGGTGCGGACGAGGTGCGCGCGGCATTCGACGGCACGCACGTGGAATGGGTGCTGCAAGCCGAGCAGCTGGGCACCGGCCATGCCGTGCAGCAGGCGATGCCGCGCATCACCGCGGACGCCGACGTGCTGATCCTCTATGGCGACGTGCCGCTGGTGCGCACCGAGACGCTGCGGCGACTGGCAAGCGCAGGGCGCGAGGGGCTCGCGGTCCTCACCGCCGAGGTCGACGACCCGGCGGGCTACGGGCGCATCGTGCGTGACGGCGCGGGGCGCGTGGCGCGCATCGTCGAGCAGAAGGACGCCTCCCCCCAGGAGCTGGCGTTGAACGAGATCAATGCCGGCTTCATGGCGATGAGCGCGAAGCGCCTTTCGGCATGGCTGCAGAAGCTGAGCAACCGCAACGCGCAGAACGAGTACTACCTCACCGACGTCGTGACGCTTGCGGTCGGCGAAGGCGTGCCGGTGAGCGCGGTAAAGGCCGAGCACGCGTGGGAAGTGGCCGGCGTCAACTCCAAGCGCGAGCTCGCCCAGCTGGAGAGGCAGCACCAGAAGATGCAGGCCGAGCGGCTGCTCGACGCGGGCGTCACGCTTGCCGACCCGGCGCGCATCGATGTGCGCGGCGAGCTGGTCTGCGGCAAGGACGTGGCGATCGACGTCAATTGTGTCTTCGAGGGCGGGGTGACGCTGGGCGACGGCGTGCGCATCGGGCCGAACTGCGTTCTGCGCAACGTGTCGGTGGCCGCCGGTACGCAGGTACTTGGATTCTGCTACCTTGAGGATTCGGAGGTGGGCGCGCGCTGCCGCCTTGGCCCGTTCGCGCGCCTGCGCCCCGGCAACAGCCTTGCCGACGAGGTCCATCTCGGCAACTTCGTGGAAGTGAAGGCGAGCCGCATTGGCCGCGGCTCCAAGGCGAACCACCTCAGCTACATCGGCGACTCGGAGATCGGCAGCAACGTGAACGTCGGCGCCGGCACCATCACCTGCAACT
The DNA here is from genome assembly GCA_036374055.1 of Burkholderiales bacterium. Taxonomy (GTDB): domain Bacteria; phylum Pseudomonadota; class Gammaproteobacteria; order Burkholderiales; family SG8-39; genus SCGC-AG-212-J23. Next base: position 2,179 of record DASUUN010000044.1, read on the forward strand.
ACGACGGCGCGGCGAAGCACCGCACGGTGATCGAGGACGACTGCTTCATCGGCTCGGACGCCACGCTGGTCGCCCCGGTGCGCATCGCGCGCGGGTCCTACATCGGCGCCGGGTCGACCATCAGCAAGGACACGCCCGCCGGCCAGCTGACCGTGGCGCGCGCCAGGCAGGTTTCCATTCCGTCGTGGAAGCCGCCGCTGAAGAAGAAGAGCTGAGCCATGTGCGGAATCGTCGGCGCCGCGGCGCGCCGCGACATCGTTCCGGTGCTGGTCGAGGGCCTGCGGCGCCTCGAGTACCGCGGCTACGACTCCTGCGGGGTGGCGGTCCTGCGCGACGGGGCGATCGGCCTGGTGCGCACGGTGTCGCGCGTCAAGGACCTCGCCGTGCAAGTCAAAGGAGTCGACGCGACGACGGGCATTGCCCACACGCGCTGGGCGACGCACGGCGCCCCGGCCACCGAGAACGCCCACCCGATCGTCTCGCGCGGCGAGATTGCGGTGGTGCATAACGGCATCATCGAGAACCACGAGGCGCTGCGCGCGGAGCTGCAGAAGCAGGGCTACCGCTTCGAGAGCCAGACCGATACCGAGGTCATCGCTCATCTGGTGCACAGCCTGCTGGAAGGCGACCTGCTCGAGGCGGTACGCCGCGCGGTGCAGCGGCTCGAAGGCGCCTACGCGATAGCCGTGGTCTCGAAGAAGGACCCCCACACGGTGGTCGGCGCGCGCGCTGGCAGCCCGCTGGTGGTGGGCGAGGGCAAAGGAGAGCACTTCCTCGCATCCGACGCGCTCGCCATCGCCGGCGCCACCGACCGCATCGCCTATCTCGAGGAAGGCGACGTGGTTTCCATCTCGCAGGACGCATGGAAGGCAGTCGACCGCGACGGCCGCGCCGTCACCCGCGAGGTGCAGACGGTGAAGACCAGCGGCGCCGAGGCCGAGCTCGGGCCTTACCGCCACTTCATGCAGAAGGAGATCTTCGAGCAGCCGCGCGCCGTGTCCGACACGTTGGAATCGGTTCGCAGTATCGTGCCTGAGCTCTTCGGCCCGGAAGCGGGGAGTATCCTCAAGAACATCAAGTCGGTGCTGGTCCTCGCGTGCGGCACCAGCTGGCATGCGGGCCTGGTGGCGCGGCACTGGCTGGAGACGCTCGCCGGCGTGCGCTGCACCGTGGAAATCGCGAGCGAGTACCGCTACCGCACCAGCGTGCCGGATCCCGAGGCGCTGGTGGTCGTGGTTTCGCAGTCGGGCGAGACGGCCGACACGCTTTCGGCCCTGAGGCACGCCCAGTCGCTCGGTCATGCCGCGACGCTCGCGGTGTGCAACGTCGCGAGCAGCGCGATGATGCGCATGACGCAGCTGCGCTTCCTCACGCATGCCGGCGTCGAGATCGGCGTCGCCTCGACCAAAGCGTTCACGACCCAGCTCACCGGGCTGTTCCTGCTCACGTTGACGCTCGCCAAGCTGCGGGGACGGCTTGATTCTCAGGAAGAAATAGGCCACCTGAGGGCGCTTCGCCATTTACCGACCGCGCTCGGCGCGGTGCTGGCGCTCGAGCCGAGCATCATCGCCTGGGCCGGGCGCTTCGCAAAGAAGGAGCATGCGCTGTTCCTTGGCCGGGGCCTGCACTACCCGATCGCCCTGGAGGGCGCGCTGAAGCTCAAGGAGATCTCGTACATCCACGCCGAGGCCTATCCCGCGGGCGAGCTCAAGCACGGGCCGCTCGCGCTCGTCACCGGCGAGATGCCGGTGGTGACCGTGGCGCCGAACGACGCGCTGCTGGAGAAGCTCAAGTCCAACATGCAGGAGGTGCGCGCGCGCGGCGGCGAGCTGTACGTGTTCGCCGATTCCGACACGCGCATCGCCGCCTCGGCGGGTGTCAACGTCATCCGGTTGCCCGAGCACTACGGGCCGCTGTCGCCCATCCTCCATGTCGTGCCACTGCAACTGCTCGCCTACCATGCCGCCCTCGCCCGTGGCACGGACGTCGACAAGCCGCGGAACCTTGCGAAATCAGTGACGGTGGAATGAGCGTCTCATAGCCGGTGCTGAAGACCACGCCGTTCCACGAGCGCACCGCGGCGCTCTGCGTAAGCCATGCCTGGCGGCGCTGGGCGGGCCACGTCGTGGCGAGCTCCTACGAGCTGTCCCACGAGCGCGAGTACCACGCGATCCGCGCAGCCGCCGCGCTGTTCGACGTGTCGCCGCTCTACAAGTACCGCGTCGAAGGCAAGGATGCCGCGCGGCTGCTCGATCGCGTGGTGACCCGCAACGTGCTGCGCGCGCAGGTCGGCCAGGTCCTGTACACGCCCTGGTGCGACGCCTCGGGCAAGGTCATCGACGACGGCACGGTGGCGCGGCTCGAGGAGGATGAGTTCCGCATGACGGCCGCCGAGCCGAACCTGCGCTGGCTGGATGCCAACGCCCTGGGCCTCGAGGTCGCGATCGAGGATGTCTCTGCATCGCTTGCGGCCGTATCGCTGCAGGGCCCGAATTCCAGGGCGATTCTGGAGCAGCTTGGCGACATCCCGCCCCTGAAGTACTTCCGCCTCTCCCCGGTCACGCTGCGCGGCATTCCGGTCACCTTGACCCGGACCGGCTACACGGGCGACCTCGGCTTCGAGATCTGGGTTGGCGCCGAGAGTGCCCTGCCGCTGTGGGATGCGCTGATCGATGCCGGCACGGCTTATGGCATCCAGCCGGCCGGCATGCTCGCCCTCGACGTAGCGCGCATCGAAGCCGGGTTGATGCTCATCGACGTGGACTACGTGCCGGCGAACAAGGCGCTGATCGAGAACCAGAAGTCCTCGCCCTACGAGCTCGACCTTGGCTGGGCGGTGAACCTGGACAAGGAGCATTTCGTCGGCAGGCAGGCGCTCGCGGCCGAGAAGGAGCGCGGCCCGCAATGGCAATTCGCCGGCGTCGAGATCGGCTGGGAGGGCCTCGAGCGCCTCTATTCGGACGTCGGGCTCGCGACGCGGCTGCCGCCCACCGCCTGGCGCATGAGCGTGCCGATCTATTCGGGCGTGGAGCAGGTGGGGTACGCCACCAGCGGCGGCTGGTCGCCGCTGCTCAAGAAGTACATCACTCTTGCCCATCTGCGCGCGCCCTGGGCGCGGCCGGGCACCCAGCTCGACATGGAGATCACCGTCGAGCACCGGCGCAGGCGCGCGGCGGCGCGCGTCGTCAAGAAGCCGTTTTTCGATCCGGAGCGGAAGCGGGCGTGAAGCGCTACGACGCGGTCATCATCGGCGGCGGCCATAACGGCCTGGTGTGCGCGGCCTATCTCGCGCGAGCCGGCAAGCGCGTGGTGGTGCTGGAGCGGCGCGAGCGCGTGGGCGGCGCGGCGATGAGCGAGGAGGTGTTTCCCGGGTTCCGCTTCTCGGTGTTCTCCTACGTCGTCAGCCTGCTGCGGCCGGAGATCATCCGCGACCTGGACCTGCCGCGCCACGGCCTGCACATCCTGCCGCTGGAAAGCACGCTTACCCCGCTGCAGGGAGGTGGAAAGGCGGGCGACTACCTCGCGCAGTGGAGCGACCACGACCAGAACCGGCGCGAGCTCGCCCGCCACTCGCTGCGCGACGCCGAAGCCTACGACGAGTTCGGGCTGGTGCTGCATCAGATGGCGCGCATCATCAAGCCGATGCTGCGCATGGCGCCGCCCGACCCGGCCTCGCTGCACCCGCGCGAGCTCCTCGATTTGCTGACGCTGGGGCGTTATTTCAAAAACATAGACAAGAAAAGCTTCGACGCGCTGTGGAAGCTGCTCACGATGAGCGCCGCGGACTACCTCGACGAATGGTTCGAGACCGAGGCCCTGAAGGCGACGAAGTCGGCGAGCGGCATCATCGGCACGCTGCTTGGGCCGCGCTCGCCCGGCACGGCCTACGTGCTGCTGCACCACTACATGGGCGAGCTCGACGGCGTGTTCCGCGCCTGGGGTTTCGCGAAGGGCGGCACCGGCTCGGTGAGCGCCGCCATCGCCGCCTCGGCGCTGGCCGCGGGCGCCGAGATTCGCACCTGCGCGCCGGTGTCCCAGATCCTGATCGAAAGAGAACAGGCGGTGGGCGCGGTTCTCGAAGGCGGCGAGGAAGTGCGTGGCAGCATCGTCGTGTCGTCCGCTGATCCGCGCCGCACCTTCATGGGCCTGGTCGGAGAACACCACCTCCCGGGCGAGTTCGCCGAATCCATCCGGCGCTTCCGGTTCCGCGGTGCCTCGGCCAAGGTGAATCTCGCCCTCGGCGAGCTGCCCAGCTTCACCTGCCTGCCGGGCCGCGGCCCGCACCTGCGCGGCGCGGTGTCCATCAGCCCGAGCGTGGCTTATCTCGAGCGCGCCTACGACGAGGCGAAGTACGGGGAGTTTTCCCGCCGTCCCTACATGGACATCGTCCTCCCGTCGATGCTCGATCCGGCGATGGCGCCGCCGGGCAAGCACGTCATGTCGATCTTCGTGCAGTACGCGCCCTACCACCTGAACGGCGGCTGGACCGACGAGCGGCGCGAGGCGCTCGGCGATGCGGTGGTGGACACCCTGTCCGAGTATGCGCCGAACCTCAAGTCCGCCATCCTGCACCGGCAGGTCGTGACCCCCTCGGATATCGAGCGCATCGTCGGCCTGTCCGAGGGCAACATCTTCCAGGGCGAGTTGTCGCTGCAGCAGATGTTCTTCCTGCGGCCGGCGCCGGCGTGGTCGCGCTACCGCACGCCCGTGGAAGGGCTGTGGCAGTGCGGCTCGGGCACGCACCCGGGCGGTGGCGTCATGGGCGCATCGGGGCGCAACGCCGCTTTTCAGGTCCTCGGGAGACGCGCCTGAGCGCGGCCATCGTCCTTGGCGGCGGCGTCGACGCGCTAGTCGCCGGCCACCTGCTTGCGCGCGGCGGCCGGCGCGTCACCTTGCTAAGCGAGGGGCTCGCCGGCAGGGATGCCGAGGACGGCTGGGTTGCGCCGCAGATCGCGCGCGAGCTGGGCGTCGAGGTCACGGCGGTGTGGTCCGATCCCTGGGCCTCGGTCCTGCTCGACGACGGCGGCGCGCTGGATCTGTGGCAGGACATGGGCCGCACGGTCGAGTCGCTGCGCCGCCTGAGCCGGCGCGACGCGGGCAAGTGGCCGGACTTCTGCCGGCGCATGGCGGCGCTGGCGGCGGTCTTCGAGCAGATGTACACCGAGCCCCCGGTCAACCCGCTGGATCTCGGGCTCGCCTTGCGCGTGCGCCGTCTCGGGCGCCAGGGCATGGAAGACCTGATGCGCGTCCTGCCGATGCCGGTTGCCGAGCTGCTGGACGACTGGTTCGAGTGCGACGCGCTGAAGGGTGCGCTCGGCGCGATGGGCATCCTGCATCTGCAG
>DASUUN010000045.1:0-22775 GCA_036374055.1 Burkholderiales bacterium
GCATCATGAAAGTCGCCCCCTTTTTCGTGGAGCGCCTGAAGAAGATGCTCGCGGCGACGAAATGAGCCTGCATCCGCAGGTGGCCGCGCTGCTCGAGCGCGTGGCGCGCTCGCCGCTGCCGCCCTACCACACCGTGCCGGCCTTCGTGGCGCGGCGCATCTATCGCGATACCCGTTCGGCGCTGTCGCCCAGGGCGCCCGAGATCGCGGAAGTACGTCTGCAGGTTTTCAACAACGCCGTGGCCGTGCGCTCCTACCGTCCAGTGCGCGATGTGGTGCTTCCCGCGCTCTTGTTCTTCCACGGCGGCGGCTGGACCATCGGCGACCTCGACACGCACGACGTGGTCTGCCGTCAACTCGCGCTCGGCGCGCGCTGCGCGGTGTTCTCGGTGGATTACCGCCTTGCTCCCGAGCATCCGTTTCCCGCCGCGGTGGACGATTGCTTCTTCGCCACCCGGTTCGTCTTCCAGAACGCAAAGACCCTCGGGGTGGATCCGCAGCGGATCGCCGTGGGCGGGGACAGCGCCGGCGGCAACCTCGCCGCGGGCGTCGCGCTCATGGCGCGCGACGCGGGTGGCCCGCCGCTCGCGTATCAGCTGCTGATCTACCCGGCCACCGATCAGCGCTGCCAGTTTCCTTCGCACGAGCGCAACGGCGAAGGCTACCTGCTGACGAAGGACGGCATTCGCTTCTTCCGCGCCGGCTACCTGCCCCACGAAAAGGACCGCACCGACTGGCGCGCCTCGCCGCTGCTCGCGGCGAGCCATGCCGGACTGCCGCCGGCGCTCGTGCTGACCGCGGGCTACGATCCGCTGCTGGACGAAGGCCGCGCCTACGCCGAGCGCCTGGCAAAGGCGGGCGTCGAGGTCAGCTACCGGGAATTCTCCGACATGGTGCACGGCTTCGTGCTGTTCGGCGGCGCGGTCGACGCGGCCAACGCCGCGGTGGCCGAATGCTGCGAGCGGCTGCGGAGCGCTTTCGAAAAGGTCACGGCATGAAACCCGATCTGAAAACCCGCCACGGCGGCCGCATCCTGGCCGACGCGCTGGCCGCGCAGGGCGTGAAGCTGGCGTTCGGCGTTCCCGGCGAGAGCTACCTGCCGGTCCTCGACGGCCTGCACGATCTGCGCGACCGCCTGTCGTTCATCGTCTGCCGCCAGGAAGGCGGCGCCTCGTACATGGCCGAGGCCTACGGCAAGCTGACCGGCGAGCCGGGGGTGCTGTTCGTCACGCGCGGCCCCGGTGCCACCAACGGCGCCATCGGCGTGCACACCGGCTTCCAGGATTCGACGCCGATGGTGGTGTTCATCGGCCAGGTGGGCAACGAGTTCGCCGAGCGCGAGGCCTTCCAGGAGATGGACTACCGCCGCATGTACGGGCAGATGGCGAAGTGGGTGGCGCAGGTCGACCGCGTCGAGCGCATCCCGGAGTACGTGAGCCACGCCTTCCACACCGCCACGGCCGGCCGTCCGGGTCCGGTGGTGCTCGCCCTTCCGGAGGACACCTTGTTCGCCGAGGCGGCGGTGGCCGATGTGCCTCGTCATCACGTGGTTCGACCTTCCGCGTCCGCCTCGGACATCGCGGCGCTGGAAAAGCTGCTGAAGAGCGCGCAGCGTCCCTTCGTGATCCTCGGCGGCGGCGGCTGGACGCGCGAAGCCTGCCGCAAGCTGCAGGCCTGGATCGAGAAAGCCGGCCTGCCCGCCGGCACGTCCTTCCGCTGCCAGGATCTTTTCGACAACCGCAGCCCGAGCTATGCCGGCGACGTCGGCATCGGCATCAACCCGAAGCTGGCGCAGCGGGTGAAGGAGGCCGACGTGCTGCTGGTCATCGGCGCGCGCCTGGGCGAGATGACCACCAGCGCCTATACGCTGGTCGAGGCGCCGGTGCCGCAGCAGACGCTGGTCCACGTGCACGCCGGCGCCGAGGAATTGGGCCGCGTGTACCGCCCGGCCCTGGCCATCAACTCAGGGTATCCGCAGTTCGTCGACGCGCTTGAGAAAATCCGGCTCGACGGGTCGTGGAAAGGCGAAACCGCCAAGGCGCGGCAGGAGTTCCTGGAGTGGACCGAGCCCCGCCCCATGCCGGGCGCGTTGCAGTACGGCCAGGTGATCCGCTGGCTGTCCGACCACCTGCCGGAAGACACCCTCATCGCCGGCGGCGCGGGCAATTTCGCCGGCTGGCTGCACCGGCATTTCCGCTACAAGGGCTTTCGCACCCAGCTCGGGCCGACCAACGGCTCGATGGGCTACGGCTATCCCGCGGCGGTCGCGGCGAAGCTCGCGCAGCCGCAGCGCAACGTCATCGCCGTATGCGGCGACGGCGACTTCCTGATGAACGGCCAGGAGATCGCGACGGCCGTGCAGTACGGCGCCGCGTTCGTCGCCCTGGTGGTCAACAACGGCCTGTACGGCACCATCCGCATGCACCAGGAGCGCGAGTACCCGGGGCGGGTGTTCGGCACCGACCTGAAAAATCCGGATTTTGCCGCTTACGCCCGCGCCTTCGGCGGGCACGGCGAGACGGTGGCGCGCACCGAGGATTTCGCGCCGGCTTTCGAGCGCGCCCAGGCCTCGGGCAAGCCCGCGCTCATCGAGCTGAAGATCGACCCCGACGCCATCACCCCGGCCACCACGCTTTCCGCGATCCGCGAAAAGGCGATCAGGTCAAAGCAATGAATTCCGGGTCGTCCTGGTGCTCGCGCTCGAACTTCAGGAAGTCGTAATAGCCGCAGCGCGGGCTGTCCGGGTACTCCCGGCATACTGCCGGGCGCGACTCGTACACCGTGCAACGCCGCTTGTCCTGGTCGAACAGCATGCACGTCGACTCGAACACTTTGTCCTTCTTGTGCCGTAGCAACCGCACCTTCTCGACCGGGTCGTACTTCGTGAAGCGCTCCTCGGCCTGCCTGTAGTCCAGGCCGAAATGCCGGCCCAGCCGCTCGATGTCGCGCGGCGTGACTTCGATCTCGGGGTAGCTGCAGCAGTAGCCGGGGCACTTCAGGCAGGAGTACTTCGCACGCACGGGAATCGGGAACGGCTTCGCCTTTTTCATTCGTTCGGTCTTGAGGAAAGCAAGCCGCGGATTGTACGCGTGTCGTTTTAAGTTTTCCCGCTTTAACCCTTTCTCCCGGGCCGCGCGTTTCACTTCCTTGTCGCATAACCTCGAGAGGCAGGACATGAAGCGCTTAAGAACGGCAATTGCAGTCGCCTTGCTGGCCGCCGGCCAGGCGCTCGCGCATGGCGGGCTGGCCGATGTGGCGGTCTACGACCGGACCGAGGGCAGGCGCCTGCCCGTGTACTGGCACGACGGCCGCGCCTATGTGGCGGGCAAGCCGGGCAACGAGTACCGGATCGCATTGCGCAACCGCTCGGGGGAGGATCTGCTCGCCGTGGTGTCGGTCGATGGCGTCAACGTCATTACGGGGGAGACGGCCCACCCGTCGCAGAGCGGGTATGTCCTGTCGCCGCGCGGCAAGCTGCAGATCCAAGGCTGGCGCCGCAGCCTCAGCCAGACGGCAGCCTTCTACTTCACCGCGCTGCCCGACTCCTATGCCGCCCGCACCGGACGGCCGGACAACGTGGGCGTCATCGGCGTCGCCTTGTTTCGCCGGAAGGCGCCGGCGCCCACCGCGCCGATTGCGAGGGAAGGTGCCGCGGACGCCGAGAGGCGCGCCGAGGCGCAGATGGGCACGGGGCACGGGCGCCACGAAACCTCGTACGCCTACCACACGAGCTTCGAGCGGGCGACGAGCGCGCCGGCGCAGGTCATCACGCTGCACTACGACAGCCGCGCCAACCTCCTTGCCCGCGGCATCATCCGCGATCCGGTGACGCAGCCGCGGCCGTTTCCGGGCTTCGTGCCCGATCCCCGGGGATAGAATCCCCATGAATGGGGGAGGCGCCGGACGAGGAGCTCATGCTCGCCTACCGCGGCGGGGACGGCGGCGCCTTCGACATTCTTTACAAGCGGCACCGCACGCGGCTGTTTCGCTTCGTGCTGCGCAGCATTCCCGGCCGCGGCGTCGCCGAGGAGCTGTACCAGGAGATCTGGATGCGGGTAATCGAGGCGCGCGGCTCGTACGTCCCAAAGGCGCGCTTTACGACTTGGCTGTTCACCATCGCGCACAACCGCATGGTGGACCATTGGCGCCGCTCGGGCCTTTCCGTAGTGCCCCTGGACGACGCGGACCCCCCCGCCGACACGCGCGACCCTGCACGCCAGGCGGAGGGGCGCGAGGCGTTGGCGAGGTTCGCCGCAGCGCTCGAGGGCCTGCCGCCGGCGCAGCGCGAGGCGTTCCTGCTGCACGAGGAGGCCGGCCTGAGCGTCGCCGAGATCGCGGCGGCCACGGGATCGAACGAGGAAGCCGCCAAGAGCCGCCTGCGCTACGCGCTCGCGAAACTGAAAGCGGCTGCCGATGGCTGAGGAGCGCGACCCGCTGGTTTCCCGGCGCTACCGCGAGCTCGGCGCCGAGGAGCCGCCGCCTGCGCTCGACGAGGCGATCCTGGCCGCTTCGCGGCAAGCCGCGGCGCCGCGCCGCCGCTGGTACGTGCCGCTCGCCGCTGCTGCGGTTGCCGTGCTGGGCATCGGAGTCGCCCTGCACGTCCAGCGCGAGCAGCCCGAGCCGGAAGCCGTGACTGCGCCTTCCGAGGCCAAGGAAGCCCCCCGCGCGTTGAAGCGGGAGTCGGTACCCGCTGCTCCTCCCGCGCAACCTCAAGCCGAACGGCAAGAATCTCGCATGCAGGAAAGGGCTGCGGATGCGGTGCACGACAGCCCCGAGCGCGTCCTCGAGAGGATTGCAGCGTTACGAAAGCAGGGCCGGCACGAGGAGGCCGACAAGGCGCTCGCCGAGTTCCGGCGACGCTATCCCGATTACCGCATCCCGGAAGAGATGCGCGAGAAGATCGAGAAGAAACAAATCGGGCTCTGACCCCGATTAGTGGTGCAGGATCTTGGAGAGGAACTGCTGGGCGCGCTCGGAGCGCGGGGTGCCGAAGAAGGCGTCGGTCCTGGCGTCCTCGACGATGCGGCCGCCGTCCATGAAGATGACGCGGTGCGCGACCTTGCGCGCGAAGCCCATCTCGTGGGTGACCACCATCATGGTCATGCCTTCCTTGGCGAGCCCGACCATGACGTCGAGCACCTCGTTGATCATCTCGGGATCGAGCGCCGAGGTGGGCTCGTCGAACAGCATTGCCACCGGGTCCATGGACAGCGCGCGCGCGATGGCGACGCGCTGCTGCTGCCCGCCGGAGAGCTGCGCGGGGTACTTGTCCTTTTGATCGATGAGGCCGACCCGGTCCAGGAGCTTCAGCCCCTTGTCGCGCGCCTCGTCCTGGCTCCGGCCGAGCGCTTTCACCTGGCCCAGCGTGAGGTTCTGCGTCACCGTCATGTGCGGAAACAGCTCGAAGTGCTGGAACACCATGCCGACGCGCGCGCGCAGCTTCGGCAGGTTGGTTTTCGGGTCGCCGACCGAGACGCCGTCGACGGAGATCTCGCCCTGCTGGAACGGCTCGAGCGCGTTGACGCACTTGATGAGCGTCGACTTGCCGCTGCCCGAAGGGCCGCACACCACCACCACCTCGCCCTTCGCGACCTCGGTGGAGCAGTCGGTGAGCACCTGGAACGTGCCGTACCACTTCGATACGTTGCGGATGGAGATCATCGGACGATGGCGATCCTATCCTGAAGACGCCTGACGAGCAGGGAGAGCGAGTACGAGATGATGAAATAGACCACCGCGACGAAGGTGTACATCTCCACGAGACGGTAGTCGCGGTTGGCGATCTTCGCGGCCGCGCCGAGGAAATCGGTGGCCGAGATGACGTAGACCAGGGAGGTGTCCTGGAACAGGATGATGGTCTGGGTGAGCAGGACCGGCAGCATGTTGCGGAAAGCCTGCGGCAGCACCACCTGGCCCATGGTCTGCCAGTAGTTCAGCCCCAGCGCGTAACCGGACCAGACCTGGCCGCGCGGGATCGACTGGATGCCGGCGCGCATGATCTCGCAGTAGTACGCGGCCTCGAACAGGGTGAAGGTGATGGCCGCCGACCAGAAGGCGCCGACCGGGATCGGCCGCTCGGCGCGCGCCACCCAGGCGCCGATGTACGGCACGAGGAAGAAGAACCAGAAGATCACCAGCACCAGCGGCACCGAGCGCATCAGGTTGACGTAGGCGCCGGCCAGCATCGAAAGCGGGCGCAACGCCGACAGGCGCATCATGGCGAGCAGCGTGCCGAAGACGATGCCGCCGCTCATGGCGATGAGCGTCAGCGTGACGGTGAAGGTCATGCCCTCCCGGAACAGATAGGGCAGCGACGTCCGGATGACCTCGAAGTCGTAGCCCTCGAACATTCAGTGGCCCGCCTGCGGGCCGGTGCCCGCGGCGATCAGCCCCGGCACCCGCACCTTGCGCTCGAGCGCGCGCATGAGCAGCACCACCACCAGGTTGGTCAGCAGGTAGATGAGCGTGGCGGTGGCGAACGCCTCGAACACGCGAAAGCTGAACTCCTGCATCGCGCGGGCGCGGCCGGTGAGCTCCAGCAGGCCGATGGTCAGTGCCACCGAGGAGTTCTTGATGACGTTCATGAACTCCGAGGTGAGCGGCGGCAGGATGATGCGCAAGGCCTGCGGCAGGATGACGTAGCGGTAGGTCTGCGCTCCGGTGAGCCCCATCGCGGTCCCGGCCATGCCCTGGCCGCGGGCGAGCGAGTTGATGCCGGCGCGCACCTGCTCCGCCACGCGCACCGAGGTGAAGATGCCGAGGCACAGCACCGCCGGCCAGTACATGCCCCAGGGCGGCGCCATCTGCTTCACCCGGTCGCCGAGCGCCGTGGGCAGCAGCTCCGGGACCACGAAGAACCACAGGAACATCTGCACGATGAGCGGGATGTTCCTGAAGATCTCGACGTACAGGTTGCCCAGGCGCACCGCCCACTTCATCGTCGTGGTGCGCAGCGTGCCGACCGCGGCGCCGACGGCGAGCGCGATGACCCAGGCGGCGAGGGCGGTCGCGAGCGTCCAGCCCAGGCCGACCAGGAGATACTGCAGGTAGGTGCCGGTGCCCCCTGGCTCGGTCTCGAACAGGACCTGCCAGTGCCAGGTGTAGTTCACCGGCCGAGAGGTGGATGAGGGCTACTTGTAGTTGGCCGGGTCGCCCGAGTCGGTCGGGTTGGAAACCACCTTCTTGAGCTGCGCGCTCATCGGCACGTTCAGGTTGATGTTCCTCGGCGGAATCGGCTTCTGGAACCATTTCTGGTAGATGCCGTTGATCGCGCCCGACCTGTAGGTGTTTACCATGGCCGCGTCCACCACCTTCTTGAAGGCGGCGTCGTCCTTGCGCAGCATGATGCCGTAGGGCTCCACCGACAGCGGTTCGGGCGAGATGACGTAGTCCTTGGGGCTGCGCGACTGGGCCACCAGGCTGTAGAGCAAAATGTCGTCCATCACGAAAGCGACCGCGCGCCCGGTCTCCACCATCTGGAAGGCCTCGGGGTGGCCGTTGGCGGAGATGATGTTCATGCCCAGGTTGTGCTGGCTGTTGAGCTCGGTGATCTGCTTGATGTTGGTCGTGCCCGCGGTCGACACCACCGTCTTGCCCTTCAGGTCGGCAAGCTTGCCGATCTTCGCCGAGCGCTTGGTGACGAAGCGGTTGGCGGTGACGAAATGCGTGATGGTGAAGCCCACCTGCTTCTGGCGTTCCAGGTTGTTGGTGGTGGAGCCGCATTCGAGGTCGACGGTGCCGTTGGCCATCAGCGGGATGCGGTTGGCCGAGGTCACCAGCTGGTACTTGACATCGAGCTTCTGCAGCTTGAGCTCGCGCTTCACCGCATCGACGACGCGGTGGCACAGGTCCATGGCGTAGCCGACCGGCCGCTGCTTGTCGTCGTAGTAGGAGAAGGGCACCGAGGCGTCGCGATGCCCGATGGTGATGCTGCCGGTGTCCTTGACCTTCTTCAGGGTGCCTTCCTGGGCGGCCGCAGTCGTGGCGAGCGCCGCGGCGGTGATGCCGGCGAACAGGATAATCGCGCGCTTCATGGCGGGTTGCTCCTCTGGGATGGTGGGAAAATTCTACGTCAGCTTGCGCCGGCGGCAAGACTGCGCAGGCGCTCGGCCATCGCGCCGAGCAGCGACACGCCGAAAGTCGGGTTGCTCTTCACCAGGTTCAGGAAGACCGTGCGGTTGACCGCGAGCAGCACGCAGTCGGTCTCGGCCGCGGCGTTGGCCGCGCGCACCGACTGGTCGACCAGCGCCATCTCGCCGAACACGCCGCCCGGCCCGACCCGCTCCACGACCGCGCCGCGCAGCGAGATCGCCACCCGGCCCTGTAGCACCACGTACATGAAGGCGCCGGTCTGGCCCTGCACCATGATGACCTTGCCGCGCTCGTAGCGCACGCGCGCCGTATCGCCGAGCCCCTTGTCGAGCGCCGCAAGCAGGGACTTGTCGAAAACCCGCGTTTCCTTGAGCGCGGCAGGCGCGGCCGGGATGCCGGAAAGCTGCGTCAGCATGGCGCGCAGGCGGGCGCTCATGATGCCGAGCAGCATGAGCGCGAACTCGGGCTTCTGCCGCAGCGCGCTCTGGAACTGCCTGTCGTCCAGCGAGATCACCTCGCAGGCGGTCTTCGCCTGGGCGGTGGCGCTGCGCGGCGACTCGCTGATGGCCGCCATCTCGCCGAAGATCTCGCCGGGCTTGACGCTGCCGATCGGCTTGCCGCGGGCGAGCAGCGCGACCTCGCCCTGCAGCAGCAGGTACATCTTGTCGCGCTTGAGCAGGATGCGGCTCGCCTTCTCATTCTCGGCGAAAAACCGGGTGCCGGCGGCGACCGTCTCGGCCTTGCCGGCCGACTCGAAGAAGGCGCGCGCCACCGCCGGCTGGTAGGCAGGCGCGGGCGCCGGGGGGCCGCTCTTCGCCGGCTTGCTGAAATCGAGGTCGTCCATCCGCAGGCGGGATGATAGTGCCAGAATCGGCGCATGACGCAGCCAGTGCGCATCGAGCACGACCTGCTGGGCGACCGCGCCGTGCCGGCCGGCGCCTACTACGGCGTTCACACCCTGCGCGCGCTCGAGAACTTCCCCATCACCGGCACGCCGATAGCGATCTACCCGGACCTGGTGAGCGCGCTCGCCTGCATCAAGCAGGCCGCCGCGATCGCCAACTGCGAGCTCGGGCTGCTGGACGAGCGCCGGGCGACCGCCATCCGCCTGGCTTGCGAGGAGGTGCGGCAGGGCAGGCTGCTGGAGGAGTTCGTGGTGGACGTGATCCAGGGCGGCGCGGGCACCTCGACCAACATGAACGCCAACGAGGTGATCTGCAACCGGGCGCTCGAGCTGCTCGGCTGCGCCAGGGGCGAGTACCAGGAGCTCCATCCGCTCGACCACGTAAACCTGTCGCAGAGCACCAACGACGTCTATCCGACAGCGGTCAAGCTGGCGCTCAACTTCGGCATCCGCCGGCTGCTGGCCGACATGGCCTCGCTCAGGCAGGCCTTTGCGCAGAAAGCCGTGGAATTCGAAAGCGTGCTCAAGGTCGGCCGCACCCAGCTGCAGGACGCGGTGCCGATGACGCTGGGCCAGGAGTTCTCCACCTACGCGGTGATGCTCGGCGAGGACGAGCAGCGGCTGTCCGAGGCCGCCGCGCTGATCCGCGAGATCAACCTCGGCGCGACCGCCATCGGCACCGGGATCAACGCCCACCCGGACTACGCCAGCCTGGTCACTCGGCGCCTTTCCGAAGTCTCGGGAGTCGATTTCCTGCTGTCCCCGAACCTCGTCGAAGCCACCCAGGACGCGGGCGCCTTCGTGCAGCTCTCGGGGGTGCTCAAGCGCATCGCGGTGAAGCTGTCCAAGACCTGCCACGACCTGCGCCTGCTCTCCTCGGGCCCGCGTGCCGGCATCGGCGAAATCACGCTGCCGGCGGTGCAGGCGGGCTCGTCCATCATGCCCGGCAAGGTGAACCCGGTGATCCCCGAGGTCGTCAACCAGATCGCCTTCGAAGTGATCGGCAACGACGTTGCCGTGACCATGGCGGCCGAGGCCGGGCAGCTCCAGCTCAACGCCTTCGAGCCCATCATCGCGCACAGCCTGTTCAAGAGCCTCGCGCACCTCGGCGCCGGCTGCCGCACGCTGAACGAGCGCTGCGTCAGGGGCATCACGGCCAACGCGCCGCGCGCGCGCCGCCTGCTCGACGAGTCCACCGCGCTGGTCACGGCCCTGACGCCCTACCTTGGCTACGCCGCCTGCACGGAGATCGCGCGCGAAGCCCTGGCCACGGGCGCGCGGGTCTACGACCTGGTGCTTTCGAAAAAACTGATGACCCGCGAGC
The DNA here is from genome assembly GCA_036374055.1 of Burkholderiales bacterium. GTDB lineage: Bacteria > Pseudomonadota > Gammaproteobacteria > Burkholderiales > SG8-39 > SCGC-AG-212-J23. Next base: position 10,319 of record DASUUN010000045.1, read on the forward strand.
AGCTCGACCGGATACTGCGGCCCGAGATGCTCACCCGCCCGCAATACAGCACCGTGCAGAAGCCGCGAGACCCGGCATGAAGCCCCTGTGGCAGCCTTCCGAGCAGCTGGTCGAGCAGGCACAGCTCACCCAGTTCGCGCGCCAGGTGATCCGCAAGCGGCGCCTGGAGATCAACAGCTATCCGGAGTTCTACCAGTGGTCGGTGGACCGGCCCGAGGAGTTCTGGTCGGATCTCTGGGACTTCGGCGGGGTAGTCGCCTCGCGCAAGGGGGCCACGGTGCTGGTCGACGGCGACAAGATGCCGGGGGCGCACTGGTTCCCGGAGGCGCGCCTCAATTTCGCCGAGAACCTGATGCGCCGCGGCGACCGCGGCGACGCGTTCGTGTTCTGGGACGAGTCGGGCTTCCGCCGGCGGGTGTCGTACGCGGACCTCTACAGCGACGTTTCGCGCGCCGCGCAGGCGCTGCTCGCGCTCGGCCTGCGCGCCGGGGACCGGGTCGCCGCGTTCATGCCCAACATTCCGGAGGCCGGCATGCTCGCCCTGGCGGCGCTGTCGCAGGGCATCGTCTGGTCCTCCTGCTCGCCGGATTTCGGCGTCGAAGGGGTGCTCGACCGGTTCGGCCAGATCGAGCCCAAGGCGCTGTTCTGCGCCGACGGCTACCGCTACAACGGCGAGGAGCACGACTCGCTCGGGCGCGTGGCGCAGCTGGTGGAGAAGCTGCCGACGCTGCGCAAGGTCGTCGTGGTGCCGCACCTCGACCCGCGCGCGGACGTCTCGGACGTGCCGAAGGCGGTGGTGCTCGAGGAGTGGCTGCGGCGCTATACCCCGGGCGACATCGCCTTCGCGCAGCTGCCGTTCGAGCACCCCCTCTACATCCTGTTCACTTCCGGCACCACCGGCAAGCCCAAGTGCATCGTGCACGGCGCGGGCGGCTCGCTGCTGCAGGCGCTGAAGATGTTCAAGCTGCACTTCGACCTGCGCCCGGGCGAGCGCTTCTTCTACTTCTGCACCCTCAACTGGGTGGTTTGGAACCTGCTCTTCTCGGCGCTCGCCGCCGAGGCGAGCGTCATGCTGTACGACGGCTCGCCTTTCGCGAAGAACGGCCGCATCCTCTTCGACTACGCCGAAAAGGAGCGCATCACCCACTTCGGCACGTCGGCCAAGTTCATCGACGCCATCTCCAAGCGCGGGCTGCGGCCGCGCGACACGCACGACCTCGCGCCGCTGCGCATGATCCTGTCGACCGGCTCGCCGCTCGCGCCGGAGAGCTTCGACTACGTGTACGACGCGGTGAAGCAGGACGTGTGCCTGTCCTCGATCTCCGGCGGCACCGACATCATGGGCGCCTTCGCCGAAGCCAACATGGTGCTGCCGGTGTACCGCGGCGAGCTCCAGTGCCGGTCGCTCGGGATGGCGGTTCAGGTTTTCAATGATGCCGGAGACCCCGTAGTGGGCGAGAAGGGCGAGTTGGTCTGCACCAAGCCCTTTCCGTCCATGCCGCTCGGCTTCTGGAACGACCGCGGCGGCGAGCGCTACCACGCGGCCTACTTCGCCAAGTATCCGAACGTCTGGTGCCACGGCGACTGGTCCGAGCTCACCGAGCGCGGCACCATGCTGGTGTACGGCCGCTCGGACGCCACGCTCAACCCGGGCGGCGTGCGCATCGGCACCGCGGAGATCTACCGGGTGGTGGAGCGCATCGACGAAGTGGAGGAGGCCGTCGCCATCGGCCAGCTGTGGCCGCCGGACCAGCCGACCGACACGCGGGTGGTGCTGTTCGTGAAGCTGCGCGAGCCGCACGTGCTCGAGGACCACCTCGAGGAGCGCATCCGCCACGACATCCGACGCCATGCCTCGCCGCGCCACGTGCCGGCGCGCATCGTGCAGGTCGCCGACATTCCGCGCACCAAGAACGGCAAGGTGGTGGAGCTGGCGGTGCGCTCCGTGGTGCACGGCATGCCGGTGGCCAATACCGACGCGCTCGCCAACCCCGAAGCGCTCGAGCTGTTCAGGAACCTTCCAGAGCTCGCCACCTGATGGCCCCCTGACAAGGGGGCGGTGAGGGGGGAAGATACGGCCATGCAGCGGCGTGCATTCGCAGTCTTCTTTCTCTGTGCCGAAGTGCTGGCAGCCGACCCGCTGCCGGCGCTGGATGCCGAGAAGCAGTACACCGTTTCCGGCGTCTCCGCCGGCGCGTACATGGCGGTGCAGTTCCACGTCGCGCACTCGGCGGTGGTCAAAGGGGCCGGGGCGATCGCCGGAGGCCCGTACTACTGCGCGCGGGAAAGCTTCTGGAGGGCGTACTACAACTGCATGACGCCGGGCTGGTTCACGCCTTTGCCGTCCACCCAGTCATTGATTTCCGAAACCGAGCGGTTGGCGAAGGCGGGCCGTATCGACGCCACCGCCAATCTCTCGTCGGCGCGAGCCTGGCTTTTCTCGGGTACCGAGGACGGCACGGTGACGCGTGGCGTGGTCGACGGGCTGCGCGCCTTCTACGGCCACTACAAGACCGCCACTGCCTTCGTCGGCGACAAGCCGGCGGGCCACGCGATGGTGACGAAGGACGCCGGCAACGCCTGCCCGGCGAGCGCCGCGCCTTATATCAACGACTGCGACTACGACGCCGCGGGCGAGCTGCTCGCGCATCTCCTGGGCAGTCTCGGCCCGGGCCAGGCCGTCGCCGGAAACTTGCGGCAATTCGATCAAAGGCCGTTCGGCACGCGCGACATCAGCATGCACGAGGAAGGCTATGTCTACGTTCCGCAGGCCTGCGAAACGCAGCGCTGCCGGGTGCACGTGGCTTTTCATGGCTGCCGTCAGACGACGGACGACATCGAGGAGCGCTTTGTGCGAGAGGCCGGCTACAACGGCTGGGCAGAAGCCAATCGGCTGATCGTGCTGTACCCGCAAGCCGCCAAGCGGTACTGGGGTATCTACAATCCGCGCGGCTGCTGGGACTGGTGGGGCTACACGGGCTCGCAGTACGCCACGAAGGAAGGGGCGCAAATTCGCGCGGTGAAGGCGATGCTCGACCGGCTCAGCGCGGCGCGGCGATAGCGGCAGCGATCGCTTTCAATGCAGCGTCGCGCGCCGGCCTTCGTAGATGCCCTGCAGCAGCCGCAGCGAACCCAGGCCGATGGCGCGCGACGACAGCGCGTGGCCCAGGTCGTCGACGATGTCCAGCGTGACCGGCACGTGCAGGCCGGTCAGCACCCGCGCGGCGCGCTCCGCGTAGACGCGCGACACCACCGAATCGTAGGCGCCGTGCACCAGGTGGATGCGCGATGCGATGCGCATACCGCGCGCCGGCAGGCGCGCGTAGCGTGAGGAGAAGGCGACCACCGCTCCGGCCAGCCCGGCCATCTTCACCGCTTCCAGCGCCACCGTGCCGCCCTGCGAGAAGCCGATCAGCACCGTGCGGCTGGCGCCGACGCCGAAGTTGGTCTGCTCGCGGCGCACCAGGTCCTCGACGTCGGGCAGCACCGAGGCCACGCGCTCGCGATGGTTGTCGCAGTTGAGCCCGCGCGTCGGATACCAGTCCTGCGCCGCCCCGCCGCGGGCGTCGGGATTGAAGCCGCTCGGCACCACCAGCGCCGCGCTCGGGAAGCGCGCCTGGAACTTGAACGCGATCGGGATCATCGACTGCGCGGTGGCGCCGCAGCCGTGCAGGAACACGAACAGGTGCCGGGGGGAACGCTCAGGAGTGGGCGCGAAGCGAAATACGCGGCCTGAGGACATGCCCCTCGATTGTTAACCCGCCGCGGCGGTTCTGTAAACTGATTTGCATCCCATCTCAGGTGCGCCATGCGAACTACTGGATTCCTAAAGGCTTTCTGGGCCATCACGCGACCCTATTGGGTGTCGGAAAAGCGCGGCGTCGGCCTGACCTTGCTCGCCACCGTAGTGGGGCTCGCCATGACGCTGGTCTGGCTGGAGCTGCAGTTCAATGCCTGGAACCGGGACTTCTACAACACCTTCGAGACGCGCGACCAGCTGGACTTCTTCCTGCAGCTCGGCATGTTTGCGCTGCTCGCGCTGATCTTCATCATCACCGCGGTGTACCGGCTGTACTTCCAGCAGATGCTGCTCATCGAATGGCGCACCTGGCTGACCGAGCGCTTCGTGTCACACTGGCTGAAGGACCAGGCGCACTACCGCATGCAGCTGCTCGACCGCGGCACCGACAACCCCGACCAGCGCATCGCCGAGGACCTGAAGCTGTTCGTCGATCTGACGCTGTCGCTGTTTATCGGCTTTCTCTCCGCGGTCGCCACCCTGGTCGTGTTCGCCGTCGTCCTGTGGCGACTCTCGCGGGAGGTGCAGATCCCCGGCATGGCCATCCCGGGTGCGCTTCTATGGGTGGCGGTCGTCTATGCCGTGGTGGGCACCGTCCTCACCCATCTCATCGGCAAGCCGCTCATCCGGCTCGATTTCAACCAGCAGCGCTTCGAAGCCGATTTCCGGTTCTCGCTGGTGCGTCTCAGGGAGAACACGGAAGGGGTGGCGCTGTACCGCGGCGAAGCCGCCGAAGAACGCAGCCTGCGCGGGCGGTTCGTTCCCGTGATCCGGAACTGGTGGGCGCTGATGTTCAAGCAGAAACAGCTCACCTGGTTCACCTCCTTCTACGCCCAGCTCGCGATCATCTTTCCGTTCATCGTCGTGTCGCCGCGCTTCTTCGCCGGCGCGATCACGCTGGGCGTCATATTCCAGACTGCCTCCGCGTTCGGCCAGGTGCAGGGCTCGCTTTCCTGGTTCATCAACGCGTACACCGGATTCGCCCAGTGGAAAGCCACCGTCGACCGCCTCATCGGATTCACGCAATCGCTCGAGCGGGTGCGCGAGGAAGCCGACCGTCTCGACGGCGACCGCATCGCCGGCCCCGGAGAAACGATCGGGCTCGAGGCGCTGGAGCTCAGCCTGCCGCAGGGCAAGGCGCTCCTCGCAGCGACCTCGCTGGAGCTGAAGCGCGGCGAGCACGTGCTGGTGACCGGGCCCTCCGGGTCGGGCACGTCGACGTTGCTGCGCTCGCTCGCGGGGATCTGGCCCTACTGGAAGGGACGCATCCGGCTGCCGGCGGGCGCGCGCCTGCTCTTCCTGCCGCAGAAACCTTATCTGCCCCTCGGCTCGCTCAGGCAGGTGGTAAGTTATCCGGACGAAGCTTCGAGGCATTCCGACGAGGAAATCAAACATGCGCTGGAAGCGGTCGGCCTGAACGGACTTGCAGCCGATCTCGAGCGCGCGGAGAACTGGACGCAGGTGCTGTCCGGCGGCGAGCAGCAGAGACTCGCGTTTGCGCGCGCGCTGCTCAACAAGCCGGACTGGCTGTTCCTCGATGAAGCGACGGCCGCGTTGCCGGAAGACGCGCAGGACGCCCTGTACCGGCTGCTGAAGGACAGGCTGCGCGACGCGACCCTCGTGTCGGTCGGACACCGCGAAGGCCTCGCGGCGCACCACGAGCGGCGTCTCGCCTGGCAGGGGAGGCAGCTAGCGCCGGCCTAGGATGATGCAGGTTGTGGTGGCGTGTGCGAAGACCTTGCCGTCGCCGTCGACCAGCCGGCCCTCGGCCGTGGCGACGCGGCTGCCGAGGTGCAGCACCTTGCCGATGGCGCGCAGCAGCCCGGTCTTCGAGGTGACAGGGCGAACCAGGTTGGTCTTGGCCTCGAGCGTGGTGTAGCCGCCGCCCGCCGGCATGTGCGAGTGCACCGCGCAGCCCATCGCCGAGTCGAGCAGCGTCATGGCGAGGCCGCCGTGCACTACGCCGATCGGGTTGTAGTGCTGCTCGCCGGGCAGAACCTCGAAGACCGCGTGCCCGGTATCGACCTCGACCAGCTTGAAGCCCAGCAGCTCCGCGATCGGCGGCGCCGGCAGGCGGCCCTCGCGGATGGCCTGGAGGAACTCCAGGCCGGACATCGTGCGGCCGGCTTCGGCGAGGGCGGCGGGGTCGCTCCAGGACGCAGTGATGTGCCTTCTCATTTGATGAAGTCGGCCGCTGCCTGCGTGACGCCTTCGTCTTCCAGGATGCGGCGGTGACCGAGTCCCTCGGTGCTGATCAGCCTGGCGCCGTGCCAGTGCCGCGCGAGCTGCTCGCCCTGCTTCCACGGCACGACGCGGTCGCTGCGGTCGTGGATGACCAGCGCCTGCGCGCCCAGGCGCGGCGCGAGGCGCGCCAGCTCGAGCTCCGACCAGCGCAATCCGTAGCGCTCCTCGATGGCCGCCTGCATGGAATCGCGCACCGGCTCGGGGATCCAGTGCCAGCGCGCGAAGCGGCGCGAATAGCCGACCAGGTCGGAGGGCGGGCTCACCAGGACGATCCTGCGCAGCTCGGCCTTCTTCAGCGCATGCGCGAGCGCCGCGGCGGTGCCGGCAAGCGAGTGCCCGATGACCGCCCGAACGTCGCCGTGGTGCCAGGCGACTTCGGCCAGGACGTCGGCGAAGTCCGGCAGGCCGGTGAGCCGGCCTTCCGACACGCCGTGCGCCGGCTGGTCGTACGCGACGACGCGGAAGCCGGCGCTGAGCAGCGGGAAGACGAAGGCGCGCATCTGCGCCGCGTTCCCGCCCCAGCCGTGGGCGAGCAGCACTGCGGGCGCGTCGAGCGATCCCCACCGCCACATGGCGATGTGGCGGCCCTTGTGCTCGAGCACGCTGGAGCGCGCGTCGATCAGATCGAGCGCGGTCGCCGCCGCGTCGCGCGGGCGCGGCGGGGTGAGGAACAGGCGCTCCGCCAGGCTGGCGGCGAACTCCGGGAACAACAGCGCCGAGGCGGCAAAGCGAACGTTCGTGCTAATTCTGGGGAAATGCAAGGTGGCGGGCATGGGACTTCCTTCGGTTAGGAGACGGCGTAACGCTTGAGAAGGGAATCGAGCGCGAGCAGGGCACGCTCGCGGGCTTTCTTGTAGCCGAGCAAACGGCGATGGTGGTGCACCACGAGGGCGATGCCAAAGATCTCGAAGGCGATCTGCTCGGGGTCGGTGTCCTGGGCAAGCTGGTTTTCCTCGACCGCCTGGCGCACCGCGCGCTTGAGGGTCTCGATCCAGGCGCGCTGGCCGCCGGCCAGCATCTCGCGCACCGGGCCGGGCCGGTCGTCGAACTCGCTCGCACCGCCGATCATCGGGCAGCCGCCTGGCAGCTCGGCCGACTCGGTCCAGTCCAGCCAGTTGACGAACATGGCGCGCAGGCGCGGCAAGCCGCGCGGCTTGGCCATGGCCGGCTGGAACACGACTTCCGTGAATTCGGCCTGACCATGCGCCAGCACCGCGAGCAGCAGCTCCTCGCGCGAGCCGAAGTGCGCGAACAGCCCCGATTTGGACATGCCGGTGGCCTCGGCCAGCGTGCCGATGGTGAGGCCGTCCAGCCCGGCCTTGCTGACGATCCTCAGGGCTTCATCGAGGATCGTCGCCCGGGTGCGCTCGCCTTTGGTCCTGGAAGCGGTCTGCGCCTGCGCATTCATGGGCCGGTAGAATAGTACGATCGTTCGTATCAGTCAAGACCGGGGTCGCGGTCGAGGCCATCCAGACGAAAAACACGATCGACAGGCGCAGCATCTGCAAGGCGCCGAGGGCTAGGGACTGGCGGACCCGCGCCGCAGGGCGTGCGGCGCGGCGTCGTGGGGCGGGGAGGAGGTCACGCTTAGCCGCCAGCCACCAGCCCTCGGCGCCCTACCGACCGAGGATTGCAAGAAGCCAGACGAACGACAGCGCTGCGCCGCCGACCGCGATGCCGATCAGCGCGGCGGCCGCGGCGGCGAAGGAGAAGTCGGCGACGATCTTGCGGGTGATCTGCATGGCGTTCCCTTTGTTGTCGGTACGCCTTGCATTTCACCTGCAGAAGATGCGCCTGCGGGCGCGGAAAAATGGCCCGCGCCTGCGCAATTGTGGCGAACTCGTGGCAGCAGCGGCTCCGGTATATTGGCCGCATGGCAAGAACGGTGGCGATAGTCGAGGACGACCCGGCGATCCGCGCCAACTACGCCGACATGCTGAAGAGGCACGGCTACCAGGTGAGCGCGTTCGGCGACCGCAAGTCGGCGCTCACGGCCTTCCGCACCCGGCTGCCCGACCTTGCCCTGCTCGACATCGGCCTCGCCGGCGAGCCCGACGGCGGCTTCACGCTGTGCCGCGAGCTGCGCGCGCTGTCGGCGGCGCTGCCGATCATCTTCCTCACCGCGCGCGACTCCGACTTCGACGTCATTTCCGGCCTGCGCATGGGCGCCGACGATTACCTGACCAAGGACGCCGGCCTGCCGCATCTGCTCGCGCGCATCAGCGCGCTGTTCAGGCGCGCCGACCTGGTGCACGAGGCGCCGGCGCAGGAGGAGATCCTCGAGCGCGGCGCGCTGCGCATGGACATGAAGCGCTTCCTCATCACCTGGCGCGGCCAGCCGGTGGAGCTGACGCTCACCGAGTTCTGGCTGGTGCACGCCGTGGCGCGCTTTCCCGGCCACGTGAAGGACCGCGACCAGCTCATGAAGGAGGCGCACATCGTGGTCGACGACTCGACCATCACCTCGCACGTGAAGCGCATCCGGCGCAAGTTCCAGCAGGTGGACCCGGCGTTCGCCGCGATCGACACGGTGTACGGCCTGGGCTATCGCTGGAATTCCTGAGTGAAGCTGCGTTTCGGCCTGCGCGCGAAGCTGGTGGCGGTCGCGCTGGTGCTCGCGCCCATTCCCTGGCTCGGCTACCGCTACGTGAAGGAGATGGAAGCGGTGCTGCGCGAAGGCCAGGAGCAGGCGCTCGCCGCCACGGCGCGCGCCGTGGCGACCGCGCTGCACGACCGCCCCGAGCTGCTCGAGCTGCGTCCCGGCGTGGCCGCCTCGGGCGAGATGCAGCGCATCCTGCGCAGCCTCGGGCGCGCCGAGTCGCGCATCTGGATCGTCGACCGGGAGCAGCGCCTGCTCGCCATTGCCGGGGATCTGCGAAAGAGGAATTCCACCGAAACACAAGCGGCCGACGCGCTCGACCGCCTTGCGCGCGCGCTGCGCCCCGTGACTTCGTTTCTCCTGGAGCGGCCGACCGAGGACTTCGACGACGCGCTGAGCGAGTCGCAGATCAGCGGCGGCGCCGAGGTGAGGAATGCCCTGCTTGGCGTGCAGGCGCGGCGCTGGCGCCAGTCCCCGGACGCGCGCGCCGTGATCCTGTCGGCGGCGCATCCCATCTGGGACGGCGAGGACGTGGTCGCGGCGATCGTGGTGGAGGAAACCACCAACGCCATCCGCTCCATCTCCAACCGCGCGCTGGAAAAGATCGTCGCCGTCACCCTGGTGGCGTTCGCGCTGGGCGCGCTAGCGCTGCTGCTGTTCGCTTCGCGGCTTTCGCTGCGCCTGCGGCGCCTGCGCGACGAGGCCGAGGAGGCGATCGACTCCCAGGGCCGGGTGAAGAAGCTGATCACGGGCTCCCGGGCGAACGACGAGATCGGCGACCTGTCGCGCAGCTTTTCCACCGCCCTTGAGCGCCTGGCGCAGTACAACGCCTATCTGGAGAAGCTGGGCGGGCGCCTCGCGCACGAGCTGCGCACGCCGGTCACGGTGGTCGGCTCTTCGCTGGAGAACCTGCGCATGGCGCCGCTGCCCGAGGAGGCGCGCGTGTACACCGAGCGCGCCGCCGAGGGGCTGGCGCGGCTGCAGACGGTGCTCACGCGCATGTCCGAAGCGACGCGCCTGGAGCAGCTCGTGCGCCAGGCCGAGCGTGAGCCGTTCGACGCCCGGGAGGTCGTACGCGGCTGCGTCACGGGGTATGAATCCATCTATTCAAACCGGAAATTCAATCTCTCGCTCCCCGATCAGCCCGTCACGCTGAAAGGCGCGCCGGATCTGTACGCCCAGATGCTGGACAAGCTCGCCGCCAACGCGGCCGACTTCTCCGACGGCGATGAGCCGATCCGCGTGCGGCTCGATGCGCAAGGCGCGCTGACCGTGAGCAACAGCGGCCCGCCGCTGCCGCCGGACATGGCCGGGCGCCTTTTCGAGTCGATGGTCTCGGGGCGCTCCGGCAGCGGCGGCGAGCCGCACCTGGGCCTCGGTCTCTACATCGTGCGGCTGATCGCCGAGTTCCACGGCGGCCAGGCGCGCGCCGCCAACCGCGAGGACGGCTCCGGCGTCGTCGTGAAAGTCACCTGCCCAGCCTAAAAAAGGGTCAGAGCGATTTACCGGTCATTCGCCGTCGCTTTCTCGCGGCTGCGCGGCGATAAATTGTTCTGACCCCTTTTCCCGGGTTCGAGCGCGGCGCGCAGGTAGTGCCCGGTATGGCTTTCCTGGTTGGCCGCGACTTGCTCCGGGGTGCCCTCGGCGACGATGCGGCCGCCGCCGTCGCCGCCTTCGGGGCCGAGGTCGACGATCCAGTCGGCGGTCTTGATGACATCCAGGTTGTGCTCGATCACGACCACCGTATTGCCGGCATCGCGCAGCCGGTGCAGCACGTCGAGCAGCAGCTGGATGTCATGGAAGTGCAGGCCGGTGGTCGGCTCGTCCAGGATGTACAGCGTGCGGCCGGTGTCGCGCTTGGAAAGCTCCAGCGACAGCTTCACGCGCTGCGCCTCGCCGCCCGACAGCGTGGTGGCCGACTGCCCCAGGCGCACGTAGCCCAGGCCGACGTCGATCAGGGTCTGCAGCTTGCGCGCGATGGCGGGCACGGCGGAGAAGAACTCGGCCGCTTCGCCCGCGGTCATCTCCAGCACCTCGTGGACGCTGCGGCCCTTGTAGCGGATCTCCAGCGTCTCGCGGTTGTAGCGCTTGCCGTGGCACACATCGCACGGGACGTAGATGTCGGGAAGGAAATGCATCTCGACCTTGGTGACGCCGTCGCCCTGGCACGCCTCGCAGCGCCCGCCCTTGACGTTGAAGGAGAAGCGCCCGGCGTCGTATCCGCGCTCGCGCGCGGCGGGCACGCCGGCAAACAGCTCGCGGATGGGCGTGAACAGCCCCGTATACGTGGCCGGGTTGGAGCGCGGGGTGCGGCCGATGGGGCTCTGGTCGACGCTCACCACCTTGTCGAGCTGCTCCAGGCCTGAGATCGACTCGTGGGCCGCAGGCTCGGCGGCGCTGCCGTAGAGATGGCGCGCGACCGCCCCGTACAGGGTGTCGTTGATCAGCGTGGATTTGCCGGACCCCGAAACCCCGGTGATGCACACGAGCAGGCCCAGCGGCAGCGAAAAATCCACGCCCTTCAGGTTGTTGCCGCGCGCGCCGCGGACCAGGAGCCTTTCCTTCGGGCGGTTCCGCCGTGCCGGGACCGCGATGCTCAGTTGCCGTGAAAGATAGCGGCCGGTCAGCGATGCGGGGTTGGCGAGGATCGCGGCGGGCGCACCTTCTGCCACGATCCGCCCGCCGGCTTCGCCGGCGCCCGGGCCCATGTCGACCACGTAGTCGGCCGACCGGATCGCCTCCTCGTCATGCTCCACCACGATCACCGAGTTGCCGAGGTCGCGCAGGTGCTTCAGCGTGGCGATCAGTCGCTCGTTGTCGCGCTGGTGCAGCCCGATGGAGGGTTCGTCCAGCACGTACATCACGCCCGTCAAGCCGGAGCCGATCTGGCTCGCGAGGCGGATGCGCTGCGCTTCGCCGCCGGACAGGGTCTCGGCGGAGCGCTCCAGCGCGAGGTAGTCGAGACCTACGTTCACCAGGAAGGCGAGGCGGCTGGAAATCTCGCGCACGATCCGCTCCGCGATCTGCGCCTTGGCACCCTGCAGCGCCAGGGTCGAAAAAAAATCCAGGGTCCTGCGCAGAGGCCAGCGCGACACCTCGTAGATCGTGTGCTCGGTCAGCTTCACGTGCCGCGCCTCGCGCCGCAGGCGGCTGCCCGCGCAGTCAGGGCAGGCCTGGGTGTTGCGCAGCTTGGCGAGCTCCTCGCGCACCACCACCGAGTCGGTCTCGCGGTAGCGCCGCTCGTGGTTGGGGATGACGCCTTCGAAGGGATGCTCCTTCACGCTGGTGCGGCCGCGCTCGCCCGGGTAATGGAACGCGATCCGCTCCCTGCCCGAGCCTTGCAGGATGATTTGCTGGATCCGGTCGTCGAGCATTTCCCACGGCTGCTCCAGGTCGAAGCGGTAATGCCGGGCGAGGGACTGCAGCATCGAGTAGTAGAAATGGTTGCGCCGGTCCCAGCCGCGGATCGCGCCGCTCGCAAGCGACAGGTTCGGATGCGCCACGATGCGCCTCGCGTCGAAGAACTCGACGCTGCCCAGGCCGTCGCAGCGCGGGCAGGCGCCCATCGGGTTGTTGAACGAGAAAAGGCGCGGCTCGAGCTCCGGCAGCGCGTAATCGCAGTAGGGGCACGAGAAGCGCGCCGAGAACAGATGCTCCTTTTGAGAGTCCAGCTCAAGCACCAGGGCGCGGCCGTCGGCATGCCTCAGCGCGGTCTCGAACGACTCGGCCAGGCGCTGCTTGGTGTCGGCGCGCGCGCGCAGCCGGTCGATCACCACCTCGACGGTGTGCTTCACGCTCTTCGCCAGGCGCGGCGC
>DASUUN010000046.1:0-7684 GCA_036374055.1 Burkholderiales bacterium
GCTGGGCGAACGGTGACATTTTTTGATTTCGCGGGCCCGGGTTGTTTGCTAGACTGCCCAGGCTTCTGAATAACAAGGGATTCTAGCTGAACCATGGGCCGGCTCGCCGCCCGCATCGCAGTCATCGCCTTCCTGGCCGCCACCGGCGTGGTCGCGGCGTTCGCCACCATCGCTCCCTCCTCCGACCTCGAGGTGCTGCTCAATCGCACCTCCACCGTCGAGACGCTGCCGATCCCGGTCGAGGCGCTGCTGCCCGCGCCGGCGTCCTACATCCGCGAGGAACGGTTCCAGCGCGGCGATACGATCCCCGCTTTCCTGTCCCGTCTGGGCATCGGTGAGGCGGAGGTGAAGCTGCTCGCGCGCCTGCGCGCGCTGCAGACCCTGCGCCCGGGCTACCACGTGACCGCCGACGTGACGAGCGAAGGCAAGCCGCTGTCCATCAGCTTCCTGAGCGGCCGCGACACGCTGGTCCAGATCGCGCCCCGGGAAGAAGGAGAGGGCTACGGCGTGTCGGAGGAGCGCGCCGCGCTCTATACCCAGGTCGCCATGAAGTCGGGCGTCATCCAGAGCTCCCTGTTCGCCGCCACCGACGCCGCCGGCATTCCCGACAGCGTCGCCATGCAGCTCGCCGACGTGTTCGGCGGCGACATCGATTTCCACCGCGACCTGCGCAAGCGCGACCAGTTCAAGGTGGTCTACGAGTTGCACCACCTGGCCGGCCGGCCGGTGCGCGCCGGGAAGGTGCTGGCCGCGGAGTTCATCACCCAGGACCGGACGCTGCGCGCGGTGCACTACGGCAACAGCTATTACGCGCCGAACGGCCAGAACCTGCGCAAAGCCTTCCTGCGCTCCCCGCTGGAGTTCTCCAGGGTGAGCTCGGGCTTCGGCATGAGAAGGCACCCGATCGCGCGCGTGTGGCGCGCCCATGAAGGCATCGACTACGCGGCCCCCCTCGGCACCCGCGTTCGCGCGGTCGGCGATGCGGTCGTGGAGTTCGCCGGCCTGCGGGGCGGTTACGGCAAGGTCGTGATCCTCCGCCACCACGGCGCCTACAGCACGGTCTACGCGCACCTGAACCGCATCGCCGTAAGGCGCGGCGCCCGCGTCGAGCAGAACGACACCATCGGCTTCGTGGGCCGGACCGGCTGGGCCACCGGCCCCCACCTGCACTACGAGTTCCGCATCTCCGGCAAGGCGCGCAATCCCTTCTCCATCGCCATGCCCGCCGCGCTGCCCGTCCCCGCGAAAGACCTCGCCGCGTTCCGCGCCCACGCCGAGCCCCTTATCGTCCGGCTCGACCTCCTCGCCAACACCAACCTGGCGTCGCTGGAATAAAAAAAGGGGCCCTGCGGCCCCTCTTTAGGATTCCAGCTGTCTTAGACCGAGAAGGACGACCCGCAGCCGCAGGTGCTCTGGGCGTTCGGGTTCTTGATGACGAACTGGGCGCCTTCCAGCCCCTCGGTGTAGTCGATCTCGGCACCGGTGAGGTACTGGTAGCTCATCGGGTCTATCAACAGCTTGACGCCGGCCTTTTCCATCACGGCGTCGTCCTCGTTCTGCACCTCGTCGAAGGTGAAGCCGTACTGGAAGCCCGAGCAGCCGCCGCCGGTGACGAATACCCGCAGCTTGAGCTCGGGATTACCTTCCTCCTCGATCAGCTCTTTCACCTTGTTCGCGGCGCTGTCGCTGAACAACAGCGGCACGGGCATCTCGGTTACAGCATCCATCGCATTCGCTCCTGGTTATGTGCCCGACGCGAGCTTCAGCTCGACGCCTTTCATTTCGGCGGGGTGGTGCACAAGGCGCCCTTCGACCACGGCACCCTGATGAATCTCAATGCTTTTGTAGAAGACATCCCCTTTGACCTTCGACCCCGCCTGGAGTTCGAGGGTCTCGGTGGCATGCACCGGGCCGTTTATCGTGCCGTTCACCACGATGTGGGCGGCCTGCACTTCGCCGTCGATGCGCGCCTCGGCGGAAACCACCAGGGTCCCTGGCTGCTCGGCCACCGAGGCGATGTTGCCGCGGACCATGCCGTCCACCCGCAGTCCTCCAGTGAAGATGACGTTGCCCTCGATGCGCGTCGTGGCGCCGATGAGACTGTCGATCCGGTTCTGCGGCTTGCTCGTCTTGTTGAACATGCTCCGCTCCCTTTCTCCCGGCCCGCTACAAAGCCACGGCGTGCGTCGCGCGCGGCTCGCTCGAGCCAGTCTCGAAAACCCTCACCTGCACGCTTTCCACCTTGGCCTTGGGGCTCACCCGGAACGTGCCCTCGACCCTGCGGAAGTACTTGAAAGCCAACCGGAAAGCGGCTGCCCCGACATCCTTCTGCTCCGGGAAGCTCATCATAACATTCTGGCCCCCTTCCTGCAGGCTGACGACCAGCTCCAGGCGCCCTTTGAAATCCCGCTCCCGGCGCGAGCTCGGCCCGACCAGGAGCAGGTGGTACCGGTACTCGCCGGGCAACACATCCGGCTCCACGCTGAACCGGTAAATGGAGAGGGTGTTCGCGCTGCGCGCCTCGGACGAGAGCATGCTTTCCAGGGTCGCGAGCTCCTCCCGCACCTTCGCGTTTTCCTGCTCCAGCGTGCGTATCTGCTGGGCGAGCTTCTGCTGGGCAGTGCGCTCGATGGCCACGCGGCTGTCGGTCGCATTGGCGATCGCCCGGACCCGCGCCAGCTCGGCACGCGCGTCGTCCAGCTGCCCCTGGACCCGGAACAGCTGCTGCTGCACCTCGCTGTGGTCGAAGCCGGCGAAGCGGCGGCCGGCGTCGTAGATCCATGCCGCCGAGGCGCCCGCGATGCCGAGCAGTATCGCGATGCCGACCCAGCGCCAGTACCACGGGATCTGGGTGTGGATCGCCACCCGCGGCGCGGCGATCCCGAATCGCCGGCGCATCTTCGCCCAACGCCCGGTCACGTCGCGGATCACGGCACCACCGGCACGTGGGTCAGTCCGGCCGTCTCCGACCGCCCGAACATCAGGTTCATGTTCTGTACGGCCTGCCCGGCCGCGCCCTTGACCAGGTTGTCGATGACCGACAGCACGACCAGGGTGCTGGCGCCCCTGGTGCTTTCCGGCGGCCGATGCAATGCGATGCGGCAGACGTTGGCGGCGCGCACCGAGCGCGTGTCAGGATGGCTTGCAAATGGCATCACGTCCACGAATGGCTCGCGCGCGTAGCGCCTCTCGAACAGCGCCTGGAAATCCACCTCCTTCGTGATGCGCGCATACAGCGTCGCATGGATGCCGCGAATCACCGGAAGCAGGTGAGTGGTGAATACCAGCCCCACTTCGCGCCGGGCCGCCTGCGCGAGCCCCTGCCGGATCTCGGGCCAGTGGCGGTGGCCAGGTACGTTGTACGCCGTGAAATTGTCCGAGGCTTCCGAGAATGACAGGTGCAGCTCGGCCTTCCGGCCGGCGCCGCTCACGCCGGACTTGGCATCCGCGATGAGGTGATCCAGGTCCACCACGCCCGCCTCGACCAGCGGCAGGAAGCCCAGCTGGGTGGCGGTCGGATAGCAGCCGGGGTTCGCCACCAGCCGGGCGCCGGCGATGCGCTCCCGGTTGACCTCCGGCAGGCCGTAGACCGCTTCGGCCACCAGCTCGGGCGAAGCGTGCTTGACCTTGTACCAGCGCTCCCACTCCGCGACGTCCTTGAGGCGAAAATCCGCCGAGAGGTCGATGACCCGCGCGCCGCCCTCGAGCAACGCACGCGCCTCGCCCATGGCCACGCCGTTGGGCGTGGCCAAAAAGACCACGTCGCAGCCGCGCAGGGCCTCGGCCTTGGGCTCGGTGAAGGCGAGGTCCACGCGGCCGCGCAGGCTGGGAAACATCGCCGCCACGGGCATCCCCGCCTCCTTGCGCGACGTGATGACCTTGAGCTCCGCATCCGGATGCTGGGCGAGCAGCCGCAGCAGCTCAACGCCCGTGTACCCCGTGCCGCCGACGATGCCGACCTTCAGCTTCATGTCCGGTCCCAAAAACGAAAAAGCCGCCCGCAGGCGGCTTTTGCTCGGATTGCTTTCGCTTACCGTTTCGAGTACTGCTTGCGCCGCCGCGCCTTGTGCAGGCCGACCTTCTTTCGCTCCACTTCGCGCGCGTCGCGCGTTACCAGCCCGGCCGCGCTCAACTGTGGCTTCAAGCCCGCATCATACTCGATCAAGGCGCGCGCGATGCCGTGGCGCACGGCGCCCGCCTGGCCGCTCTCGCCACCGCCGTAGACGTTCACCATGATGTCGAAGCTCGCCGCGCTCTTGGTGAGCTCGAGCGGCTGGCGCACCACCATGCGGCCGGTCTCGCGGCCGAAGAACTGGTCCACCGGCTTGCCGTTCACCACGAACTGGCCCTTGCCCGGCTTGATGAACACCCTTGCCACGGCGCTCTTGCGCCGTCCCGTGCCGTAGTAGTAGTCGCCGACCATCTTCCCTAGATCTCCAGATTTTTCGGCTGCTGCGCCGAATGCGGGTGCGTGGCGCCCGCGTAGACCTTCAGTTTTCTGAGCATGGCGTAGCCAAGGGGGCCCTTGGGCAGCATGCCCTTGACCGCGTGCTGCAGCACGCGCTCGGGCCGGGTGGCCTGCAGCTTCGCGAAGTTGGTAGCCTTCAAGCCGCCCGGGTAGCCGGTGTGGCGGTAATACACCTTGTGCTCGTTCTTCCTGCCCGTGACGCGCAGCTTCGCGGCATTGACCACCACCACGTAGTCGCCGGTGTCGACATGCGGCGTGTACTCGGGCTTATGCTTGCCGCGCAGCCGCGTGGCAATCTGCGTGGCGAGCTTGCCGAGCACCTTGTTCTGGGCGTCGACCACGTACCAGCCCTGCTCGACGTCGCCTGCCTTGGCGGTATAAGTTTTCATTGCCCCGGACTGAGAAAAGCTGCGGATTTTACACAAAAAGGACCCCTCATGGAATGCAAAGTGCGATGGACCGGCGACGGCATGACCTTCCTGGCCGAAACCGGCAGCAACCACGTGGTGGCCATGGACGGGGCGCCGGAGGGCGGCGGCCGCAACCTCGCCCCCCGGCCGATGGAGATGGTGCTGCTAGGGACGGGCGGCTGCAGCGCCTACGACGTAGTCGTGATCCTCAGGAAAAGCGGCCAGGAGGTCATCGGCTGCGAGGTCAAGCTGGTTTCTGAGCGCGCGGAGACGGACCCGAAGGTCTTCACCAGGATCCACATGCACTTCATCGTTCGGGGCCGCGCGCTCAAGAGGAACCTGGTCGAGCATGCCATCCGCCTGTCCCACGACAAGTACTGCTCGGCGACGGCCATGCTCGGCAAGACCGCTCAGATCACGAAGGATTTCGAGATCGTCGAGGCGTAGTCGTCGAGGCGTAGTCGTGCTGATATCGACCAGCCGCGGACGCTAGATCCGGTACGCGACGGTGGTCATGATCCTGGCGGCCACGCGCATCGCCAGCTTGACCGGCGGCGGCAACTCCTGTGCCCCCAGGCGCACGGCGGTTTGCCGATGCTTCGCCTCGTCGGCGCGCATGGCATCGACCAGCGTGCGCGTGCGAATGTCGTCGGTCGGCAGCTTGCGCAGGTGTCCCGAGAGGTGCTCCTCCACCTGGCGCTCGGTCTCGGCGAGAAACCCGAGATTCCACCGGTCGCCCAGGGCGCCGGCGGCTGCTCCGATGGCGAACGAGCCGGCATACCAGAGCGGGTTCAGCAGGCTGGGCCGGCCGTCTAGCTCCCGGATGCGCTCGGCACTCCAGGCGAGATGGTCCTCCTCCTCGCGCGCCGCCTGCTCGAGCTCCTGACGGGCGCGCGGATCACGGGCGGTCAGCGCCTGGCCCTGGTAGAGGGCCTGTGCGCAGATCTCGCCGACATGATTCACCCTCATGAGGGCGGCCGCGTGCGCGCGCGCGTCGTCCGAAAGCGACGCCTCCTCCACCTCGCCTGAGGGAGTCGGGCGGGCGGCTTCTGTCACACCCGCGACGCTGCGCAAGGCGCGGTCGAACTCGCGAATAGCCCGGTCGAAGAGGCTCACCGGCCAATTCTTGCACAAAAAAAACGGGCGCCTTGCGGCGCCCGTGATTGTCCTGCCTTGTCGCTTGCTTCTTAGAAGTTGTGCATTACGCCGACGCCGAGCATCCTCGGGTCCGCGCCGCGGTTGGCCACGGTGAGAGGACCGGACGTGATCGCGCCGCCGGTGTGGTCAGCCCAGGCGAAGTCGCCGTTCCGCGCGGTGTGGTAGGCAACATACACGCCGGTGCGCTTCGACAGGAAGTACTTCGCGCCCAGTGTAATGCCCGTAACGTCGCTGTCGTCCACGTCGCCCGCAGACGTCTCGACATCGCCGGCCTTGTACAACTGGGCGACCAGCAGGAACTGACCCATCATGTGCTCCCAGTTGACCAGCCAGAAATTCACTTCGGCGTCCGCGCCGAGCGCGTTGGCCGAGTTCTCCAGGTTGCCGAAGATGCCGGAGATCTGCGCGCCAGGCGCATACGCCCAGCCAAGGCCCATCTTGAGGCCCTTTCTCTCCGACTGCACGCCGGCAACCGTGTTGCCCTCGTTCTTCGCCCAGTCGATCTGCGCGCGCAGCGCGCCGCCCGTGTAGCGGCCGGTGATACCGAAGATCGAGCCGTCGGCTTCGGCGCCGGCATCCGCGCCCTCTTGGTCATGCGGCGAGAAGCTGATCGAGGCGTTGAAGCCGCCCATGGTCGGCGTGTTGTACGAGATCACGCTCGACTGCCGGGTAACCGGCGGCGCGACCATGTGGCCGGTTATCAGGCTGTCGGCACCGGTGTAGAAGTAGTTGGCGCCGACCTGCGCGAGCGCGCCGTTGGACCACCAGATCGACTGGCGGCCAAGGCGCACATCACCCCATCCGCCGCCGAGACCGACGTACGAGTCGCGCGTGGCAAAAGTTCCGCTCGAGCCGTTCGTTTGCCCGCCTTGGCCCGAAGTACCGCCCGCATCGACGTTGACGCCGCTTTCCATCACGCCGAAGGCGCGCAGACCACCACCGAGGCTCTCGTTGATCCGGAAGCCAAGGCGCGAGCTGCCGTCCACCACGCGCACGCGCGACTCAAAATCGGTAGCGGCACCGCCGGCGGAACCGGTTGCTTTCCAGGTGTCGAAGCCCAGATTGAAGCGCCCGTAGATCTCGACCGAGGACTGCGCCATCGCAGCCGCCGGTACGAGCGCCCCGGCTACTGCGAGCGCTAAAAGTTTCTTTTGCATGGAATACGTCTCCTTATTTGTTGATCAACAAAGCCGCCGTCACCGGCGTCACCCCCAGTACCGCGGAAGTTGCGCCCAGTTTGCCTATGCGCCCCAGTGGAAGCCAAAGAAATCGCATGAAGGCCTCGCGAAACATGGGGTTGCGTTGCGTTCGTGCAACAACACCTTCAGGTTGATCCTCCAAACCATCTTTGTGTAAAAACAATGACTTATGAAATAAGAAGCCTGATGGGCAAGGCCCAGCATTGGGCGCTCGTTCGTCCGGGGCTCGGCGGGATCAGTGTCGGCTCGCGCGCAAAGATGCTAGCTTTTCACTCGGAGCCCGACCAGTCATCGTCAATCCAGGGGAGGAGAACCTTGAAACAGCACGTCATCGCGTTGGCGGTCGCTTCCGCCTTCATGGTTGCAGCTTCGCCGAGCGCTCATGCGTCGGCATTTGCCCTAGCTGAGCAGGGCGTAAGCGGGCTGGGTAATGCATACGCTGGCGCCGC
>DASUUN010000047.1:0-7239 GCA_036374055.1 Burkholderiales bacterium
CGGCATCGTCGCTCACCAGCACTGCGTGCGCGCCGTGCTCTTTGGCGAGGCGCGCGACCACGGGGATCAGGTCCAGGAAGCGGTTGGAAACGTGGAACGCGACGATGCCGTCCGGGCGCACGTGCTTCAGATACACGCCGAGCGCCTCGCGAGTGATGAGGTGCACCGGGATGGCGTCGCTCGAGAAGGCGTCGACCGCCAGCACGTCGAAGCCCTGCGGTGCCTCGCGCTCCAGGGTCAGGCGGGCATCGCCCAGCGCCAGCTCGATCTGCGCCCTGCTGTCCGCGAGGTAGGTGAACTCGTTGCGCGCGATGTCCATCACCCGCGGGTCGATGTCATAGAAGCGGTAAAGATCGCCCTTCCTGCCGTACGCGGCGAGGGTGCCGGTTCCCAGTCCGATCACGCCGATGCGCAGCGGCCTGTCGGTGCGCGACTCGATGGCGGCCGCGATGCCGGACGTTTCGGTGTAGTAGGTCGTGACCACGTCGCGGCGCGCGTCGTCCATGTACTGCTCGCCGTGCATGATCGCGCCGTGCACCAGGCGCCGCAGGTGCCCCGGCTCGCCGGGCGAGCCGTACTCCTTCACGCGCAGCACCCCGTAGAAGCCGCGCTCGGACAGGCGCACGTCCTCGTGATAGCGCAGGCCGTCGTAAGCCGCGGCGGCGCTCGCGCCCAGCAGCACGGCCAGGCTGGCGACGCCCTGGATGCGGCCGAGGGCGGCGAAGCGCAGCGCGGCGAGCAGCCCCAGCACCACCAGGCCGATGCCCAGCTCGTAGTAAGCGTTGAACGCGAGCGGCGCGACCACCGCGACCAGCAGGCCGCCCAGCGCGCCGCCGGCCGACACGATGAGGTAGAACGCCGTCAGGTGCCGCGGCGGCGGCCGCATCCGGTAGAGCTCGCCGTGGCAGAACAGGCACGCGAGGAACAGGCCCGGCAGGAAGATTCCCAGCTGCAGCGGCAGGTTGAAGTGGTAATCCGTGTCGGCCAGCAGCCACGCCATGCCCGCCAGCAGCGCCAGCACCAGCGGCCAGAGGCGCTCGGGCCGGTACCAGTTGCGCCCTTCGAACGCGATGATGAAGCTCGCGAGGTACAGCGTCAGTGGCGCGATCCACAGCAGCGGCACGGCAGCCACATTCTGGGTGAGGTGATTGGTGACCGCGAGCAGCAGCACCGAGCCGGTCGCCGACAGCGCGAGCCACAGGAACACGGTGGACTTCCCGATGCCGAAAGAACCGGGTTCCCGCGCGACGGCGGAATCGCGGCGCGGCGTGCGCCAGGCGAGCGCCGCGCAGAGCACCGCGAAGCCCGCGAACAGCCACGACCACGCGGCGACCTGCGGGCCGGCGGCGAGGAACGGCTCCACCACGAACGGGTAGCCCACCAGCGCCACCAGCGAAGCGAGGTTGGAAATGGCGAACAGGCGGTAGGGGTTCTCGCCCGGCCGCGCGCGCGCGAACCAGGCCTGCAGCAGCGGGCTGGTGGACGCCAGCAGGAAATACGGCAGGCCGACCGTCGCGCCCAGCAGCAGCAGGATGCGGCTGATCGGCTCGTCCTCGCCCGCCGGCTTCCACGCCTCGGAAGGCGAGATGGGGAGAAGGGCGATGGCCGCGGCGAGCAGCGCTGTATGAACGATCGCCGCAGACCTGCCTTCGAGCTTCCTGATGACCACGTGGGCGTAGGCGTAGCCGGCGAGCAGCAGCACCTGGAAGAACAGCATGCAGGTCGTCCACACCGCGGCGCTGCCGCCGAACCAGGGCAGGATGAGCCGTGCGATCAGCGGCTGCACCAGGAACAGCAGGAACGACGACAGGAAGATCGTGACCGCGTAGATCATGTGTGAGCCCGCCTATTCAGGCGCGGCGGGCCAGCTCTGCGGCGAGACCGGTATAAGTGGCGGGCGTGAGCGCGAGCAGCCGCTTCTTGGCATCCGCGGGGATCGGCAGCGTCTTGATGAAAGCGGCGAGCTCCCGGCGCTCGAGGCGCCGGCCGCGGCTGATCGCCTTCAGCTTCTCGTAAGCCTCGGGCACGCCGTGGCGGCGCATCACCTGCTGCACCGCCTCGGACAGCACCTCCCAGTTGGCCTCGAGGTCGGCGGCAAGGCGCGCCCGGTCGGCCTCGAGCTTGCCGAGCCCGCGCAGGCAGGAGGCATAGCCGAGCAGCGTGTGGCCGAGCGCGTTGCCGAGGTTGCGCAGCGCGGTGGAATCCGAAAGGTCGCGCTGCCAGCGCGACACCGGCAGCTTCTCCGCGAGGTGGCGCAGCAGCGCGCTCGCCACCCCGAGGTTGCCCTCGGAGTTCTCGAAGTCGATCGGGTTGACCTTGTGCGGCATGGTGGAGGAGCCGACCTCCCCCTTCTTCGCCTTCTGCCGGAAATAGCCGAGCGAGATGTAGCCCCACAGGTCGCGGTCGAGGTCGAGCAGCACGCTGTTGGCGCGGGCGTACGCGTCGAGCAGCTCGGCGAGCCAGTCGTGCGGCTCGATCTGCGTGGTGCAGGGATTGAACTCGAGGCCGAGGCGCTCGACGAAGCGCCGGGCAAAGCGCTCCCAGGCGAAGCCGGGATAGGCCACCAGATGCGCGTTGTAGTTGCCCACCGCGCCGTTGATCTTGCCCAGCACCGGGACCGCGGCGATGCGCTCTCCGGCGCGCGCGAGGCGGTGCGCGAAGTTCGCCATCTCCTTGCCCAGCGTGGTAGGCGTGGCCGCCTGGCCGTGGGTGCGCGACAGCATCGGCAGCGCGGCGTGGCGGTGCGCGAGCGCCTTCAGCGCTTCGGTCAGCTGCGCGAGGCGCGGCAGCATCACCGCGTCGCGCGACTCGCGCAGCATGAGCGCATAGGCGAGGTTGTTGATGTCCTCCGAGGTGCAGGCGAAGTGGATGAACTCCAGCGAGCGCTGCGCCTCGGCGTTCTTCGCGAGCTTGGCCTTCAGCCAGTACTCGATCGCCTTGACGTCGTGGTTGGTCTCGGCCTCGATATTCTTGATGTGCTCGGCGTCGCGCTCAGAGAAGCCCTGCACCAGGCCGTCGAAGGCCTTGAGGGTCTTGCGGGAGAACGGCCGGACTTCCCGGATGCCACGCTCCGCGGCCAGCGCCTGCAGCCAGCCGAGCTCGATGCGCACGCGGTAGCGGATGAGGGCCTGCTCGCTGAAGTAGCCGCGCAGCGGGTCGGCGGTCCTTGCGTATCGCCCGTCGAGCGGCGAGAGCGCGGCGAGCGGCGAGGGCATGGGGTCCTATTATAAGGGGATGGCTGTTTCGCTTTCCCGGGTGAGCCGCGAAGCCCGCGCCTGCGAGCTTTGCAAGGCGCATCTTCCCAACCCGCCGAAGCCGGTGTTCCTCGTGGGAGCAACTGCCCGCCTGCTGATCGTGGGGCAGGCGCCAGGACGCCGCGTACACGAAACCGGCATCCCGTGGAACGATCCCTCCGGCGAGGTGCTGCGCGAATGGCTGGCGCTCGAGCGCGCGCAGTTCTACGACACTTCGCGCATCGCCATCGTGCCGGTCGGGCTGTGCTACCCCGGAACCGTCCGGGGCGCCGACCTGCCGCCGTGCCGCGAGTGCGCGCCCGCCTGGCAACCGCGCTTTCGCGCCGCCCTGCGGGACATCCGCCTCACGCTTCTGGTGGGCAGCTACGCTCAGGCGTACTACCTGCGAGACAGACGCAAGCAGACCCTTGGCGAAACGGTCCGGGCGTACCGGGATTACCTGCCGGAGTTCTTCGTGCTGCCGCACCCGAGCTGGCGCAACAAGCTCTGGCTCAGGAACAACCCGTGGTTCGCAGAAGACGTCATTCCCGCGCTGCGCCGGCGCGTCAGGGCGAGTATCCGGACGGTATAATCCGCGCCCTCCATGAAGCTTCTTGGCTCGCCCCTAAGCCCGTATACGCGCAAAGTGCGCGTGATGCTGGCCGAGAAACGCATCGAATGCGAGCTGGAGATGGTCGACGTGGCGCCGGTCGACAATGCGGTGAACCGCCACAACCCGCTGGGCAAGATCCCGACCCTGCTGCTCGACGACGGCACCGCGCTCTACGACTCGCGCGTGATCGTCGAATTCCTCGACAACGTCTCGCCCTTCAGCCGCCTCATCCCCGACGACAACCGGGACCGCGTCCAGGTGCGGCGCTGGGAAGCGCTCGCCGACGGCGTGCTCGATGCCGGCCTGCTGGTGCGCCACGAGTCGCTGCGCGAAAAGAGCGAGCAGAGCAAGGGCTGGAGCGACAAGCAGCTCGCCCGCATGCACCGCGGCATGGCGCAGATGGCGAAGGAGCTGAACGGCCGGGGCTGGTGCCACGGCGACCGCTACTCGCTCGCGGACATCGCGCTGGGCTGCTGCCTCGGCTGGCTGAACTTCAGGAGGCCGGGCGGACTCGACTGGCAGGGCGAGTACCCGGGCGTGGCCCGGCATTACGCCAAGCTTCTCGAGCGCCCCGCTTTCGCCGAGACCGTTCCTAAGTAATTACGCCGCCGCCCAGGCACGTCTCGCCGTCGTACAGCACGACCGACTGCCCCGGCGTGACCGCCCATTGCGGCGTCGAGAAGTCCACCCGGATCTCGCTGTCGAGCACGCGCGACAGCTTGCAGGGCGCGTCCGCCTGCCGGTAGCGGGTCTTCGCCGAGAAGTCGCCTGCCTCCGGCGGCCGGCCGGAGATCCAGCTCGCGTCCTGCGCCGCCAGGGTCTTCTTCATAAGCAGCGGATGGTCGTGGCCCTGCACCACCACCAGCTCGTTCGACTCCAGGCGCTTGTCCGCCACGTACCACGGCGCGCCCGCGCCGCCGATGCCGATGCCCTTGCGCTGGCCGATGGTGTAGAAGGCGAGCCCGATGTGCTCGCCGACGATTTTTCCCTCAGGAGTCTTCATAAGGCCCGGCTCGCGCGGCAGGTAGCGGTTCAGGAATTCCCGGAAAGGCCGCTCGCCGATGAAGCAGATGCCGGTGGAGTCCTTCTTTGCGTGGTTCGGCAGGCCCGCCGCCTGCGCGAGACGCCGCACTTCGGTCTTCTTCATTTCCCCCAGCGGGAACATCACGCGCGCGAGCTGCGCCTGCGTCAGGCGGTGCAGGAAATAGCTCTGGTCCTTCGACCTGTCCTCCGCCCGCAGAAGGCGGAACGCGCCGTCCGCAGAGTCCACCTTCGCATAGTGCCCGGTGGCAATCGCCTGGCCGCCCAGGCGCATCGCATGGTCGAGGAACGCCTTGAACTTGATCTCGGCGTTGCACAGCACGTCCGGATTGGGCGTGCGCCCGGCGGAATACTCGCGCAGGAACTCGGCGAATACCCGGTCCTTGTACTCGACGGAGAAGTTCACCGCCTCGAGCTCGATGCCGATGACGTCGGCCGCCGCGGCCGCGTCGATCAAATCCTCGCGGGTGGAGCAGTACTCGTCGTCGTCATCGTCCTCCCAGTTCTTCATGAACAGGCCCACCACCTCGTGCCCGGCGCGCTTCAGGAGCAGCGCGGCCACCGAGGAATCCACCCCCCCGGACATGCCGACGACGACTTTCATGAGAAGTCTTTTGACAGGACCTCGAGGGGAAAGCTCCGCCCTGCGAGGAAATCCTCGACGCACTTCTGCACCAGCGGCGAGCGGTGGTCGGCCCGGCGCGAGCGCAGTTCGTCCGGGGACAGCCAGTGGAGCCGGACGATCTCCTTGTCCAGCTTGAGCGAAGGATCGGCGGAGAGGACGCTTCCTCTGAAACAGAACCTGAGGAAGGTGACGTCCTGCGGCGCATAGTGCCAGCGGTAGATGCCGACCAGCGCGGTCGGCTCGAAGCGGTGCGCGGTCTCCTCCAGCACCTCGCGCGAGCAGGCGGCGGCGAGCGACTCGCCCGGGTCGAGGTGGCCCGCCGGCTGGTTCAACACCAGCCGCCCGTCGATGCGCTCCTCCACGAACAGGAACCGGCCGTCGCGCTCGATCACCGCTGCCACGGTGACCGACGGCTTCCACACCGTCATGCGGCTTTCTTCGTGTTTTTCCGGATGAAGTCGGCCATCCGGGCGACGCCCTTCTCGATCGCCTCCTTGGACGCGGCATAGGAGAAGCGCACGTGCTGGCCCTCGCCGGGCACGCGCGTGCCGAAGTGGATGTCGGCGAGCAGCGCCACGCCCGCCTCGTTCAGCAGGCGCTTCCTGAACTCCTCCGAGTCGGCCGCGCCGATCATGCGGCAGGAATCCGTCACGTTCGGCCAGACGTAGAACGCGCCGCCCGGAACCTGGCACTTCACGCCGGGGACCTCGTTCAGCAGGCGCACGATCAGGTCCCGTCTTTCGAGGAAGCTCTGCTTCATCGTTTCGGCGGCGGCTTGCGGCCCGTTGATCGCCTCCACCGCCGCCCACTGGCTGATCTGCGAGGCGCACGAATCGGTATTGGTGATCCAGCGCGTGAACACCGGCGCGAGCGCCGGGTTGGAGGTGAAGCCGATGCGCCAGCCGGTCATCGCCCAGGTCTTGGAAGCGCCATCGGAGATGATGGTGCGCTCGTACATCCCGGGCACCTGCGCGATCGAGAAGAACTCGCCGGTATAGGCGAGCCGCGAGTAGATCTCGTCGGCATACACCCAGACCTGGGGATGGTCTTTCAGCACGGCGGCGATGTCCTGCAGTTCCCTTTTCGACAGCAGGCCGCCCGTCGGGTTGTGCGGGTAATTGAGGATGAGAAGCCTGGTTCTTGGCGTAATGAGCTTTTCCAGGTCGGCCACGGAAAACGAAAAGCCGCGGTCCTCGTGCAGATGGATGGGCACGGGCCTCGCGCCGTTCGCCACGATCTGCGACTCGTAAATGGGGAAGCCGGGGTTGGGATAGATCACCTCGTCGCCCGCGCCGTAATCGGTGGTCGACAGGATGGCGTAGGCGATGAAGGGCTTCGCCCCCGCGCCGACCACCACGTCCTGGGGCCGGATCGGCAGCCCGCCGCGCATCCCCGCCATGTAGCGTGCGGCGGCCTCGCGCAGCTCGTCGATGCCCGCGGAGGGCGTATACCCGTGCTTGCCGCCCCGGATGGCACGGATCGCCGCCTCCTGGACGTGCTCGGGCGCCGGGAAGTCCGGCTGGCCGATGCAGAAGCTGATGATGTCTCGCCCCTGGCGCGCGAGCGCGTTAACTTCGGCGAGCACCACGAAGGCGTTCTCGGTTCCCAGGCTCGCCGCCCGGCGGCTGATGTCCGGCATAGAGGGCTCGAAAGGAAGAAAGAAAGGGGAAAAGGGGTCAGAGCAATTTTTCGATGGTCGATTGTATCGGAGTAACATCCGTTTCCGA
>DASUUN010000048.1:0-3056 GCA_036374055.1 Burkholderiales bacterium
CATGTGCGGCTCGGACCTCAAGTTCTACCGCTCGCCGCCGGGCGAGGCGCAGAAGGCGCTCGGCTTGGGCGGTAATGCAGAGCCCTTTATCGCAGGGCACGAGCCCTGCGGCGTGGTGGTGGCGCGCGGCCCCGGCGTCTCGGAGCGCGAGGCGCCCGACGGCCAGCGCGTCATGGATCACCACTATGCCGGCTGCGGCGCGTGCCCACATTGCCGCCTCGGCTGGTCGCAGCTCTGCCGCGCCGGCATCACGGTGTATGGCGTCACCGCGCATGGCGGGCACGCAGACTATCTCAAAGTCCCGGTGAGGACCCTGGTCCCCTTGCCCGACGAGCTGAGCTTTGCCGAAGGCGCAGCGGTCGCCTGCGGCACCGGCACGGCGTACGGCGCACTGCGGCGCATGCACATCGCCGGGGGCGACACGCTCGCGGTGTTCGGCCAGGGACCGGTCGGCCTTTCCGCCACCGTGCTCGGCAACGCGATGGGCGCACGCGTCATCGCCGTCGAGACCTCGCCCGAGCGCCTGAAGCTGGCGAAGGAATTCGGCGCCGACACCACCGTGGATTCCTCGAAGGAGGATCCGGTCAAGAGCATCCTGGAGCACACGAGAGGCGAAGGCGTAGCCCTCGCGCTCGACTGCACCGGCGTAGCGGCGGCGCGCAGGGCCGCGGTGCGCTGCGTCAAGACCTGGGGCACCGCCTGCTACGTCGGCGAAGGCGGCGATGTCACGCTCGACGTCAGCCCCGATCTGCTGCGCCGGCAGGTGACGCTGATCGGCTCGTGGACCTTCAGTGCCATGGGGATGCTCGAATGCGCGCGCTTCATCGCCGACAGGCGCATCCCGCTCGAGCGGATCTTCTCGCACCGCTGGAAGCTCGAGCAAGCCGACGAGGCCTATCGCAGCTTCGACACGCAGACGACCGGCAAAGGCGTGTTCCTACTCTAGGGACAGCCGGCCAGCCACGGTAAATTCGCCGGATCCCGCCGGCGTCACCACGACCATCTCGCCCGTGCCGAGATAGACGCCGGTCAGAGCGGAGATGGTGGAGCCGTGGGAAACGAGAATGCGGTTCGCTTTCTCCGCTCTCAGGAGGCCCCTCATTGCTTTGACCTGCGCCTCGCGCTTCTCCGGACGGCCGAAGAGGTTCGAGAGCGGTTCGGCGACCTCCGCCTTGCCGAAGGCGAGCTGCGCAGTCTCCACGCACCGGCACCACGGGCTGGAGAGCACGCGCCCGACCGGGATCTGCCGCTTGCGCATCTCCGCGCCGATGCGTCGCGCATGGGCGCGGCCCGCCTCCGACAGGTTGCGCTGCGAGGCACAATCCTCGAGCTTCATGCCGGGCGGATCGCCGACGCCCGGGTCGGTGATCGTGTGGCGGATGAGGACGACCTGGCCGCCGCGCTCGAGCAGCTGCCAAAGCTTTTCATCAGCATGGAGGGTGAATGGCAACAACAACATCACGAGCGCGAGAATTCTCATCGCCTGCATTCTGCGGCATAGTTGGGCCATGTCCACTCCCCTGCTCTTCCAGGAAATCGCGCTGCGCGAGGTCAAGGCGCGCAACCGCATCGTCGTCTCGCCGATGTGCCAGTACTCGGCGAAGGACGGCCAGGTCACCGACTGGCACCTCGTGCACCTGGGCAAGTTTGCGCAGGGCGGCGCCGGCATCGTCTTCGTCGAGGCCACCGCGGTCGAGCGCCGCGGCCGCATCACCCACGGCGACACCGGCATCTGGGAGGATGCGCAGATTCCGGGCTTGGCGAGAATCGCCTCCTTCATCAAGGCGAATGGCGCAATCCCCGCGATCCAGCTCGCGCACGCGGGGCGCAAGGCGAGCATGGCGCGACCCTGGTACGGCAACGGCCCGCTCACCGGGGAGGACCACACCCGCGGCGACAAGCCCTGGAGCATCGTCGCGCCGAGCGCGAAGCCGGTCGCCGAGGGCTGGATCACGCCGCGCAAGCTGCAGGCGGGCGACCTGCAGCACCTGAAGGAAGCATATCGGCAGGCGACGCGGCGCGCCCACGCCGCGGGGTTCGACATCGTCGAAGTGCACGCCGCGCACGGCTACCTGCTGCATTCATTCCTCTCGCCGCTCTCGAATGAAGGGGGTTTCGAAGAAAGGACGACGTTTCCCCTCGAGGTCGCAAAGGTGGTGCGCGACGCCTGGCCGGCGCAGAAGCCGATGTTCGTGCGCGTCTCCTCCATCGACGACGTGGAAGGCGGATGGACGCTCGAGGACACCGTTATTTTCTCCCGGCAATTGAAAAACATCGGGGTGGACGTGGTCGACTGCTCCTCCGGCGGTATCCTCGGCTCGGCGACGGCGGCGACGCGCGTGCTGGTGCCGCGCGTACCGGGATTCCAGCTTCCATTCGCAGAAACGGTGCGCAGGGAGACGGGGCTGAGGACCATGGCGGTCGGCCTGATCATCACGCCGCAGCAGGCCGAGGAAGCGCTCGCCGCCGGCCGCGCCGACCTGATCGCCATCGGCCGCGAGGCGCTGTGGGATCCGAACTGGCCGGTGCACGCCGCGCAGGCGCTCGGCGCCGATCCGGAGTTCGAGCGCTGGCCGGTGCAGTACGGCTGGTGGCTCACCCGCCGCGAGGCGCTTCTCAGGAAGCAGGGCTTCAAGCGGCCCTAGCGCAGTTTCTCCAGTCTTTCCTTCTCCGAGCTGGCGATGCGCTGCGCGACCGCCAGGACCTCGGCGGCGCGCTCGTAGGGCACGAAGCACACGCCGACCTCGTCGGCGACGACGAGGTCGCCGGGCTGCACGGCGACGCCGGCGATGGCCACCTCGAGGTTGATGCCGACGGTCTCGATGCGCCATTTGCCGGTGACGGGGCTGACGCCCGAGGACCATACCGGATAGCCGATGGCGCGCGAGTGGTTGGTGTCGCGCACCGCGCCGTCGACCACCGCGCCCGCCTCGCCCGCTTTCCTGCCGGTGCTGGCGGAGATCGCGCCCATGCTCGAGACGCCGGGCACGCCCTGGATCACGAGCACGTCGCCGGGCTGCGCGAGCTCGTGCGCCTTGCGCTCGCCCAGGCCCGAC
>DASUUN010000049.1:0-7759 GCA_036374055.1 Burkholderiales bacterium
CGCGACGATCGGCGTGCAGCAGCCGCAGAACCTCGGGATCGTCGTCATCGACAACGAGCGCTACGGCGAGACCGGCATGCAGGCGACGCATACGGCCAACGGCATCGACCTGTCGGCCGTGGCGAGGGCCTGCGGCCTCAACGCCTGCGCCTGGGAGCTGATCCACCAGGAGACCGGGCCGGCGTTCGCCGTGGCGAAGGTGGCGGCGGAGAAGGTGCCGATCGTGCTGCCGCCGCGCGAAGGCGCGCTGCTCAAGGCGCGCTTCCGGCGCGCCTTGCTCGGTTCCCAGGCCGACTCGATCTAGCCGAGGTGCTTGCGGAAGAACTCGAGCGTGCGCTCGCGCGCCTGCTTGGCCGCGGGCGCGTTGTACGAACCGCGGTGGTCGCAGTTGAAGCCGTGGTCGGCTGAATAGATGAAGATCGGGTGCTGCTTGTGCTTCTCGGCGAGCTTTTTCACGCCTTCCACCGGGATGTGCTGGTCCTGGTCGCCGAAATGGCCCATCAGCGGCACCCTGGGCTCGAGTTCGGCGTTGTCCAGGATGCCGCCGCCGTAATACGGCACCGCCGCCGACAGTCCCGAGAGCTTCCCCGCGGCGAGCCACGTGATGAGGCCGCCCCAGCAGTAGCCGACGATGCCGACCTTGCCCGCCGAAGCCGCGGCTTTGATGGCCGCTTCGGCGTCCTTCAGCGCCATGTCGCTGGTCACCTTGCCGCGGATCTCGCGGCCCTTGGCGATGTCGTCGGGCGTGTAGCCCAGGTCGACGTTCTTCTGCACGCGGTCGAACAGCGCCGGCGCGATGGCGAGGTAGCCGTCGGCGGCATAGCCGTCGGCGACCTGCTGGATGTGGCTGTTGACGCCGAAGATCTCCTGGATCACCACGATGGCGCCGCGCGGCTTGCCTTGCGGGTCGGCGCGGTAGGCGCCGAGCTTGTGGCCGTCGGCGGCGGTGAGTTCGATCATCGTTCCCATGGTTAGAATCCTTTCCTATGAAAAAAAGCGGGCAGGCGCTGTACGAGCTGGCGTGCACCGCCCTGAAGAAGGCCGGGGCACATTCTAAGATGGCCGAAGCCGCGGCGCGGCACCTGGTTCAGGCCGAGGCGCAGGGGCTGCCCACGCACGGCATGTCGCGCGTGCCCTTCTACTGCTCGATGCTGCGCAACGGCCGCGCGGACGGCACGGCGCATCCGGCGATGGCGGCAGACAGAGCCGCGGTGTGCCTGATCGACAATGCCGACGGCCTGCCCTACGTTTCGGTGGAATGGGCGGTGGCCGAGGTGATCCAGCGCGCGCAGCGAAACGGCATCGGCTTCGCCGGCATCCGCAACAGCGCGCACGTCGGCGTCATGGGCGTCCATCTGCTGCCGGTGGCCGAAGCCGGCCTCGTCGGCCTCGCCTTCACCAACTCGCCGGCCGCCATCCCGGCCTGGGGCGGGAAGAAGGCGCTGTTCGGCACGAACCCCGTGGCCGCCGTTTTCCCGAGGAGAGGCAAGGATCCGCTGGTCATCGACCTCGCCCTCACGACGGTGGTGCGCGGCAAGATCATGATGGCGATGCGCAAAGGCGAGCGCATCCCGGAGGGCTGGGCGCTCGACCGCCACGGCAAGCCGACCACCGACCCGAAGGAGGCGATCGAGCACGGCAGCCTGTTCCCGATCGGCGGCGCCAAGGGCGCGATGCTGGCGCTGACTTTCGAGCTGCTGTGCGCTTCGCTCACCGGCGCCGCCATCGGGCCCGAAGCCGATTCGTTCTTCTCCGAGCAGGGCAACAAGCCGCGCATCGGCCAGAGCTTCATCGCCATTGACCCTGGGGCACTCGCCGGCACGGAGAAATTCTCTGAAAGGGTCGAAACGGTCGTCTTGGCCATGCAGGCCGACCCCGAAGTGCGCCTGCCCGGCGCGCGCCGCTTCGCCGCGCGCAAGGCCGCCGCCGGCGGCATCGAGGTGCCCGACGACCTGATCGCGCAGATCGAGAAGCTATGTTCGACGTGATCGTCGATTTTCCGCGCATGAAGGTCGCCGTCGCGACGCGCGGCGATCGCGTGTGCGAGATCCGCTACCTGGCGCCTTCGACCGAACCAAAAGCGCCAAGCAGCGTCCTGGGCGAAAAAGCGGCACGCCAGCTCCAGCGCTACCGCGACGACCCGGACGCGCGCTTCGACCTGCCGCTGCTCGTCGAAGGCACCCCGTTTCAGCGTCGGCTATGGGACGCGCTGTGCGAGATCCCGCGCGGCAAGACGCTGACCTATGGCGAGCTGGCGCGGCGCCTGGGCGCGGAAGCCCGTGCCTTGGGCCAGGCCTGCGGCGACAACCGGCTGCCGATCGTGATCCCGTGCCACCGCGTCATCGCGGCGAACGGCATCGGCGGCTTCGCCCACGCGACCGGGGGCTACCTGCTGGAGGCGAAGCGCTGGCTGCTCGCGCACGAGTGCGGCCCGGACAGCTTCGAGCTCACGCCCTGAACGAGCCGCTGCTCGACGCCTTCTGCGATGCGCTGTGGCTCGAGGACGGGCTGTCGAAGAACACCATCGCCGCCTACCGCAGCGATCTCGCGCAGTTTTTCGGCTTTCTCAAGGATCGTGACCCTACCGGGGCGACGGAAGCGGACCTGTTCGCCTACCTCGCGGCCGCCAAAGGCCGGGCCTCCAGCGCGGCGCGGCGCGTGTCGACGTTGAAGCGGTTCTACCAGTACTGCCTGCGCGAGCGGCGCATCGCGGCCGATCCCACGCTCAAGCTCGACCCGCCGAAGCGCGCGCCGCGCTTTCCGAAAAGCCTTTCGGAAGCCGACGTCGAGGCGCTGCTGGCGGCGCCGGACGCGACCACGCCGCTCGGGTTGCGCGACCGCGCGATGCTCGAAACGCTCTATGCCACCGGGCTGCGCGTCTCGGAGCTGGTCGCGCTCAAGACGTTCGAGGCCAACCTCGAGGCCGGCGTGGTGCGGGTGATGGGCAAGGGCTCGAAGGAGCGGCTCGTTCCCCTCGGGGAGGAAGCGGTGGAATGGATTTCCAGGTACACCAAGGCCCGACGAGGAAATTCGGACGCCTTGTTTCTCACGGGGCGGGGAAGCGGCATGACGCGCCAGGCGTTCTGGCATCTCATCCGCCGCTACGGGGCGCGCGCCATCCCGGGCAAGAAGCTCTCGCCGCACGTGCTGCGCCACGCGTTCGCCACGCACCTCATCAACCACGGCGCCGACCTGCGCGTGGTGCAGCTGCTGCTCGGCCATGCCGACATTTCCACCACGCAGATCTACACCCACGTGGCGCGCGAGCGCCTGAAAGCGCTGCACGCCCGGCACCATCCGCGCGGATGAAGACCCCGGCCACCGAGTTCCTGGCGAAGCATGGCGTTGCCTATACGGAGCACCATTACGAGTACGTCGAGCACGGCGGCACGGAAGTCCCGGCCAGGGTCCTGGGCGTGCCCGAGCACGAGGTGGTCAAGACCCTCGTGATGCAGGACGAAGCCGGCAAGCCCCTCATCGTGCTGATGCACGGCGACCGCAAGGTGTCGACGAAGAACCTCGCGCGCCAGGCGGGCCGCAAGTCGGTCGAGCCGTGCAGGCCCGAGGTGGCGCAGCGCCACACCGCCTACCAGGTCGGCGGCACCTCGCCCTTCGGCACGCGCAAGCCGCTGCCGGTGTACATGGAGCGCTCCATTACGGCGCTGCCTGCGATTTTCATCAACGGTGGCCGCCGCGGACTGCTGCTGAAGATGCGCACGCAGGACGTGCTGCGAGTCACGAAAGCGCAACTCGTCGACGTGGCGCTGGAAGACTAGGCCCTGCGTCGCTCGACGGTCACGCCGACCAGGCCGACGTCCTTCAGGATGCCGAGCTTGGCGATCGACACCTTGACCCAGGCGGCGCCGAATTCGTCGAGCACGAGGCGCGCGACGCGCTCGGCGAGCGTCTCGACCAGGTTCACGTGCTCCGAAGCCACCTCGCGGATGCGCGTGGCGACCTTGTCGTAGTCGATGCAGTCGGCGACCTTGTCGCTCGAGAAGACCGCGGCATTGGCGATGCCGATCTCGAGGTCGAGGCGGATCGTCTGCGGCACCACGCGCTCCCGGCGGTGAAAGCCGATGAGCGTCTGCAGGCGCAAGTCGCGCACGAAGATGTGGTCCATCGTGCGGACGATTATAGAGGCCGAAGGTAGAATGCCCGGCGATGGCCATCGCACTGGCGGTGCTTGCGGCATACCTGCTCGGCTCGATCTCGTTCGCGATCGTGGTGAGCCGCCTGATGCGCCTGCCCGACCCCCGCAGCTACGGCTCGAAGAACCCGGGCGCCACCAACGTGCTGCGTACCGGCAAGATCGCGGCCGCCGTGCTCACGCTGGCCGGCGACGCGGCCAAGGGCTGGCTTGCGGCCTGGCTCGCCGGGCGCTACCTGCCCGACGCGATGGCGCTGGCCGGCCTCGCCGCGTTCCTCGGCCATCTTTTTCCCGTGTATCACCGGTTCCAGGGCGGCAAGGGCGTCGCCACGGCGGCCGGGGTGCTGTTCGGCTTCAACGTCTGGCTGGGCGCGGGGACGCTCGTCACGTGGCTCGTGATCGCCGGGCTGCTGCGGTACGCCTCGCTCGCCTCGATCGTCGCCGCGCTGTTCGCGGCGTTCTACGCCTTCTGGCTTTTCGGCCTGATGCACATCCCCGCGGTGGTCGCCGTCATGGCGGCGCTGCTCGTCTGGCGGCACCGCGAGAACATCCGCCGCCTGCTCGCCGGCACCGAGTCGCGCCTCGGACAGAAAAGCGCTAGCCCGCCGCCGCCAGGTCCCAACGCGGCTTCACGCTGAACTGGTTTTCTTCGGGAAGAACCTCGCTCAAGCGGAGCGCTGCGGCAAACGCGATCATCGCCCCGTTGTCAGTGCACAGCTCGGGCTCCGGGTAGAAGACCTCGAAGCCTTGCCGCGCCGCCTGGTCGTCCAGCGCCGCGCGCAGCTGCTTGTTGGCGCCGACTCCGCCGGCGACGACCAGCCGGCTCAGATGCGAGACTTCCAGCGCCCGGCGGCACTTGGCCACCAGCACGTCGACCACGGCGTCCACGAACGCTCGGGCCAGGTCTTCGGGTCGGGGTTTTTCATTCTTGAGGGTCAGCAAAGCGGCCGTTTTCAGACCCGAGAAGCTGAAGTCGAGATCCTCGCTGCCGATCATGGGGCGCGGCAGCCGGTGGCGGCCGGGCGTGCCCTGCTCGGCGAGCCTGGAAAGGGCCGGCCCGCCGGGATAGCCCAGCCCGAGGAGCTTCGCGGTCTTGTCGAAGGCCTCGCCCGCGGCGTCGTCCTGCGTCTCGCCGAGCAGCTCGTAGCGGCCCACGCCGTCCACGCGCATCAGCTGCGTGTGGCCGCCGGACACGAGCAGCGCGACAAAGGGAAATTGCGGCGCCCGGGCCGAGAGCAGCGGCGACAGCAGGTGCCCTTCGAGGTGGTGGATGCCGATGGCCGGAATGCCGAGGGAAAACGCCAGCGCGTGCGCGAAGGAAGCGCCGACCAGCAGCGCGCCGGCGAGGCCGGGGCCTTCCGTA
This sequence comes from Burkholderiales bacterium, assembly GCA_036374055.1. Taxonomy (GTDB): domain Bacteria; phylum Pseudomonadota; class Gammaproteobacteria; order Burkholderiales; family SG8-39; genus SCGC-AG-212-J23. Next base: position 5,514 of record DASUUN010000049.1, read on the forward strand.
TAGCCCACCCCGGAGAGCGACTCCGCGCTCTTTCCCGCTTCTTTCAGCACCTTGCGGGTCAACGGCACCAGGCGGCGGATATGGTCGCGGGAAGCGAGCTCGGGGACCACGCCCCCGTAGGCCTCGTGCATGGCGACCTGGGAGTGCACCGCGTGGGCGAGCAGCCGCCCGGCTTGGCCGTCGTAGACCGCCACCCCGGTCTCGTCGCAGGAAGTCTCTATGCCCAGCAGCAACATTTGGCGTTGATTTTGATACAATTCTCGCCCTCTTAAAGCCCGAGGGCTTGATGCCAACCGTACGAGTGAAGGAAAACGAGCCGTTCGAAGTGGCGATGCGCCGCTTCAAGCGCACCGTGGAGAAGACCGGCCTGCTCACCGAGCTGCGCTCGCGAGAGTACTACGAGAAGCCGACCGCCGAGCGCAAGCGCAAGCTCGCCGCCGCCGTGAAGCGCCATCACAAGCGTCTGCGCAGCCAGATGCTGCCGCAAAAGCTCTATTAGCCTTAAGCAGCAAATCTCCGAGGACATGAAGGCCGCCATGCGGGCGAAGGAGCCCGCGCGGTTGTCGGCCATTCGCCTGATCCTCGCGGCGATCAAGCAGAAAGAGGTCGACGAACGCGTCGAGCTCACCGATGCCGACGTGGTGGCGATCGTCGAGAAGATGATCAAGCAGCGCCGCGAATCGATCGCGCAGTTCGAGAAGGCCTCCCGCGCCGATCTCGCCGAAGCCGAGAAATTCGAGCTCGGGGTGCTGTCGGGCTACCTGCCGCAGCAGATGGGCGAGGCCGAATTGCAGCAGGAAATCCAGAAAGCTCTTTCGGAATCGGGCGCGAGCGGCGCCAAGGACATGGGCAAGGTGATGGCGCTGCTGAAAGCCCGCCTGGCGGGGCGCGCCGACCTGGGCAGGGTTTCCGGGCTCGTCAAAGCCAGGCTTTCGGGGTAAAACCACCGGGTGATCCCGGAGTCGTTCAAGCAGGACCTGCTCAATCGGGTCGACATCGTGGACGTGGTCTCGCGCTGCGTTCAGCTGAAGAAGGGCGGCGCCAACTACCTCGGCCTGTGCCCCTTCCACGGCGAGAAGACCCCCTCCTTCACCGTCAGCCCGGCCAAGCAGTTCTACCACTGCTTCGGCTGCGGCGCGCACGGCAACGCCATCGGCTTCATGATGGCCTACGCTGGCCTGGGCTTCATCGACGCGATGAAAGATCTAGCCGCGTCGGTGGGCATGCAGGTTCCCGAGCCCCAGCCTCGCAGCCCGGAGGAGGCAGCGCGCAAGGAGCGCGAGACCGACCTGTACGGGGTGATGGAGAAGGCGCTGGAGTTCTACCGCGCCGAGCTGAAGAAATCGCCGCGGGCGATCGAATACCTGAAGGGGCGCGGCCTGAGCGGGGAAATCGCCGCGCGCTTTCGCATCGGCTACGCACCGGATGACTGGCAGGGCCTGCAACAGGTCTTTCCGAAGTACGAGGACAAGGCGCTGGTCGAGGCCGGCCTGGTGATCGAGAACGAAGGCAAGCGGTACGACCGCTTCCGGGACCGGGTGATGTTCCCCATCTACAGCGCGCGCGGCGCGGTGATCGGCTTCGGCGGACGAGTGATGGGCGAGGGCGAGCCCAAGTACCTCAATTCCCCGGAGACACCGCTGTTCGAGAAGGGCCGCGAAATCTACGGCCTGGTGCAGGCGCGCGACGCCATCCGGGAAGCCGGGCGCGTGCTGGTGGTCGAGGGCTACATGGACGTGGTGGCGCTCGCGCAGTTCGACCTTGGCTATGCCGTGGCCACGCTCGGCACGGCCACTACGCCGATCCATGTGTCCAAGCTGCTGCGCCTCGCCGACGAGCTGGTGTTCTGCTTCGACGGCGACGCGGCCGGACGCAAGGCGGCGTGGCGGGCGCTGGAAGTGAGCCTGCCGCTAGCCCCGGATCACAAGCCGGTGCGCTTTCTCTTCCTGCCGGAAGGCGAGGACCCGGACACCTATGTCCGGCGCCACGGCAGGGAGGGCTTCGAGAAGCTCGTGCGCCAGGCGCAGCCGCTGTCGGACTTCCTGCTCGGGCAGCTGCGCGCCGAATCCGACCTGGCGAGCGCGGAGGGGCGCGCGCGCTTCGTGACCGCGGCCAAGCCGCACGTCCAGAAGCTGACGGCGCCGGCGCTGCGCGTTCAGCTGGTCAACGCGGTGGCCGAGCTGGCGCGCGTCTCGGAGCCCGATATCCAGCGCCTGATGGAGCTGCCGCGGCCTGCCTATGCGCGC
>DASUUN010000050.1:0-2568 GCA_036374055.1 Burkholderiales bacterium
AACGGGATGTAGGTGAACTTGGCGCCGGTGGCCTGCTCGATCGCCACGGTGATGATCTGGTCCTCCTGCTTCGCGCCCGTGCCGGCCATCTTGAACTTGCCGGGGCCGGCTTTCTTCGCCGCCTCGACGTACTCCTTGGCGTTCTTGTAGGGCTTGTCGGCCTGCACCCAGAGCACGAAGTTGTCGAGCGCCAGCATCTGCACCGGCGTGAGGTCGCGCCAGTTGAAGGGCGTGTTGGTGGCGAGCGGCGTGGTGAACAGGTTCGACAGCGTGATGATGATCTTGTGCGGTTCGCCTGCGGAGCCCTTCACGTCGAGGAAGCCCTCGGCGCCGGCGCCGCCGGCCTTGTTGATCGGCAGGACCGCCACCTTCGCGAGGTTGTGCTTGGCGACGATGCCCTGGATGGCGCGCGCCATCTGGTCGGCGCCGCCGCCGGTGCCGGCGGGGATGATGAACTCGATGTTTCGGGTCGGCTCCCAGGCGAGCGCCGCGGCCGGTGCCGCGAGCAGCACCGCGGCGAGTGCGCTACCGAACGTGCTGCGCAATGTGGTTCTCACGGATCCTCCTCCATATTGTGTAACGGCGGGATTGTCATTCTTACTCGAAACCGGCGGCCTTGACCACCGTCAAGATTCGGCGGCTCAGCGCTGTCCGAGCGTATACACGACGGACAGCGTCGCCACATAGAGGACCGGGATCACGGCCGTCGTCAGGCGCGCGACCGGGAGTTTCCCCGCATTGCACAAGCGGAACACCCCGTATCCCATGGCCATCAGCCCGAGGGCGGCAATCGCCGCGGCGAAGTGCGCGCCTTCCATGGCGCGCAGGAGCGGGCCCTCGGTGTAGAAGAGGTCGGCGATCGAGATGATCGTGACGTTGAACGCGCAGCTGCCGTAGACGTTGCCCATGGCGATGCCGTAGGAGCGGCGCAGGCTCGCCGCCACGGTGACCGAACCCTCGGGCAGGGTGGTGACGATCGACACCAGCAGAACGCCGATGAAGGTCGCGCTGATCCCGGAGGCCTCGGCGATCGCGTCGGCGCTGCCGGCGAGGAAGCGTCCGGCGACGATCACCACCGCGGCGGAGGTGAGGAAGCCGATCCACACATTGCGCGCATTTCCGGTGAACGGCTTGATGTCCTCCAGGTCCATGTCGGTGCGCCCGGCCTTGTAGACCAGGCGCATGCCGTACACGTAGCCCACGCCGATCAGGATCGCGCCGACGCTCGTCCAGCCGATGAGCTTGATGTCTCCGAAGGAGCCGAAGAAAAGCGCCATCGCCACCAGCACCAGGCCGGTGAGGATCAGCAGCTCGGTGTCGCGGCCCTGCTTGCCGAACAGATTGTGCACGCCGAAGACGAGCGCCACGACCGCCAGCACGAAGACGTTGATCATGTCGGCGCCGAACACGTTGCCGAGGGCAAGCCCCGGATTGTTCTCCAGCCACACCGCCGAGATGTTCACCACCACCTCGGGCAGCGACGTGCCGATGCCGACCAGCAGCGTGCCCACCCAGAGTTTGCCCCAGCCGGTGACGTCGGCGATGTCGTCGCCGAACCGGGCCAGGCCGACGCCGCCGGCGATGACGAACGCCGCGCTGACCAGGAACACGAGAACCGCGGCGCCTAGGCTTTCCATGATTCTTCTTCTCCCCGCAAAGCGCGAAATTCTACAATCCCCGGCATGGAACTCCTCCTCGACCCGCAGGCCTGGATCGCATTTCTCACCCTCACCGCGCTCGAGCTGGTGCTGGGCATCGACAACATCATCTTCATCTCGATCCTGGTCGACCGCCTGCCGCCCCAGCGGCGCGAGTTCATGCGGCGCCTGGGCCTCGGGCTCGCCATGTTCATGCGCATCGCGCTGCTGCTCACGCTCGCCTGGCTGGTGGGGCTGACCGCGCCGCTCTTCACCGTGCTGGGCGAGGCGATTTCCGGGCGCGACCTGATCCTCATCGCCGGAGGCCTGTTCCTGCTATGGAAGGCCACCGGCGAGATTCACGATCTGATGGAGGGCGAGGATGACGCCGAGCCGGCCCGCGCCGTGGCCTCCACCTTCGCCGGCGTGCTCGTGCAGATCATCATCATCGACCTCGTGTTCTCGCTTGACTCGATCATCACCGCAGTCGGCATGGTGCAGGAGATCGCCGTGATGGTGGCGGCAGTGGTGGCCTCGGTGCTGCTGATGATGGTGGCCGCCGGGCCGATCGGCCGCTTCGTGTCGCGCCATCCCACGGTCAAGATGCTGGCCCTGTCCTTCCTTGTCATGATCGGCATGGCCCTGGTCGCCGACGGCCTAGACTTCCACGTGCCCAAGGGCTACATCTACTTCGCGATGGCCTTCTCGGTGGCCGTGGAGATGCTGAACCTGCGCATGCGCGCGAAGACCGTGCTGACCGGAAGGCGCAAGCCTCCCGCAAGTCGCGGCTAGAACAGCCCCACCACCTTGCCATCCACCAGGTCGATCTTGGCCGCCGAAGGCACCTTGGGCAGCCCCGGCATGGTCATGATGTCGCCGCAGATCATCACCACGAACTCGGCGCCCGCGGCGAGGCGCACCTCGCGGATGT
>DASUUN010000051.1:0-4786 GCA_036374055.1 Burkholderiales bacterium
CGCGCAGGTCGAGCGGTACAACCCGCTGCGCTGGCATTCCATCGTGAGCATGAACAACCGCACGCACCGCAAGATCCTGGTGGTCGACGGGCGCGTCGGCTACACCGGCGGCGTGGGCATCGCCGACGAGTGGCGCGGCAATGCCCAGGACCAGGACCACTGGCGCGACACGCACTTTCGCCTCGAGGGGCCGGCGGTGGCGCAGATGCAGGCGGCGTTCATGGAGAACTGGATCGAGATCACCGGCAAGGTGCTGCACGGCGAGGCCTATTTTCCCGAGCTGCCGAAGGCGGGAAAGCACCTCGCGCAGGTGTTCGTCGCCTCGCCCGGCGGCGGCGGCGAGAGCATGCAGCTCATGTACCTCCTGTCGATCGCCGCGGCGCAGCGCACCCTGCGGCTGTCGGCGGCCTACTTCGTGCCTGACGACACCGAGGTGCGCACCATGGTGGCCGCGCTGCGCCGCGGGGTGAAGGTGCAGATCATCATGCCCGGCCACCACATCGACTCGGAGATCGTGCGCCGCGCCTCGCGCGCGAGCTGGGGCGAGCTGCTGCGCGCCGGCGCCGAGCTCTACGAGTACCAGCCGACCATGTACCACTGCAAGGTGATGATCGTCGACGAGCGCTGGGTGTCGGTGGGCTCGACGAACTTCGACACGCGCTCCTTCAGCACCAACGACGAAGTCAACCTGAACGTCTACGACCGGGAGTTCGCGCTGGCGCAGGCGAAGGTGTTCGAGGAGGACCTGCAGCGCTCGCGCCGCGTCAGCCTCGAGGAGTGGGAACGCCGACCCTGGACGGAGAAAGTCTGGGAGCACGCCATGGGGCTGCTCAGCTCGCAGCTCTAGGGTAGATTGGCGCGATGTGGCTGTCGCGCGCCGCGCTCGCCCTGGGCATCCTCGCCGTCCTCCTGCTCCTCGTCTCGGGGCCCGGCGTGCGCCTGGGGCTGTGGCCCTGGCAAACCGGGTTTCTCCTGCTGCGCGCCGCCGTGTTCGTCGGCGCAGGCGCCATGCTGCTTTCCCTGATCGCATTCTCCATCCCTCGAGCGCGTTCCATGTCGCTCCTGGGGGCCCTGGCGCTCGGCGTGGCCGCGGCGGCGGTTCCCCTCGAGTTCCAGCGCCGCGCGCGCGCCGTTCCGCCCATCAACGACATCAGCACCGCCGGCGACACGGCGCCGGCCATGGCCGAGCAGCAGCGGCGCGCTTACCCGGACGTGCAGCCGCTGATGCTTTCTGTTCCGCCGGACGAGGCATTCGGGAAGGCGCGTACAGCCGCCTTGGACATGGGCTGGGAGATCGTTTCCGCGGACCCGGCCGCCGGGCGGATCGAAGCCGTCGCCACCACTTTCTGGTTCGGGTTCAGGGACGACGTGACGGTGCGCGTTACGCCGCAGGGCGGCTCGAGCCGCATCGACGTGCGCTCGAAGTCGCGCGTCGGCCGGGGCGACGCGGGCGCCAATGCGGGGCGCATCCGCCGGTATCTGAAAATGTTCTGAGCGTGAACTGCGCAACACGGGGGCGGCAGCGCTTCGCGCTACTCTCGGCGGGGTCACCATAAGAATAAAGGGGGATACCATGAAGCTGCGCTGGCTGATCCCGGTGGTGCTGGCATTCGCGCTCGGCGGATGCGCCAGCACCCCGCCGGTGGATCCGAAGGACGAGACGCTCTCGCTGGTCTACGGCTACTTCGACATGAAGGACGCGCCCTCCGGCCTCGACTGGGTGTCGCTCAAGCAGTACGGCACCAAGGACGGCGGCTGGTACCACCTCAGGGCGAAGGAAGGCCTGTTCTTCCACGTCGGCATCGAGCCCGGCTCCTACCAGGTCGACAAGTTCGGCGGCATGGGCGGCATCCCGCTGCTCACGCGACGCGAGTTCGAGTACGACTATGGCAGCAAGGGTCGCAACCGCACGGCGTTGCGCGTCGTCAAGCCGGGGATCTACTTCCTGGGCGCCCACCAGTACGTCAACCATGCCGGCAAGGGCTTTTTCGCCGCCGACAAGTTCGAGATGAAGGCCGCCCGGGTGCCGGGCGAGAAGGAGCTGCTGCAGCGCCTGATCAAGGAGCTGGAGACCGACAAGGAGCTCGCCGGCTACACGCGCCAGCTGCAGCTCGCGAGGCGGCGGCTGTCGCAGCTATGAAGAAGCGCCTGCTCGCGTTGGCCGCGGTGGCGCTGGCGGGCTGCGTTTCCGTCAGCGAAACCAATGTGGAGAACCTGTCGGAGCTCGGCTCGGATGCGGTGCTGGTGGTCGGCAAGATCGAGATCGTGCCGCCCATCAGGCCCGAGGAGCAGAGCTACAAGGCGCTCGATCCGTTCAACTCCAAGCGCCATTTCATGGGTCGCGCGGTGATGTTCATGTCGGACAAGCGGGAGTACCAGGAGTACACCGGCGACGCGCTCAATCCGCCCCTGCAGGAGACCTACTTCCTGAAGGTGCCGCGGACCAAGCGCTACATGGTGAAGGGCTCGGTAACCATGGCGTTCGCGCTGCGCACGGTGTCGCGCCGGCAGGCGGTCACCGACCAGGCCGAGCTCATGTTTCCCGCGCCGCTGGAATTCGACCTCCGCCCCGCGGACCGCGCCGTCTACGTCGGCACCCTGCGCCTGCACCGCGACGAGTTCCACGAGGTGACCCGCGCCGAGGTGCGGGACGACTACGCCCGGGCCGCCGCGGAATACCGGGCAAAGTTCCCGGGGGCCCCGCTGCCGCGCAAGGCGCTCCTGCGCCGCTGAAGGATTAGGGATATCCTTCGGGCCTGGAGGGCTTCACCATGAGAAAAATCGTCTTGCTGGCCGCCTTGGCGCTCGCCACCGGGGCCTGGGCGCAGGAGCAGAAAAAGGAAGAAGCGAAGGAAGAAGCAAAGCCCAGGGCGGCGCCGGTCGCGAAGAAGCCATCCCCGAAGCGCTACCAGGATGCGCGTCACTGTCTCGAGAAGGGCAGCAACACCGAAATCATCAAGTGCGCAGAAGCGTATCTGTAGGCGGTCGCAGCGGAAGGCGGCTGCCGTCCCGGGGCGCGCCCGGCGGTAGCCGCAGGCCTCCCACCTCGAGCGGCACGTAGAGGTCGGTTTTCCCGCGCCGCACCAGAAGACCGACCCGGCCGTTGCCGGGCTGGGCGAGTGCCTTGCTGAAATCCTGCAGACTCCGGATCCTCGTCTGGTTCACCCCGTAGACCACGTCGCCTAGCCGCAGCCCCGCCTGCTCGGCCGCCGCGCCCAGCCGGATCACCGCCAGCCCGTAGCCCAGGCCGATCGCGCTCAGCGTGGCGCGCGGCAATTCGCGCAGGCTCATTTCCAGACCCTCCTGGGCATCCACCGTGACGAGCTTCAAGGGATCCTCCGGCGCATCGCACGCGCCGAGCGCCATAAGGAGGATCAGAGCGAGCGCCCGCATGCCCCGGCGTCTTGCAATCTTCGCTCCCGGGGCTGGAGCGCCGATTGCTGCCACCGGTCGGAGACTGGAGGCCCGATAAGGCTCGCGTTTTTACAGCAGGGACGTTACGTGGGTGTAAATGCTGCACTGTGCCACCCGGGCGCCTGCGCCCAGGTGGTCATCGCAACGATTCTTCACTATAGGAAAGGAGCCTCATGGCAACCGCAACACATCCGAATATTCCCGACCGGCGAGTCAGCGAGCGCCGCCGCACCGGCTATCCCGCCATCCTGCGCGCCGAAGGCATGAAAGTGTCCTGGGGCGGCATCTTCGGCGGCGTGCTGGTCGCCATAGGGCTGCTGCTGCTGCTCGCCGCGCTCGGCGTGGCGGTCGGCATTTCCGCCGCCCAGCCCGGCGAGACCGAGGCTTCCACCCTCGGCCTCGGTGCCGGCATCTGGGCCGGCGTGTCGCTGCTGGTCGCGCTGTTCGTCGGCGGCATGGTGGCGACGCGTATCGGCGCCATCTCGGACGGCGCCACCGGCTTCTTCGAGGGCGCGCTGGTCTGGGTGGTGAGCATCCTGCTCGTGGTGTACTTCGCGGGCAGCGGCGTGAGCATGCTTGCCGGCGGCGCCTTCCAGATGGTGGGCGGCGCGGCGCAGGCGATCGGCGGCGCGGTGCAGGGCCAGGGCGGCGTGGACGTGTCGGGCAGCGTCGACCAGATCGTGCAGCGCTTGAAGGATCCCAAGACGGCGCAGCAGATCGCTTCGGCGACCGGCATGCCGCAAAGCGAGGTGCAGGCGACGCTGAGCGAGACCGCGCAGCGCGTCGAGAACAACCGCGACAACCCGGCGCAGGCCGCGGCCGAGGCGAGGGCCGGCATGGCGCAGCTCATGGACAAGGCCAAGTCGAGCGGCGCTCTCGAGCAGAAGGCCGAGGAAGTGAAGCCGCAGGCCACCCGGGCGGCCTGGATCACCTTCGGCGCGCTGGTGCTGTCGCTGCTTGCGGCGGTGCTGGGCGCGATGGGTGGGCGGCGCCGGCCCGAGGAGCTGCACGCGTCATGAGAGCCCTGCTATGGATGGGATTGGGCGCGGGCGCCATGTATCTGCTCGACCCCGAGCAGGGGCGCCGGCGGCGCGCCCTGCTGCGCGAAAAGATGACCGAGGCGCGGCGCAGGATCCGTAGCCGCGCTGCGACGGCTTCCGTGAGCCAGACCCCCGAAGGGGCGCATCACCTGGGGCGCTAGAAGCCCAGCAGCTTCTGGCCGACGGACTGCACCGGGCCCAGGGGGTTGGTGTTCTCCTCCTCCTGGGCGATGGAGGGCGTGCCGCCGGAGAGCTTGTAGATCACCACGCCCTCCTTGATGAGCAGCAGGCCGTGGAACTTCCAGCCGGTGATCTGCGTGGTCTTGCTGAAG
>DASUUN010000052.1:0-28515 GCA_036374055.1 Burkholderiales bacterium
CGTCGCAGCTGCACCCAGGCCTGCTGCACCGAGGTCATCAGCCGCCGGGCCTCCTCCTCGGTGTCTGCCGCGAAGACGTTGACCCCCAGCATCACATATGGCCGTTCGAGCCGCTCCGAAGGGCGGAACGAGCGCCGGTAGACCTCGACCGCATCCATCATCTGGGCGGGCGCGAAGTGAGAGGCGAAGGCGTAAGGGAGTCCGAGAGCGGCGGCGAGCTGCGCGCCGAAGAGGCTGGAGCCCAGGATCCAGACCGGCACGTCCAGTCCGGCTCCTGGCACGGCCTGCACTGCCTGGCCCGGCTCGGGGCGGCGGAAGTAGGCCATGAGCTCGAGCACGTCCTGGGGAAAGGTATCGGCGCCGGTGCCTCGCCGCAGCGCCCGGGCGGTGACCGGATCGGTGCCCGGAGCGCGCCCCAGGCCCAGGTCGATGCGCCCGGGATAGAGCGCTTCCAGCGTGCCGAACTGCTCCGCGATCACCAGCGGCGAGTGGTTGGGCAGCATGATGCCGCCTGCGCCGACGCGGATCTTCGAAGTGCCGCCGGCGAGATGGCCGATCACCACCGAGGTGGCGGCGCTCGCGATGCCTTTCATGTTGTGGTGCTCGGCCACCCAGTAGCGCCGGTAGCCCCAGCGCTCGGCGTGCCGCGCGAGGTCGAGCGAGCGGCGCAGCGCGTCGGCGGCGTCCCCGCCTTCCACGATGGGGGCGAGGTCGAGGATCGAAAGCGGCGTCCTCATCTACCCAGCCAGCGGGCGCGGCCGGGCCATCTCTCCACGAGGTCGATGAACAGCGGATCGATGCCCTTCGGATCCGACGCCACCTCGCGCGCCAGCGGCCCCGGCTCGTCGTTGTAGGCGAGCAGCGACAGGTCCGTCATGCGCATCGGATAGACGATGCCGTCGAGGTGGTCGCACTCGTGCTGCAGCAGCGCCGCCCAGCTGCTGTGCGCGTCGTGCTTGACGGTCTTTCCTTCCAGATCCTGGTATTCGATGGTGATGTCGAGGTACCGCGGCACCTTGCCGTGCAGGCCGGGGATCGACAGGCAGCGCTCCCATACCGGCGTCGTCCGGTCGGTCGCGGGCGTGATTACCGGGTTGACCATCACCGTCCACGGGCGCGGCTGCAGGCCCGAGCCTTCGGGGATGCGCGAGGCGATGATGCGGTAGACCACCACGCGCTTGCTCACGAAGACCTGCGGCGCGGCGAGACCGCTCGCGCCTATGTCCTCCAGCGTCTCCTGCATGTCCTCGGCGAGCTTGCGGATCTCGGGCGCCCGCGCGTCCTCTACCGGCGCCGCCTTGCGCAGCAGCACCGGGTTTCCCATCTTCGCGATTCGCAGCACTGCCACGGCCAGCCCCCGGATTGGATCCGGCGTGACAGTAGCATTAACGCGGGTTCTGCGGCGGTGGCGCCAGGCGCGGGTCGCGCACGTTGGGATCGGGCTTGGGCTGCGTCGCGCCGCCGCTCGCCGATTGCGCGTCTTTCAGGCACTGCTCGCGCAGCGTGCCGCTGAGCTGGTTGCAGCGCCAGGTGGTGCGGTCGGGCATGCCGCTGCTCTCGCCCGGCTGGATGGAGCCGCCCTTGATCGCGCCTTCGGCGGCTCGGCTGCCGTCCTGGCTGGTTCCCGGCGGGATCGAGCCGCGTCCGGGCTCCTGCGCGACCGACAGTCCCGCAAAGGCCAGCCATGTTACGGCCAACACTAATGATTTCATGGAAAAAACCTCCTCCCCATGCCAAGCAAGTTCGGGTCCAGCGATATCATGCGGGCATGGCTCGCGATGCGGTTGCCCTTACCCGAGCGCTGCTGCGCTTCGACACCGTCAACCCGCCCGGGCGCGAGCGCGATTGCGCGCGCCACGCCGGTGCGCTGTTGAAGGACTGGGGCTTCCGTGTCGAGTATCACGAATACGACGAGCGGCGCACGCAGGTCATCGCGCGCGCCGGGGGCACGCGGGAGGGAAAGCCGCTGTGCCTCACCGGCCACCTCGACGTGGTGCCGCTCGGCGCGCGCGCGTGGACTCGGGACCCGTTCAGCGGCGAGACCGACGGCGACCGGCTGTACGGACGCGGCTCCTCGGACATGAAGGCCGGCGTCGCCGCGATGCTCCTCGCGTGCAAGGCTTTCGCCAGGAAGCTGCAGGGCACCCCGGGCGTCGTGGTAGTGCTCACCGCGGGCGAGGAGGCCGGCTGCATCGGCTCGAAGCACCTCGCGCAGACGCAGCTGCTCGGCAAGGCGGGCGCGATGGTGGTGGGTGAGCCGACCTCGAACTATCCGTTCGTCGGGCACAAAGGCTCGCTCAAGTTGCATGCGCGCTTCCGCGGCGTCTCGGCGCACGGCTCGATGCCCCACCTCGGCGTGAACGCGATCTACAAGGCCGCCAGGGCCATCCCGCGCCTGGAATCCTTCGAGTTCGGCGCGCAGCCGCACCCGGTGATGGGCGGCCCGACGCTCAACGTCGGCACCATCGAGGGCGGCAGCAGCGTGAACGCGGTGCCCGACTCTGCCAGCATCGGCGTCGACATCCGCACCGTGCCGGGCATGCAGCATGATTCTCTGTTGAGCAGGATCCGGGGCGTGCTCGGGGAAGACGCCGAGCTCGACGTGTTCTCCGACCTTCCTCCAGTGTGGACCGAGCCCGAGCAGGAATGGGTGCAGCGGGTGTTCGAGATCTGCAAGCCCTACGTCGGCGAGGCCCCCGGGGCGCGCACCGCGCCTTACATGACCGACGCGGCCAACCTTCTCAAGGTGTACGCCGGCGCGCCCACGGTGGTGCTGGGGCCGGGCGAGACGGCGATGGCGCACCAGACCGACGAATACTGCAGCATGGAGCGCATCCGCCAGTCCGTGGCGATCTACGAGGCGCTCATCCGCGACTGGTGCCGGGTCTAGCGAGCACCGCGACCACCAGGGCGATGAAGGCGGCGAGGTTGAGCACGGCGCTCGCCGCGTGCGAATACTCCCATTGCGCGCGCAGCGCCCTCCAATGCTCCGGCAGGAGGGTCCAGTTGGCGGTCTGCTCGTTGGCGGGGTAAGTGAAGGTCCAGAAGACCGCCTGGGTGCCGGCGATGCACAGGAAGGCAATGAGCGCCGGGACGAACTCGCTGCGCCGCCGGCGGACTGCGATCGCGAGCGCGAGGCTCGAGAGCAGCGCGCCGAACACCACGATGCCGAGCAGCGCCCAGCCCCGGTAGATCTGCTGCACGGTGAGATACTCCTCGCGCGACAGGCCGATCTTGTTCGGCAGCTCGAGCAGGTGGGCGAGCGCCGGCCCCAGGGCGAGCGCGGCGAACAGCAGCGCGAGGAACCGCAGCAGCGTCATTTCAACCGGGCGGCGAGCGTCAGCATGGTCGGCGCGTAGCCCAGTAGTTTGCCTTTCAGAAGCGACGGCTGCATGGCGAGATGCGCAAGGCGCGCGGAAAGCCACAGCCTGAAGGCGACGTCGCGGCGCCAGCCCCAGGCGTAGCTGAGCGCCACGGCGCGCTCGGCCCGGCGCGAATAGCCCGAGGCGAGCGCCTGCGCCAGCGGCCGGCACAGCAGCGCCGCCGAATGCATCGCCACGGTGATCCCCTCGCCGACCACAGGGTGCGCTTCGCCGGCCGCGTTGCCGATCGCGAAGATGCCGTGCCGCCAGAGCGGGCGCGTGCCCGGGCGCAGCGGCCCGGCCGCCAGCCAGGGGCCCTCCCGCGTCATCCCCAGCGCCTTGAACTGAAACAGGCTGTCCCCGGCCGGCTGGCCGGCGACGCGCAATGCAGCCAGGGCGTCGCGGCGCAGGCAGCAGGCGAATGTGATGCGGCCGCCGCTGCGCTCGACCAGCCCGGCGTAGCCGCCGGCGAAGGGCGCGAGGACGATGGCGTGCGGCGGCAGGCTGCCGAGGAAATGGGCCTTGAAGGCAAGCAGGTCGTCCGGGGCAGGCGCGAGGTGGGGCGGCTGGGTGGCGAGCGCGCCGGGCTCCCAGGAGCCGTGCGCGGCGATGACTGCGCGCGCCTGGATCTCGATGGGCGCCGCGCCGCGGCGCGCGGCAGCTTCGCAGACGAAGCCGCCCGGGACGCGCCTGACGGCAAGCGCGATCGCCGGCTGCAGTACCTGGGCGCCGCATTGCGCAGCGTGCCCCAGGAGCAGCGTGTCCAGCGCTTCGCGCTCAAGGGCGCGCGGATAAGGCGCGCCGCGGCGCCGGCGCGGCATGGGCGCTTCCAGTTCCTGGCCGCCCGTCCACAAGGCGATGCGGCGGATCTCGGGACCGGCCGCGGCCTCGAAGCGCTCGCCCAGCCCGAGCCGGCGCAGCCGCTCGATGCCGGCGGCGGCGATGAACTCGCCGCACACCTTGCGCCGCGGGAAGGCGGCCTTCTCGAGCACCACCACGCTGCGCCCGGCGCGCGCGAGGAGGATGGCTGCGGTGGCGCCGGCGGGTCCGCCGCCTATGACAAGCGCATCACAGCGCCGCATGGCGGCGCGCGACGAAGAGATGGCCGAAGGGCCGCGCGGGACCTTCCGACAGCGCCCAACCGTCCTGCTCCGGCCACAACGCCGACAGCTCGCGCCCGAGGAAGCCGGCGCGCACGCTGGCGGCCGCGTCGTGCCGCGTCACGTCGTTGCAGCCCAGGAGGCCGAGCAGGCGGCTCGCCTGCAGCGCGAGGCGCGAGCGGCGCGGCTCGCAGGCGACGAACAGCGGGGCGCGCCGGGCGGCGAGCGCCAGCAGCCGGCGCAAGGCCGCGGGCTCGAAGTGATGCAGGAAGAGGTTGGCGACGATGGCGTCGAAGCGCGGCCCGGGGCGCGCCAGGAATTCGTGCGCGTCGGCCGCGACTGCGGTGGCCTGCCCTTGCAGATCCGGCAGCGCCACGCGATCCACCAGGGTGACCTCGACCCCCGGCCGCCGCAGGCGGCGAACCACGCGTTGCATGAAGCTGCCGTCGCCCGCGCCGAGGTCGGCGATGCGGTTGGCATCCGCCAAAGCCCGCGCCACGTGGCGGGCGTTGCCCATGAGCGCGTTCACCCGCCGCAGATCGGCGCGCGAGCGCTGCGCGCGCGCGTCGTACGGCGGCAAGCCGTCCAGCCATTCGGGCTCGAGCACGCGCTCCATCAGCTCGACACGCGCAGCAGCGCCCCGTGGCAGCTGAAGCCCGCGCCGAAGGACGACATCCACCACCAGCCGTCGGGGGCGCGGCCGGCGAGCGCGTCGTCGAGGACGAAAAGGACGAACGGGCTGCTCAGGTTGCCGAAGCGCTCGAGGACCTGCGCGCTGCGGCGCGTGTCGCCTTCGCTCAGCCCGGTGGCGGCGCGCAGCCGCTCGAGCACCGTGCGCCCGCCCGCGTGCCAGATCCAGGCGCGCACCGCGTCGCGCGGCACGCCGTGGCGCTTCAGGCCCTGCGCCAGCGCTTCGCTCGCGGCGGCGGCAGCCACCTCGGGCACGCGCCGCGACAGGATGTTGCGCAGCAGGCCGCCGCGGCTCTCCATGCGCAGCGCGTCGCGCTCGCCCGGGTCGCACATCGAGATGCTGCCCGCCCACTCGACGCGCCGTTCACCGGCGCGCGGCGCCGCCGACAGCACCGCCGCGGCGGCGCCGTCGCCGAACAGGCAGGCGCTGATCAGCACGCCCGGATCGTCGTCGATGTAGAGCGCGGCGCTGCACACCTCCACGCATACCGACAGCACCCGGCTGCAGCGCCCGGAAGCGACCAGGGCCTCCGCGGTGCGCAGGCTGGGCAGCGCGGCGCCGCACCCCTGGCCGACCAGGTCGAGCAGCAGCGCGCCGCTGCGCAGGCCGAGCCGTTCCCCGACGTAGCTGGTGAGCCCCGGGCACAGGTAGCCGGTGCAGGTGCTGACCAGCAGGGCGTCGATGTCCTCCGCGGCAGCCTGCGCACGGGCGAGCGCCGTGCGGGCCGCGCGCGCCGCGAGCTCGGGCGCGTGCGTCGAAAACCGGCGGTGCAGCACGTCCGGATCGAGCTCGAACGCGTCCTCCAGGCGCTCGAGCGCGAGATGCCGGGTGCGCACGCCCTGCTCGCCGAGCAGCACCCGCTCGAGCAGCACGCGTGCCGGCGCCGCGAGCGCGCCGAAACGAGACGCCTCGCGGAGCACTTCCCAGCACTGCCTCTGGCTGTAACGCGTCGCCGGGACAGCGGTGCCGACGCCGGTGACGAACAACCGCTTACTGCCTGATGATCTGGTGGTCCGGCGTAAGTTGGACGCGGGTGCCGACAGCCGGGATCTCCGGGCCGGCCATGTCCACGTACTGCACGCGGCCGTCATCCATGCGGATCGCCAGGCGTTGCATCGTCCCGGCGCCGGTCTTGCCCGCCGAGCTGACCGCGTCACCGCGCGTCGTGGTGACCGGGGTGGTGCCACCGGCCGACGCCGCGCGAGGCGCCGCCATCACCGACTGCACCACGCCGCTGCCCGCCCGGTAGGGCAGTGTCGCCGCCGGCGCCGCGGCCGGGGCGGCGGCGGCGCGCGGCGCGCGGCTGCCCATGGTGTTGGGATCGGAGCCGCACGCCGAAAGGCCGAAGGCGGCGGCGATGGATAGGGGCAAAACGCTGCGCATCATTGGAAACCTCCTGATTGAAAGGGCGATCAGGAGCAAGCAATTCCGGGGCCGCCTCAGCGCAGGCACACCGCCCCCGAATTTCGCTGCGGTGCACAGTACGCCGGCGAAGGACCATGCCACAATGGTGGCGCTATGCGCAGATACCTGATCTCCGTTCTGTTCGCTGCCCTGGCGCTTCCCGCCCTGGCGCAGCAGCGCCCCTCGGCCGACGAGGCGGCCTTCGCCCGGCTGCCGTCCGACCTGCAGGCCATGCTCAAGCACCTGCCGCCCGGCGAGGCGCTGTGGAAGGTCGAGTTCGCCCGCCAGAACCTGATCGCCGTGGGCGTGCCGAACCCGTCGCCCGAGCAGCTGCGCGCGACGGTGACCCGGGTGCTCGGCCCGGACTACGCGTCCGTCGAAGGGGCGAGCGCCGGCTCGACCAGCTTTCCGCCGCTCAGCCCGCTGGTCTCGCCGCACGCGCCGCAGCCGCGCTGAGCTGCGGGGAATTTCCCGACCGTCGCATGGCGACAGCCGGTCGCTTTTCGCTTAACGAACGTCACCGCAATCGGCGGCTGGCAATGCGCCGCGGCGCTGGTACCCTCACGGAAAATTCAGGAGAGGCAAGATGAATCCCAAGGTCTCCAGGGTGCTCGCGCTGATT
The DNA here is from genome assembly GCA_036374055.1 of Burkholderiales bacterium. Taxonomy (GTDB): domain Bacteria; phylum Pseudomonadota; class Gammaproteobacteria; order Burkholderiales; family SG8-39; genus SCGC-AG-212-J23. The sequence goes on from DASUUN010000052.1 coordinate 7,180, forward strand.
CCCGAGCGCTCGGCGCGGTTCGCGAGCGGCTCGCGCTTCGTCCCCACGGGCGCGATGTGCGCGCATCCCGAGCGCCTGGCCGCAATCTCGCAATTCCTAAGCTGGATGACGCCGCTCAACGCGCTGACGCGCGACGACCAGCAGCGGCTCGGCATCACCACCTCCGGCGCACGGCCGGCGGATGCCGCCGACGAAGCCGACGACGCGGAAGCCGAAGTCGAAGAGCCCGTGGCCTGACCCTGCGGATCAGTGGAGCGGGGAATGAGGCTCGGACTCATACCTCGATCGGGGAAGCGATCGCGCTCTGCCGGTTGAGCTATCCCCGCTTGCGGATCATCATCGGCCGAGACGCGCGGGCGCGCAATGCTTCCCTCGGCGTATCGTCCATAGTGCAGGCGGTACGGGCGCGGAATAAATCGAGCCCTCCGGTCAGCCGCGGCTTTCCCAGCCGCCGCCCAGCGCCTTGAACAGCGCAACCGACGCCGCGAGCCTGTCCAGGCGGGTGAGCGCGAGCTGGTCCTGCGCGTCGAACAGCGTGCGCTGGGCGTCCAGCACCGACAGCAGGTCGTCCGCGCCTTCGCGGTAGCGCACCTCGGCGAGCCGCAGCGCCTCGCGCGCGCGTGCCTCGACCTGGACCTGCAGCGCCTCGCGCTGCGCCAGGCGGCCGGCGGCGGACAGCGCGTTCTCCACGTCGGCGAAGGCGGCGAGGATCGCCTTGCGGTAGGCCTCCACCAGCTCGCGCTCGCGCGACTCGGCGATGCTCACGCCGCCCTTCAGGCGCCCGCCGTCGAAGATCGGCTGCAGCACGGAGGCGGCGACCGCGAGCCCGGTGCTCGGCCCGCCGAGGAACGCGAGCAGGGCGCCGCTCGCGACGCCGGCCGATGCGGTGAGCTGGATCGAGGGGAGGAGGGCGGCACGCGCGGCAGCGAGGTCGGCGTTGGCGGCGGCGAGGCCGGCCTCGGCGGCGGCCAGGTCCGGGCGGCGCACCAGCAGCCCGGCGGGCAGGCCGGGGTCGATGGAAGGCACGGCGAGGTCAGCCAGCGTGCTCGCCTGGATGGCGAAGCCTTCGGGCAGGCGGCCGACCAGGATGGCGAGCGCCGCGAGCGTCTGGCGCTCCTGCTGCTCGAGCGCGAGCAGCCCGGCGCGCTGCGAAAGCACCGCGGCCTGCTGGCGCGCCACGTCGAGCGGCGATACCGCGCCGTTGCGCGCGCGCGCTTCGACCACGCGCAGCACGCGCTCGGCGATGGCGAGGTTATCGCGCGACACGGCGAGACGCCCGCGCAGCGACAGCACCTCGAAGTACGCCGTGGCCACGCCGGCGAGCAGCGTAAGGCGCGCCGCGTCGCGGTCGAACGCCGTGGCGCGCAAGGCCGCCTCGGCGCCGCGCGCGCCGGCCGCGTTGCGTCCGAACACGTCGAGCTCGTAGCTCGCGCTGAGCGTCGTGCTCGAGGACTCGCCGTCCCGGGCCTTGCGGGTGGTGAAGCCCAGGTCCAGGGACGGAAAGAGCGAGGCGCCGGCAATCTGCACCTGCGCCTCGGCCTGCCGCACGCGCTCCGCCGCGATGGCGAGATCCGGGCTGCCGGCGAGCGCCTGATCGACGAGGGCTTGCAGCTCCGCGGAGCTGAACGTCTTCCACCATTCCCCTGTCAGCTGCGCTGCGCCCGGAGTCGCGGCTTCGCTGTACGCCGCGGGCGGCGTGACCTCGGGGGTGAGCGTGGGGGACGTGGTCGCGCAACCGACCATGCCGGCCAATGCAAAGACGAAGAGCTTCCTCATTCGGAAGCCAGGGCGACCACGGGATCGAGGCGCGCCGCCTTGCGCGCCGGCATGAAGCCGAACACCAGGCCGGTGGCGAAGGCGCAGCCAAAGGCGAGCGCCACCGGGCCCGGGGTGTGCTGCACCGGCGTGCCGAGCGCGCCGATCACGAATGACGCCGCCAGGCCGAGGGCGACCCCTATCACGCCGCCGAGCGCCGACACGGTCAGCGCTTCGCCGAGGAACTGCTGCAGGATGTCGCGCATGCGCGCGCCGGTCGCCATGCGGATGCCGATCTCGCGCGTGCGCTCGGTGACGCTCACCAGCATGATGTTCATCACGCCGATGCCGCCCACCAGCAGCGAGATCGCGGCGATCGAGCCAAGCAGCACGGTGAGCGTGTTCTGCGTCTGCATGGCGGTCTCGAGCAGCGACGCCATGTTGCGGATCTGGAAGTCGACCGTGCGGTGGCGCGCCTCGAGCAGCGTGGCGACCGCGTCCTGGGTGTCGTCGATGCGCGCCACGTCGTCCACCGCCACCGTGATGCTGCGCACGTGGCGCTGGCCGAACAGGCGCATGCTGCCGGTGCTTACCGGCACGAATACCACGTCGTCCTGGTCGGTGCCCCAGGGCGAGGCGCCGCGCTCCTGCATCACGCCGATCACCTGGAACAGCACGCTGTTGAGCACGATGTGCTTGCCCAGCGGCGACTCGTCCCGGAACAGGATCCCGGCCACCGTCTGCCCCAGGACGGCGACCGCGGCGTAGCTGCGCACGTCGTCCTGCGAGAAGAACAGGCCGCGCGCCACCGGCCAGGCGCGCGCCTGCGTGAACTCCGCGCCGGTCGCGTTCACCTGCGTCTGGTAGTCGGTGCCGCCGAAGCGCGCGGTGGCCGAGCCGCCCTGCTCGGGGACCGCGGCGAGCACGTTGGGCAGCGCCGCGATCGCCGCGGCGTCATCGGGAATCAGCGTGGCGATGCCGCCGATGCCCCGCTGGTTCGGCGCGCCCGGGCGCACCAGCAGCAGGTTCGTGCCCATGCCGCTGATGCGGTCGAGCACCTGCTGCTTCGCGCCGTTGCCCACGGCCAGCATGGCGATGACCGAGGCCACGCCGATCACGATGCCGAGCAGCGTGAGCGCCGTACGGAACACGTTGGCGCGCAGCGCCGCCACTGCCGCCTTGCCGGCCTCCATCAGGCCGGGGATGAATGAGGTTTCGGCGGGCTGCTTCTCGACGAGCTTTCCGCCGCGCGGCGGCGGGCCGGGGTCCTTGACGATCCGCCCGTCGGCGATTTCGATGATTCGCTGCGCTTCTTCGGCGACCTCGCGCGCGTGGGTGATGACGATGACGGTATGGCCCTGGGCCGACAGCTGGTGCAGCAGCGCCATGACTTCGCGGCCGCTTTTCGAGTCGAGCGCGCCGGTCGGCTCGTCGGCGAGGATGATCTGGCCGCCGTTCATCAGCGCGCGCGCGATGGACACGCGCTGCTGCTGGCCGCCGGAGAGCTGGCTGGGACGGTGGGAAAGGCGGTCCGACAGGCCGAGCATGCCGAGCAGCTTCTCGGCGCGCGCTCGGCGCTCGGCAGCGGGCATGCCGGCGTAGACCGCGGGCACCTCGACGTTGCGCGCCGCACTGGCGGTGGGGATCAGGTTGTAGCTCTGGAACACGAAGCCGAACGCCTCGCGGCGCAGGCGCGCCAGCTCGTCGCGGCCGAGCGCGGAAACGTCCTGCCCGTCGAAAAGGTAGCGGCCGCCGCTCGGGCGGTCCAGGCAGCCGATGATGTTCATCAGCGTCGACTTGCCGGAGCCCGACGCGCCCATGATGGCGACGAACTCACCGGCGCGGATCTCGAGGTCGATGCCGTGCAGCACCTGCACTTCCAGATCGCCGTTCTGGAATGTCTTGGTGACTTGCTTCAGTTCGATCATAGGCGCGGCGCCATCTTGGGCGTGCGCGCCGCCGAGGCTGCCCGCGCGCCCTGCGGCGCCCGCTCGCTGGTGGCGACGCGTTCGCCGGGCGCGAGGCCGGAGAGCACCTGCGCCATCACGCGGTTGCGCGCGCCGAGCTTCACCTCCCGCTGCTCCACGCTGCCGTCCTCGTGGATTACCCGTACCGTGTTGCGGTTGAGCGCGCTCAGCGGGACCAGCACCGCGTCCTTGGCTTCGGCCACCACGAAGAACACCTGCGCGGTCATCTGCGTCATCAGCGCGCCGTCCGGGTTGGGCACGTCGAACAGCGCGTTGTAGAGCACCACGTTGTTGACCACCTCCGGCGTCGGGTTGATCTGGCGCAGCTCGCCGTACCAGCGCTTGCGTGCGTCGCCGAGGGTGGTGAAGTACACCGGCATGCCGACCCTCAGGCGCGACACGTCGGCTTCGGACACCTGCGTCTGCACCGTCATGGTGGAAAGGTCGGCGATGCGCAGCACGATGGGCGCCGACTGGTTGGCGTTCAGCGTCTGGCCCTGCTTGGCCGCCTGCGTCACCACCGTGCCCGCCATCGGCGCATGGATCCTCGTGTACGCGAGGTTGGCGCGGTCGCCGCGCAGCGTCGACTCGGTCTGCTGGATCTGCGCCTTAAGCGAGTTGATCTGCGCCCGGGCCGCGGCGAGCTCGGCCTGTGCCACCTGCACCGCCTCGGCGGTGGTGGCCTGCTCGCGCATCATGTTGGCCTGGCGCTGCGCCTTCTGCTCGGCGAGGCGCAGGTTGGCCTGGCGCTCGGCGAGCTGCGCCCGCTGGTTCCTGAGCTGCGCCTGCGTCGCCTCGACGCGCGTCTGGTAGACGGTGGAATCGATCTCCGCGAGCAGCTGGCCCACCTCGACCCGGTCGCCGATCTCGACGTGCAGCCGCTTCACCTGCCCGGAGACCTGGGTTCCCACATCGACGAAGTCGCGCGGCTGCAGGGTGCCGGTGGCGCTGACCGTATCCTCCAGGTCGCCCTTCTGCACCACGGCGCTCGCCTGCGGCGCAGCGCGGTCGGCGCTCCGCCCCCAGGCAAGCCACGCGACGCCCGCGGCGACCACCGCGGCCGCCAGGATGCCTATCAATGCCTTCTTCATGGCCTGCAGTCTGGGCGGCGATCGCGCAGCGAATGTGCACGCATTGTGAAAATGCGGCTGCACAAAGCTTACACGATCTGGGCGTAGGCTTCGTCTCGTGGACACGTTGCGGGTGAAGCTTTTCCTGGCCATCGCGGGCGGCACGGCCGCCCTGTCGCTCATCGCCTATCTCGTGTTCAGCTGGAGCTTCGACCGCGGCTTTGTCGATTACGTGAACCGCGCCGACGAGGCGCGGCTGCAGCCGTTCATCGAGACCCTGGCGCAGGGTCACGCGCGCGAAGGCAACTGGAGATGGGTGGCCGAGGACCGGCGCCGCTGGTTCGAGCTCATCCGCGAGACCGTGGGCCTGCCGCCGGTGACGATCGACCCGCGTCTCATGCTGTTCGACGCCGACGGCACCCAGCTCGTGGGACGGCCGGAGAACGTGAAGCTTGCCGTCATGCAGCCGATCGAATGGCAGGCGAAGCCGGTCGGCTACCTCGGGTACGTGCCCCGCCCGGAGGCGCTGGCGTCCATCGAGCGCCTTTACCTGCGCCGCCAGCACTATGCGTTTGCCGCGATCGGCCTGGGCATGCTCGCCGCCGCGCTGCTCCTCGGCGCCGGCCTTTCGGGCTGGCTGTCGCGGCGCATCCGCCACCTGGCCGGGGCCACCGACAGCCTGATCCGGGGCAACTACGACGTGCGCCTGCGCCCGGAGGGCAACGACGAGCTGGCGCGCCTCGCGCGCCACTTCAACACGCTCGCCGAGACGCTGGCCGCGGCGCGCCAGGCGCGGCGCAAGTGGATCGCCGACATCGCGCACGAGCTGCGCACGCCGCTGTCCATCGTGCGCGGCGAAATCGAGGCTCTGCAGGACGGCGTGCGGCCGCTCGACCGGGACGCGGTGAACTCGCTCGCCGGCGAGGCGGCGCGCCTCTCGCGGTTGATCGACGACCTGCACACGCTGTCCCTGTCCGACCTCGGCGCGCTGACCTATCACAAGGAGCCGGTGGATCTCGCCGAGATCGTGCAGGACGCGGTCGACGCTCAGCGCGCCGCCCTGCAGGAGAAGAAGCTGGAGATCCAGCTCAACCTCGGTTCCTTCCTCGTCTCGGGCGACGCCGATCGCCTCGCCCAGGTGTTCGCCAATCTGCTGCAGAACAGCCTGCGCTACACCGATGCGCCGGGAAGGATCGACGTCGGCATCAAGCAGGTCGCGGGGCAGGTGGTGGTGCAGTGGCAGGACAGCAGCCCCGGCGTGCCCGATGAGGACCTGCCGCGCCTCACCGAGCACCTGTTTCGCGTCGAAGGCTCGCGCAGCCGCGCCGGCGGCGGCTCGGGGCTCGGGCTGGCGATCGCCGCTGCCATCGTCCAGGCGCACGGCGGTACCCTTACGGCTGGCGCGAGCCCGCTGGGCGGGCTGCGCCTCGAGCTCAGATTCCCCGCATGGCAGAACGCATCCTGATCGTCGAGGACGAGGCGAAGCTCGCCAGCCTGCTGCGCGACTACCTGGTGCAGGAGGGCTTCGAGGTGTCGGTGCTGCACCGTGGCGACGAGGCCGAGCCGTACGTGCGCGAGCACCCGGTGGACCTCGTGCTGCTCGACCTCATGCTGCCGGGCAAGAGTGGCCTCGACGTCTGCAAGGCGCTGCGCGCGCGCGACCCGGAGCTGTCGATCATCATGGTCACCGCCCGGGTCGACGAGATCGACCGGCTGCTCGGGCTGGAGCTGGGCGCCGACGACTACGTCTGCAAGCCGTTCAGCCCGCGCGAGGTGGTGGCGCGCGCCAAGGCGGTCCTGCGCCGGTCAAAGCGCGGCGCCGCGCCGCAGGACGGCGGCCTGGTGCTGGACGACGCCGGCTTCAGGGCGTCGCTCGCCGGCAAGGACCTCGGCCTGACCGCGGTCGAGTACCAGCTGCTCAAGGTGCTCGCCGCCCACCCCGGGCGCATCTACACCCGCGACCAGCTCATGGACGCCATGTACCGGGACGAGCGCGTGGTGTCCGATCGCACGGTCGACAGCCACATCAAGAAAATCCGCCGGAAGATCGCCGCCGTGCTCCCCGACCGCGAGGTCATCCACTCGCTCTACGGCGTCGGCTACAAGTACGAATAATCAGGCGAGCTCGCGGCGCACCAGCGCCGTTCCGTCGACCAGCGCCTTCAGCTTCGAGAATGCGACGTCGCGCGGCAGGTACTTCATGCCGCAATCGGGCGCCACGACCAGGCGTTCCGCGGGCACGTGCTTGAGTGCGGCGCGGATGCGCTCGGCGACGGCTTGCGGAGTTTCGACTGTCTCGGTGCCAAGGTCGATCACGCCTACCATAAGGCTCTTGTTGGAAAGCTCTCGAAGCACTCCGAGGTCCAGCTTCGGCTGAGCGGCCTCGATGGAGATCTGCGAGGCGGTGGTGTCGGCGAGCTGCGGCAGGAAGGAGTAGCCGCTCGGCTTGTCCTTCACCGCGGCGGCATAGCCGAAGCACAGGTGGACCACGGTGGCGCCCTCGATGCCCTGAAGGGCGCGGTTGATGGCCTTGACGCCGTGGCGCGCGGCGCGGTCGGCGCGCGCCTGGAGCCAGGGCTCGTCGAGCTGGATGACGTCGGCGCCCGCCGCCTTCAGGTCGCGCACTTCCTCGTTCACCGCGGCGGCGAAAGCCATCGCCAGCGCCTCCTCGTCCTTGTAGTAGTCGTCCTGCGCCTGCTGCGCCATGGTGAACGGGCCGGGCAGGGTGATCTTGATCCGCTTCGAGGTGTGCTGCCGCAGGAATTGCACGTCGCGCACCTCCACCGGACCGCGCCTTCTTATCGGGCCGGCGATGCGCGGCACCACCGAGCGCGCCCCGCTGCGGTTGATGGTGGTCCCGGGATTCTCGATATCGATGCCCTCGAGGGCGGTGGCGAACCGGTTGGAATAGCTTTCGCGCCGCATCTCGCCGTCGGTGATGATGTCGACGCCGGCGCGCTCCATGTCGCGGATGGCGATGAGGGTGGCGTCGTCCTGCGCCTGCTCCAGGTACGCGGGCTCGACCCGCCACAGCTCCGGCTGCCGCACGCGCGGGACTTTGGAGCCGAGCTTCGCCCGGTCGACGAGCCAGCCGGGCTGGGGATAGCTGCCTACGACGGTGGTTTCGAGGATCATCTGGTTCGACGTATCAATTTGCCAACAGGTCGGACTTTTTCCGCGCCCCCCTGAAGGCATAGTTCACCAAACGTCCCAGTTTGTCGAGCGCTCCGCGCATTTCTGCACTAAGTTGGCGGCAGAAAGGGGAATTAGAAAATGAGCTCTCAAGCCTGGATGGTCTGGCCCGACAATTTCGCCGTTTCCGTGCTGGTCCTGGCGGTGGTCGCCATGGGCTTCCTGTACGCGGCGCGCGGGCCGATGCACGCGCTAATCCGTTCGCTGGGTCACGCGCTGGGGGGGCCGCTGCGCATGGGCGCGCGCTGGCTAGCTGCCGCCGCAGCGGAGATGCACCAGCGCAACAAGGCGGTGCTGCTCGCGCAGGGCCGCCAGGAAGTGGGCAACCGCATCGAGCGCGAATTCGAGCGCCTCGGCGCCCTCGTGACGCGCGAACTGCAGGGCTACCCGGCGCTGCAGAGAAAGCTCCTCGACGAGATCACCCATATCGAGGAGGACTACAAGAAATGCGGCGAGGTGCCGCCGACGCCGCCGGACTGGACCGAAGCGGTGACCGCGATGGCCAAGGTGAAGTCGACCGGCAGCGAAGTGGTGGTGCGCGTGCTGGAGGAGATCAACCGCTCGATCAACGCCATCCACGACAAGTCGATCGGCGAGTACCGCAAGGCCTACGAGTCGCGCCACAAGATCCTCGAGGGCTTCATGCCCTTCTGGCGCTCGGTGGACAAGAACCTGGCGCAGATGGAGAAGAACGTCGCCGACCTGAAGTCGAGCGTCAAGGGCGTGGACGCGCACATGGCGAAGTACGAGCAGATCGTCGCCGGCACCGACAAGGCGCAGCACGCCCTGACCGTGTCCGCGTTCACGCAGTTCGCCATCTCGCTGCTGGTCATGCTGGTGGCCGCGGGCGGCGCGTTCATCAACTTCAAGCTGATCGCGCTGCCGATGTCGGAGATGGTGGGCGCCGGCGACTACATCACCAGCACGCTGCGCACCTCCGAGGTGGCGGCGCTGGTGATCATCTTCGTCGAGGCTTCGATGGGCCTGTTCCTGCTGGAGGCGATGCGCATCACGCACCTCTTCCCGCGCATCTCGAACCTGAGCGACCGCGTGCGCATGCGAATGATGTGGATCGCGCTGTCGCTGCTGGTGACCCTGGCCGGCGTGGAGGCGGCGCTCGCGCTGATGCGCGACCTGCTGATCGCCGACAAGCAGGCGCTGATACAGTCGCTCGCCACGGTGCAGACGCAGACCGCCACCGACGGCTGGGTCGGCACCATCCCGACCGCCGGGCAGATGCTGCTCGGCTTCATCCTGCCGTTCGCGCTGGCCTTCATCGCCATCCCGCTGGAGTCGCTGATCCACTCGGCGCGCACCGTGGGCGGCGTGCTGCTGATGGCGTTCGTGCGCGTGCTGGCCTTCGTGCTGCGCCTTGCCGCCAACGTGGCGCGCAACCTGAGCCGCCTGCTGGTCCGCCTGTACGACGTGGCGATCGTGGTGCCGCTCCTGGTCGAGCGCCTGGTGAAGGGCCGCCTGGTGGGCCGGGAGGGGCGCTCGCGGCGGCGCATGGCCGATGTCGACGTCGACATCGAACGCACTCACGCCTAGGAGCCAGCCCATGAACAAGCGACAGTTCCTCGCCACGCTTCCCGCCCTAGTGCTGGCCGGGGCCGGCTGCGGCGACGCCCGCGACCACGCCCACGCGGTGTACATGCTGGTCGACACGTCCGGCACCTACGCGCAGGAGGCGAACAAGGCGCAGCTCATCATCAACTACCTGCTCGGCACACTGCAGCCAGGTGACTCGCTGGCGGTGGCGCGCGTCAAGAGCCGCAGCTTCAGCGAGAAGGACATCATCGCCAAAGCGACCTTCGACTCGCGGCCCTCGCAGGCCAACGCGCAGAAGCGCGCCTTTCGCGACACGGTGGACGCCGCCTTTCGCCGCATCGCCGGCAGCGGCTACACCGACATCACCGGAGGCCTGCTGCAGGGGGCGGAGTACCTCAACGAGACCGGCGCCGGCACCAGGACCATCATCGTGTTCTCCGACATGCAGGAGGAGCTCGACAAGGTCACGCAGCGCGACTTTCCCATCAGTCTCAAGAACATCCGCGTGGTCGCGGTCAACGTGGTGAAGCTGGGCACCGATAACGTCGACCCGCGCCGCTACCTCGGCCGCCTCGAGGCCTGGGAGAAGCGCGTGGTGGCCGCCGGCGCCTCCGAGTGGCGCGTGATCAACGACCTCCAGCGCTTGGACCGCATCCTGGCCAAGAGCTGAACAACCACAAGGGAGGCGGATCGGGGTCAGATCCCGGGCTCTGGCCCCGATTCATTTTGAGTACTTCTGCAGCGCCCCCTTCGCGAGCGCCATGCCGTGCCCCGGCCTGTCGGGGATGCGGAAGTGGCCGTCCTGGCACCGCGGCATCTCCTCGAACAGGTCCGGCGGGGTCCAGTCGATGAGCTCCACGAGGAAGCCGTTGGACAGCGCGCCGCACACCTGCAGCGACAGCTCGTGCACCACGTGCGGCGACACCTGCAGGCCGTGCGCCGCGGCGAGGTGGCCGATCTTCAGCGTCTCGCTGTAGCCGTTGGCGCGGCACACGTCGGGCATGAGGTAGCGCGCCGCCTTGCGCTCGATCAGCTCGCGGAACTCGTAGCGCGTGTAGTTGTTCTCTCCGGTTGCCACGGGAATGCGAATGCGCTCGGCCACTTCCGCGCACATCTGCAGATCGTCCGCCAGCACGGGTTCCTCGTACCAGACCAGGTCGAATTCCTCGAGCAGCGCCGCCTGCCGCACGTTGGTCTCGACGTCGTACTTCTGGTTGGCGTCGACCATCATGCGCACGCCCGGGCCGAGGGCTTTCGCCACGGCGGCCACGCGCGCGCGGTTGGTCTGCGGGTCGGGGTGGTGGATCTTCATCTTGTAGTACCTGCAGCCGAGCGCAGCGTAGCGCTCGGCTTCCTCGACCAGGTCCTTCTCCGTGTACTTGCCCCAGCCGCCGCTGCCGTACGCCGGGATGCGGTCGGCGTATCCGCCCCACAGCCGGTACAGCGGCATGCCGGCGGCCTTCGCCGCGAGATCCCACAGGCCGATGTCGAGCGCCGAGAGCGCCATGCCGGCGATGCCCACGCGCCGCACGCCGCGGTCGCCGCGGTACATCTTCTCCCACAGCGCCTCGACCTGCCGCGGGTCCTCGCCGAACAGCAGCGGCTTGAGGCGCGCGTCGAGATAGGCGAGCACGGCTTCGGCGCCGCCGCCGCCGAACACCAGGCTGTAGCCCAGGCCCTTCAGGCCCTCGTCGGTGGAGATTTCGGCGACCACCAGCTTGTGGAACGGGAACTCCAGCGCGATCGGCCGGGGCGTCGGCACGCTGAGCAGAAAGGATTCGATGGCGGTGATTTTCATGGTGGAACGGATTTTGCAACAATAACGCCATGCCCAGCAGGACCGTCGTCGGCTACTTTCCCGATTTCGAGGCCGCCGAAGGCGCTTGCACGGAGCTGATCGAGGCCGGCGTTGCCCGGCATCGCATCGCGCTGCGGCGCCTGGAGGCCGAGGACGCCATGGCAGTGTCCGACCCGCGCGAGGTGGCCAACTGCGAGCTGAGCGTGGTGAGCGAGCCGCGCGACTGGGAGCGCGTGTCCGAGCTGATGGCGCGCAACGGCGCCTGCCGCACCCTGCTGCGCAGGTAGGCGGCGGCGTGCGCAGAATGCAGTGGGTCGCGACCGGCCTGCTGATGCTCGCAGCGCTCGTCTACGCCGTGTCCGCCTGGCTCGAGCCGCGCCATCCCTGGCTGTTCTACGTCAGCGCGACCGCGGAGGCGGCCATGATCGGCGCGATCGCCGACTGGTTCGCGGTCACGGCGCTGTTCCGGCATCCCCTGAATCTGCGCTTCATTCCCCACACCGCGGTCATCCCGCGAAACAAGGCGCGCATCGCCGCCGGCCTGTCGGCCTTCATCCAGCAGAACTTCCTGTCGGCGGAAGCGGTGGTTGCCCGCATCGCCGAATTCCGCCCCGCGCGCACGCTGTGCGGCTGGCTGCTGCAGCCGCGCAACGCCGGCATGCTCGGCGGCTACTTCGCGCGCCTGCTCGCCTATGCCGTGGGCGCGGTCGACGACGGGCGCGTGCGCGGCTTCCTGCTGCGCACCCTGGCGCAGGCCGCGCGCCGCACGGATCTCGCCTCCGTGCTCGCGCAGCTGCTCGACGTGCTGACCGAGGACCGGCGCCACCACGCGCTGCTCGACGAGGCGCTCGCCGCGCTCGACGACCTGCTCGCGCGCGAGGACACGCGGCGTTTCATCGCCCGCGAGGTGGCGGGCAGCGCGCCCCTGCTCAAGTATTTGAGCGATCTGTTTCACCTCAAGCTCGACGAGAGGGCGGCGCTGCGCATCGTCGACGTGGCCCTGCGCAAGCTGTCGGAAGTGCGCCAGGACCGCGACCACGAGCTGCGCGGGCGCTTCGACGCCTTCGTCGAGCGGTTCGTGGAGAAGCTGAAAAGCGACGAAGCGATGCGCGCCCGCGTGCACCGGCTGCGCGACGAGGTGCTCGACAGCCCCGCCCTGGCGGCCTACGTCGGCGGGCTGTGGGACGAGCTGCGCGCCTGGCTGCAGGCGGAGCAGGCGCTCGTCGAGCAAAAGAGCGCGACCCTGCTGCGGCACTTCGGCGAGCTGCTGGAGGCCGACCGCGGCATCCAGCAATGGCTCGACGAGCAGATCCTCGCCGCGATCCCGCCGCTCGTGGAGGAGCATCGCGCGGGCATCGGCCGCTTCGTCGAGGACCAGATCAACGCCTGGCAGGAGACGCGGCTGGTCGAGGAGCTGGAGCGCCACGTCGGCGCCGACCTGCAGTACATCCGCATCAACGGCACGGTGGTCGGCGGGATGGTCGGCCTGGCGATCGCGGTCCTCACGCGCCTCGCCGTTTGACGTCGGCACATCCCGACATGGCGTTTTCCACCACTATCGATGCCGCAGGTCGGCGACTTCGCGCCGCGCGGCTAACCGGTATAAAGAGGGCCAACCCTTGGAGAGCCATGAAGCATTGCGAGATATTCCACGTCCCCTACAAGAAGTCGTTCCGCTGGAAGTGGCGCCACGTCTCCGCCGACGGCAAGGTGCGGGAATCGCAGGAAAGCTACGAGCTGTATTACGAGTGCGTCTGCGCCGCCCGCAAGAACGGCTATGAGCCGCGCCTGGGGGCGGTCGAGGCAGCCTAGACCCTCAGGAACAGCGTAATCAGCGGGTCCGGCCCCCGCTGCGCGCTGCGGTGGCCGTGGATTCCCGGGTCGAAGGTCGCGCCCTCGGGCAGCATGTCGGCCGAGAAAAAGTGCTCGCCCGGCCGGAAGCGGCGCGAGCTGCCGTCCTGCAGGCCAATCTCCATTTCCCCGGCGAGGATGAACACCCACTGCGGCGCCGGGGTGCAGTGAAAGCCGCTGGCGAATCCGACCGGACTATGCCGCAGCTGGAAACCCGTCGCCGGCAGGATGGCGGACAGCCGTGCCTGCGGCGTACCTTCGCGCAGCCCGAGATGCTGCTCCTTGAACCTCGCCCGACCATCGACGTCCGTGTACAGCACCACCTGGGTGAAGCGGCCCTCTCGGTCCATTCCTTGCTCCCGTTCGGTTGCGTTTCCAACCATGGAGGTGAGCATGAAAGTCACAGCATTGGTAGCTGCAGTTTCTATGGCGCTCGCCGGAGCACTGGCAGGTTGCGGTCAGGAAGGCCCAGGCGGCGCCTCGGGCGGGTCGTCGGCCACGGGCTCGGGCTCGTCGGGCTCCAGCGGCAGCGCAACCCGTACCCCGGGCGGCGCGAGCGGGACGCAGGACTCCTCGTCCAAGCGCTCCACCACCACGCCCGGCAGCAAGTAAGAAGTTCCACGGGCCCAGGCACGAGGTCCCTGGTTTCAGAGACTTGGGCCCGGGCCCGTTCTTTGCTGCTCTCTTTCGTATTCCCAACCATGGAGGATTCATGAAGCTTTCGATCATTGCAGCAACCGTAGCCCTGGCCTTCGGCCTAGCGGCGTGCGGCGAGGACAGTGGCACCGGCAAGACCACCGGCAGCAGCGGCAGCACGAGCGGCAGCTCGAGCAGCAGCGCGACCCCGCCGTCCACCCCGCCGTCCAGCTCGGGCGCCAGCTCGTCCTCGAGCACCTCGCCCAGCGCGACCGATCCCTCGAAGTCGAGCTCCGGCTCGGCCTCGGGCGGTGCGAGCTCCAGCCCGAGCAGCGCGCCGAGCAGCAGCAGCTCCTCGGGGGCCAGCACCCCGCCGGCCAGCACCCCGCCGAGCGGCTCGTCGTCGTCCGACGCCACCAAGGAGCCGGAGAAAAAGCCGCAGTAAGCGGCTGGCAGAACCGAAAAGCGGGGCCAGCGGCCCCGCTTTTTTTATGACACGGCGACGCGCATCGAGCCGATGCGCTCGATCGTCGCGACCATCGTGTCGCCCGGCTTGACCGGGCCGACGCCCTGAGGCGTACCGGTGAGCAGCACGTCTCCCGGGTGCAGCGTGTAGAACGCCGAGCCCCAGGCCACGAGCTCGGCGACCTTGACGATGAGGTCGCTGGTGTGGGCGTCCTGCCGCCGCTCCCCGTTCACGGTGATCGACAGCTGCAGCGCGCCGGGGTCGGGCACCTCGTCCGGGGTGGCGAGCCACGGTCCGAGCACGCAATACGAGTCCGGGGACTTGCGGAAGCTGCGCTCTTCGGGCCCCCGGATGGTCATGTCCAGGCCGATGCAGTAGCCGGCGATGTACTGGTGCGCCTCGGCGGCGCTCACGTTCTTCGCCGCCTTGCCGATGACTACGGCGAGCTCCACCTCGTGGTCGTTCCTGCGGTCGGTGTGGATCAGCTTCACGCCCTCGCCGGGACCCACCACGGCGCTGGTGGCCTTCAGGAACATGCCCGCCTTGTGGATTTCGCTGATGAGGTTGCCGTGGTGGATGCCCTTGTCCGCCAGCGCCTCCTGCAGGTGCTTGGTGTAGTTCACCGGCGCCGCGATCACCTTGCCCGGATTGGCAACCGGAGACAGCAGCTTCACTTTGGAAACGTCCGTTCTCCTGGCGGTCTTCGCCGCGGCCTCGATCTTCGCCCTCAGCTTCTGCAAATCGGCGATGAAGGGATCGAAGCGCGGCAGGGGATAGCCGAAGGTCCCCAGCTCGGCGGCGACCGGGGTGACGTCGTGCACCTGGTCGCCCTGCACCAGGCCGATGCGGTTGTCGTCGTAGCGGCAGATTTTCATTGGATTTCCTGGCTCCTGCGCAGTCCTGAGATCATCGAGCTGTCGAGCAGGTGGGCGCGGGCGCGCGCCGCATCGCCCGCGACCTCGACCAGCTCCTGCATGCGCGCGCGCTGGACCCGGGGGTCGCGCTCTTCCAGCAGGCGCTTGTTGCGGATCGACATCGCCTGCACCGCCTCGACCGTGGCGGCCCGGCGCTGGCGCACGTAGAGGTCGAGCAGCTCCTCGCCGCCCTCGCCGCGCCACACGCGGCCGAGCTTGTCGGCCAGGTTGACCGCGTCGTGGATGCCGCTGTTCAGGCCGAAGGCGCCCAAGGGGTTGTTGAGGTGCGCGGCGTCTCCCGCCAGCAGCACGCGCCCGACGCGCCATTCGCTCGCCACGCGCTGGTGCACGCGGTAGATCACCTTGTGGCGCACCTCGTAGGGCTCGCCGCGGGCGAGGAACCCCTGCATCTTCGACTCGACGTGCTTCGGATCGAGCAGCTCGTCGTCCGGCATGCCGGTGTCGCAGGGGAACACCACGCGCCACACGCCCGGCGGCCCGGCGTCGGGCATCTTGAACAGCGCCGACCACTCCACCGGGTCGGCGATGTAGGCGTTCAGGGCGAAGCCGTGGCGGTCGAAGCCGTAGGGCGTGCTCACGACCAGGAACTGCTCGGGCCAGGTGAAGCCCTCGAAATCCACCGGCAGCAGCTTGCGGATGGTGCTGCGGCCGCCGTCCGCGCCGATGAGCCAGGAGGCCTCGAAGGTGCCGGGAATGCCGTCGGATTCCACCTTGACCCTGAGGGCGCCGCCCTTCTGCTCGAAGCCGGTGACGCGGTGGCCGAAATGCACCTGCGCCGAGGTCTGCTCGCGCAGCACCTCGAGCTGGATCGGGGTAAGGCGATGCTGCTCCAGGTGCAGTCGGTAAGGGTAGGGCGTGATGTCCGCGAGCAGCCCGAGGTCGAAGTCGGCGACCAGCTCGCCGCGCCGCTCGCGGATCTGCCAGCGGCGCACCTGCAGCCCGTGCTCGTGCATGCGCTGGGTGATGCCGTACTTCGCCATCATCTCCTGCGTCGGCGGATGATAGGTGCCGGCGCGCAGGTCGTGCGCCAGCGTGGCTTCGGCCTCGCACACCACGACCGGGATGTCCTGCTCGGCGAGCGCGATGGCGCACATCAGGCCGGTCGGCCCGGCGCCTGCAATGACCACCGGGGGCCGCTCGCTTGCCATGCGGCAATTCTATTAGCTTAAGATCGCGCGCATGCGAATCTGTGTCTTCGGCGCCGGCGCGGTCGGCGGGCATTTCGCAGCGCGCCTTGCCGCCGCCGGCCACGACGTCTCGGTGGTCGCGCGCGGCGCCCATCTCGAGGCCATGCGGCGCAACGGCGTAAAGCTGCTGCACGGCGACGAAGTCATTCAGGGCAGGGTGCGCAGCGCAGACCCGGGCCCGCAGGACGCCGTCCTCGTCACGCTGAAGGCCAACATGCTCGGCTCGTTTGCCGAGGCGGCCGCTCCCCTCCTGACGCCGGAAACCGAGGTGGTGTTCGCGCAGAACGGCATCCCATGGTGGTACCCCGCGGACCTTCCGCGCCTCGATCCCGGCGGGAAGCTCAAAAGGACGATGAGAAACGTCGTCGGTGCGGCCGTGTACTCGGCGAACCAGGTAGTGGAGCCCGGCGTGATCCGCAACTTCGTGCCGAACAACAACATGCTGGTGATCGGCCAGGCGAGCGGCACTGACTCCCCCCGCACCCTGGAGTTGAGAGATGTCCTCGAGAAGGCGGGCGTGTCGTCTCCGCCTACGCAGGACATCCGCAGCTCGGTGTGGGCGAAGCTCGTCCAGAACCTCGCGAACTCGAGCCTGTGCCTGCTGACCGGGGCGTCGATCTCCGACGTGGTCGCCGATCCTGCATTGCTCCAGCTGAAGCAGAAGGTCAGTGCCGAAGCGCGGGCCATCGCGGACGCCCTCGGCGTGGACATCGCCAAGGCGCCGACCCGGCCCGGCGGCGGGCACGCCTCGGGTGCGGTCGGCCACAAGCCGTCGATGCTGCAGGACTACGAGCGCGGGCGGCCGATGGAGATCGAGGCGCAGCTCATGGCGCCGCTCGCGCTTGCCCGAGCCGCGAACGTCGCCGCGCCGACCCTGGAAGTGCTGGTTGCCCTGGCGGCCCACAAGGCCGCCGCGAGAGGCCTGTATACGCCATGAAAACCGTCGCCCTGGAGTTCGAAGACGGCATCGCCTGGGTGGCGATGAACCGCCCCGACAAGAAGAACGCCATCAGCGTCGAGATGGCGCGCGAGATGGCCGCGCTCATGGACCGGCTGGAGACCGACGAGCGCTGCCAGGTGCTGGTGCTCACCGGCGCCGGCGAGTCGTTCTCGGCCGGCATGGATCTCAAGGACTACTTCCGCGCCACCGACAACGCGACCGCGGTGGAGCGCGCGCGCGTATACCGGCTGAACGCGGCGTGGCAGTGGCGCGGCCTGCTGCACTATCCCAAGCCGACCATCGCCATGGTGAACGGCTGGTGCTTCGGCGGCGCCTTCACGCCGCTCGCCGCCTGCGACCTCGCCGTAGCCGCCGACGAGGCGACCTTCGGCCTGTCCGAGATCAACTGGGGCATCATCCCTGCCGGCGTGGTGTGCAAGGCCATCTCGACCGTGATGAGCCAGCGCGACGCGATGTACTACATCATGACCGGCGAGACTTTCGACGGCCGGCGCGCCGCCGAGATGCGGCTCGTGAATGAATCGGCGCCGCTTTCCGGGCTGAAGGAACGGGTAAGGGCTTTGGCAAAAACCCTGCTCGACAAGAACCCCACGGTGCTGCGGCAGGCGAAGACCGCGTTCCGCTACGCCTCGCGCATGGGCTGGGACGAGGCCGCCGACTATCTGTTCGCCAAGTCCGACCAGTCCACCTTCATGGACCCCGAGCGCGGCCGCGAGGAGGGCATACGCCAGTTCCTCGACGAGAAGTCCTACAAGCCCGGACTCGGCGGCTACAGGCGAAAACGCTGAGGTGCGGCTCGAAGAGCTTTTTTTCCGGCACGCCGCGCGCCGGCCCGGGCACGTGGCGCTGGTCTGCGGGGGGCGGCGCGCCACCTACGGCGAGCTGAGGCAGTCGATCGAGAAGCGCAAAGGCCGGCCGCGGGTCGGCGAGCGCGTCGCCGTGCAGGTGCCGAACAGCATCGGGTTCGTGGAGCAGGCCTACGCGGCCTGGGCGGCCGGCGCGGTCGTGGTGCCGATCAACACGCGCCTTTCGCCGCAGGAAGTGCAGTTCATCCTCGAGGACTCGCAGGCTCCCGTGCCGAGCGATCCGGACGATTGCCTGATTCTTTATACCTCGGGCACCACCGGGCAGCCCAAGGGCGCGGTCAGCACGCACGCCAACGTCATCGTGCAGAACGTCGAGCACCACGTCGCCGCCTGGGGGATCGGCGAGGACGACCGCTTCCTCGCCACCACGCCGCTCGCGCACCGCGCCGGGATCGGCCGGCTGGTAAACGCGCTCGGCCTGGGCGGCACGCTGGCGATCATGGAGAAGTTCGACGCCGCCGAGGCGCTGGCGCTGATCGAGCGCGAACGCATCACGGTCGCCGGCCTGCCGCCGACGGTCATTCGCATGATGTTGCCGGCAATCCGGTCCGATCCCGGGAAATGCCGGTCGCTCCGGCGCGTCATCGTGTCGACCGAGGCGTTCCCGGCGCACCTGATGCGCGAGGTGTCGGCGTTGCTGCCGCGGACCCAGTTCTACGGCGTCTACGGCATGTCGGAAGCGGCGGTCTCGAGCGCCAGCCTCGAGGAGCAGCTGGAGCGGCCCGGGACCGTCGGGCGGCCGCTGCCCGGCGTGGAGGTAAGGATAGAGGGCGGCGAGCTGCTGGTGCGCGGCAAGGATGCGGTGATGAGGGGCTATTTCAACCGTCCCGAGGCCAACGCCGAGGCGTTCCGCGGCGGCTGGTTCCATACCGGCGATCTCGCGCGCCAGGACGCCGACGGCTACCTGTACATCGTCGACCGCAAGAAGGACATGGTGGTCACCGGCGGCTACAACGTCTACTCGAAGGAAGTCGAGCAGGCGCTCGTCCGGCACGCGGACATCGCCGACGCCGCGGTGATCGGCGTGCCCGACGCGCTGTACGGCGAGGCGGTGGCGGCGTTCGTCGAGCGCCGGCCGGGCGCGCGCCTCGACGCGCAGGCGGTCATCGAGCACTGCCGGGCGCTGCTCGCGGGATACAAGAAGCCGCGCCACGTGGTGTTCGTCGATTCGCTGCCGCGCAACTCGCTCGGCAAGGTGCTGAAGTCCGAGCTGCGAAAGCGGGGCGTGGACTGAAGGATTAGAATCGTCCCGTGGGGGAAGCCGAAACCGGCAGCGTACTGGAGCGCGCGTTCGAGAAAGCGGGACTCGGGGTCGCGCATATCGGCCTCAACCGCCGCTTCGCGCGCGTCAGCCCGCGCCTGTGCGAGATCCTCGGCTACCCCGAGCACGAGCTGCTGCGCCTGACCGGCAAGGACATCTCGCACCCGGAGGACGCGGACGTCATCAACCAGCAGCGCACGCGCCTGTATGCCGGCGAGATCGATGCGGTTCGCGTCGAGAAGCGCTACCTGCGCAAGGACCGCTCGGTGGTCTGGGTCTCCTTCACCATGGTGCTGGAGCGCGCCGCGGACGGCACGCCGCAGTACGAGATCGCGGTCTACGACGACATTACCGCGCGCAAGACCACCGAGGAGGCGCTGCGGGAGGGCGAGAAGCGCTTCCGGCGCACCTTCGAGATGGCGGGCGCCGGCCTCGCGCAGGTGAGCCTCGACGGCCGGTTCATGCGCGTCAACCCGCGCGTGTGCGAGATCCTGGGCTACGGCGAGAAGGAGCTGATTGGCCGCACCGTGAAGGAGCTGTCGCATCCCGAGGACCGCGACGCCGCCGACGCGCAGCGCGACCGGGTGCTGCGCGGCGAGGCGGACAGCGCGCGCCTGGAGAAGCGCTACCTGCGCAAGGACGGCGCGGTGGTGTGGGTGAGCCTGGTGATCGCGGTGGAGCGCGACGCCGCGGGCCGGCCGCTGCACGCCATCTCGGTGCTCGACGACATCACCGGCCGCAAGCGCACCGAGGCCGCGCTGCAGGAAAGCGAGGCCCTGTTTCGCAGCACCTTCGAGCTCGCCGCCTCGGGCATCGCGCACGTGTCGCTCGAGGGGCGCTTCATGCGCGTCAACCGGCAGCTGTGCGGGATCCTGCGCTACCGCGAGGACGAGCTCATCGGCCGCTCGGTGAAGGAGGTCTCGCACCCGGAGGACCGCGACGTGACCGACGCGCAGCGCCTGAAGGTGCACGCCGGCGAGCGCCAGTCGGTGCGCTTCGAGAAGCGCTACCTGCGCAAGGACGGCAGCACCGTCTGGGTGAGCCTCGGGGTGGCGCTGGTGCGCGGCGACGGCGGCGCGCCGCTCTACGAGATCGCGATGTTCGACGACATCACCGAGCGCAAGCAGGCCGAGGCGGCGCTGCACGAGGCGCACGAGGAGCTCAAGCGCAGCAACTCGGAGCTGGAGCAGTTCGCCTACGTCGCCTCGCACGACTTGCAGGAGCCGCTGCGCATGGTGTCGAGCTACACCCAGCTCCTGGGGCGGCGCTACGGCGAGAAGTTCGACGCCGACGCGAAGGAGTTCATGGGCTACATCGTCGACGGCGCGGCGCGCATGAAGCAGCTGATCGAGGACCTGCTCGCCTACTCGCGCGTCGGCACCAAGGGCAAGGACTTCAGGCCGGTGGAGCTGGACCGGGCCCTGCGCCGGGCGCTGGGCAACCTCAAGGCGGCGATCGCCGAGTCGGGCGCGAGCGTGACGCACGACCCGCTGCCCACGCTGCCCGCCGACGAGGTGCAGCTCGCACAGCTGTTCCAGAACCTGATCGGCAACGCCCTCAAGTTCCGCGCGGATGCGGCGCCGCGTATCCGCGTCCAAGTGTCAGAAAAGGACAAATTCTTCGAATTCGCGGTGCGCGACAACGGCATAGGCATCGAGCCGCAGTATTTTGAGCGCATATTCATGGTTTTCCAGCGCCTGCACAACAAGGGGGAGTACCCGGGCACCGGCATCGGCCTCGCCATCTGCAAGAAGGTGGTCGAGCGCCACGGCGGGCAGATCCGGGTCGAGTCGCGGCCTGGGGAGGGCAGCGCGTTCATATTCACGCTTCCCAAGGAGAGAGC
>DASUUN010000053.1:0-3558 GCA_036374055.1 Burkholderiales bacterium
CTTATCGCCGGATGAGACCGTTGCCGTGGCGAAAGCGGTGGAAGCCGCCGGCGCGACGCTCCTCAATACCGGCATCGGCTGGCACGAGGCGCGCATCCCGACCATCGCGCAGGCGGTGCCGCGCGGCGCCTTCGCCGGCGCTACGCGCCGGCTGAAGGAGGCGGTGCGCATCCCGGTGGCCGCCTCCAACCGCATCAACGCGCCCGAGACCGCAGAGGAGATCCTGGCGCGCGGCGACGCCGACATGGTGTCGATGGCGCGCGCGCTGCTGGCCGACCCTGCGTTCGCCAACAAGGCGCGCGCCGGCGACCGCGCAGGCATCAACATCTGCATCGCGTGCAACCAGGCCTGCCTCGACCACTACTTCACCGGCGAGCCGGCAAGCTGCGTGGTGAATCCGCGCGCGGGTCGCGAAACCCAGCTGATCTTTTCGAAGCCCCGTAAGGCAAAGCGCATCGCCGTGGTCGGCGGCGGCCCCGCCGGACTGTCGTGCGCCGCAGCCGCGGCCGAGCGCGGCCACGCGGTCACGCTGTTCGAAGCGGCGGGCGAGCTGGGCGGGCAGTTCAACCTCGCCAAGCGCGTCCCGGGCAAGCGGGAGTTCGGCGAGTCGGTGGCGTATTTCGCCGAGCGGCTGAGACGGGCGGGCGCAACCGTGCTCCTCAATGATTCCCCCTCGATCGAAGAGCTGCAGGGCTTCGACGAGGTGGTCGTGGCCACCGGCATCGACCCGCGCCGGCCGGACATCCCGGGAATCGATCACCCGAAGGTCGTGGGTTATGTCGACTTGCTGTCAGGCCGAGCGGAGCCGGGGCGCGAGGTGGCGATCATCGGCATGGGCGGCATCGGCTTCGACGTGGCGCTGTATCTCCTCGAGCGCGGCAGCCGCGCGCCGCTCGATGCGGACGCTTTCGCGGCGCATTGGGGCTTTACCGGCCAGGGCGGACTGAGGGAAGTCGAGCCGAAAACGCCGCGGCATCGCATCACCATGCTCAAGCGCTCTTCCGGCCCGTTCGGCCACAGCCTCGGCCGCACCACCGGCTGGGTGCACCGCGCCGAGCTCGCGCGCAACGGCGTGCGCATGCTGAAGGGCGTCGAGTACACCAGGATCGACGACGCGGGGCTGCACATCGTCCACGAAGGCGCGCCGGCACTGATCCCGGCCGACACGATCATCGTCTGCGCCGGCCAGACCCCGCGGCGGATAAATGGGGTACGTCCCCATTTCCATCTGATCGGCGGGGCGAAGGAGGCCGGGGAGCTCGACGCGGAGCGCGCCATGCTCGAAGGCGCCGAGCTTGCCGCCGCCCTCTAGGCCTTCTTAGGCTTGTTGGTGAGGTAGAGGCCGGCGACGACGAGCGCCATGCCGACGAGGATGCCCGGGGAGAGGGTCTCGTCGAGCAGCCAGACGGATTCGAGCACCGCGATCGGCGGCACGAGGTTGATGAACTGCGAGGCGCGCGCGGCGCCGAGGGCCTTCACGCCCTCGTAGAACCACAGGAACGGAATCACCGTGCCGAAGACCACGAGGTAGCCGAACGCCGCCCAGCCCTGCCAGGTGACCGCGGCGAGCGCCGCGCCTTCCGCCGCGGCGGGGAGCGCCAGCGGGATCGAGCCCGCCGCCATGACGTACGCGGTGAGGGCAAGCGGCGAAAGGGTGGAGAGCGCGATGCGCCCGAGGAGCGTGTAGGCGCTCCACATGAAGATGCACAGCACCAGGACGAGCTCGCCCACGCCGAACTCGAGCGTGGCGAACGAGCGCGGGTCGCCGCGCGCCAGCACCCACAGCGCGCCGAGCACGCACAGCGCGACGCCCGCGGCGCGCGCGCGGCCGAGCCGCTCCCGCAGCAGCAGCGCGGCGAACAGCGCGGTGAACGCCGGGTTGGTCGGCACGATGAGCGCCGCGCGGCTCGCCTCCACCAGCGCGAGGCCGGCGGTGAAGAGCGTGTTGTAGAACGTGATGCCGAGCAGCCCGAGGCCCACCACGAGCACCAGCTCGCGCGGCGACAGGCGCGGCAGCCGGCGCTCGCGCAGCCACAGCAGCGCGAGCAGCACGAGCGCCGCGCAGGCAAAGCGCAGGAACACCGAGGTAAAGAGGCCCATGCTCTCGAGCAGGATGCTGATCGCGGGGAACACGCCGCTCCAGAACACGCCCATGAGCGCGAGCTTCAGATAAATCACGCGCGCGAGGGTACACTACGGCCATGGGCACGGTCGTGGCGCTGGCGGCACAATTCGGCGGAGCGAAGCTGGCCGACGGCCTTTACCGGCTGCGCGGCAAGCAGCTCGCGGTCATCGCCAACACCGGCGACGACTACGAGCACCTCGGCCTGCACTTCTCGCCCGACCTCGACACGCTGCTCTACACCCTCGCGGGCATCTCGAGCACCGCGGGCTGGGAGCCCGAAGGCGAGACGCGCGCGGTGCACGGCATGCTCAAGGTGCTCGGCGGGCCGGACCGGCCGGTGCTCGGCGACAAGTCGCTCGCCACGGCGCTGCTGCGCGGCGAAGGGCTGGCCAACGACCGGCGGCTGACCGAGATCACGCTCGACTTCTGCCGGCGCCTGGGCGTCGCGGCGCAGCTGCTGCCGATGAGCGACGAGCCGGTGCGCACGCACGTGGCCACCGATCAAGGCACGATGAGCTTCCACGAGTACTACAACACGCACTCCTGCGAGCCGGCGGCGCACGGCTTCCAGTACATGGGCGCCGCGGAAGCACGCGTGTCCGACGAGGCGCTCGAAGCGCTGCACTCGGCGGACCTCGAAGCGGTGGTGATCTGCCCCGCCAACCCGTACCACGGCGTTCGCCCGATCCTCGAGGTCGGCCGCATGCGCGAGCTGATCCGCAGCCGCGGCGTGCCGGTGGTGGCGGTCACGCCGATCGTCGGCGGCAAGGCGCTGCGCGGCACGGCCGGCAAGCTGATGCGCGACCTGGGCAAGGAGCCTTCGGCGCGCGCCGCCGCCGCCGAGTACTTGCGCGTCATCGACGGCTTCGTCATCGACCGGGAGGACCTCGCCGACGCCGAGGCGGTGCGCTCGCTCGGCATCGAGGTGATTGCCGCCAACACGGTGATGCGCAGCGCCCAGGACCGCGTGGCGCTCGCGCGCACGGTGCTCGACTTCGCGGCGACGCTGCGCGAGAGCCGGATGGCCGAAGCGCGCTGAGCGAGCTGCGGTGAGGCTGGCCTGCGTCATTCTGCTGCTGCCTCTCGCGTGCCTGGCGCAGCAGCCGCACGAGCAGGAAGTCCAGCGCGCCCTGATCGAGCTCGACCGCCGCTCGGCGGATTTTCCCTCGCAAGGACCCCAGAGGCCGCTGGAGCCGCACGTCGGCCAGCCCCTCAGCCCGGACCCCGAGGTCGCGCGGCAGCTGCGGCCCTACGAGCGCATGCGCATGGCCGGGCAGCGCGAGCTCGTGCTGCAGCTTCCCCCGCCCGTGGTGCGCGAAACCGGCAAGCCCCTGCCGCTGCCGGGCGGCCCGCGCCCTATCGTAGAGCCGGTAGCAGTCCCGCCTGCGGGCGGCTGAGCGCGCGCCTAGGCGGGTATCGCCGCCAGGCGAGCC
>DASUUN010000054.1:0-17514 GCA_036374055.1 Burkholderiales bacterium
CGCCGGGTCGAATCCCCGGCCGTCGTCCTCGATGCACAGCGTCATTTCTTCCCCTTCGAGCGACAGCCCGATGCGCGCGAGCTTAGCACCCGCGTGTTTCGCCACGTTGTTGAGCGCCTCCTGCGCTATCCGGAACAGGGCCACCGCCGTCTCGGGGCGCAGCGCGCTGCCCGGATCGCCCGCCTTGTCGACCGACACCTGGATGCCGGTGCGCTGCGCATACTCCTCGGCATACCAGGCGAGCGCCGCGCCCAGGCCGTACTCGTCGAGCAGCGGCGGGCGCAGCTCCGCCATCACCGCCTCGATCGACTGCAGCGTGCCGTCGACCAGCTTCAGGGAATCCTCCAGCCGGCGCCTGAGCGCCGCCTCCTTCAGGCTGCCGAGCACGATGTCGAGGTTGATGTTGAGCGCCGACAGGTTCTGGCCCACCTGGTCGTGCAGCTCGCGCGCGATGCGCCTGCGCTCGTTTTCCTCGGCCTGCACGAGGCGCCGAGACAGCGCGCGCAGCGCGGCCTCGGCCGCCTTGTGCTCGGTGATGTCCAGGCAGGCGCCCACCACTTTCAGCGGGCGCCCGGCGGCGTCGCGCACCACCTCGCCGCGGCTGCGCAGCTGGCGGATCTCGCCGCCGGGGCGCACGATGCGCTCCTCGAAATCGAGCGCCGGCCCCTCCTTCTGCACCGCGGTGGCCACCAGCGCGCCGACCCGCTCGCGGTCCCGCGGGTGGACGCGCTCGAGGTAGCTCTCGAACGACGGCTCGAACACCCCGCGCTCCACGCCGTAGATACGGTACAGCTCGTCCGACCAGCTCACGCGCCCGCTCGCCGGGTCCCATTCCCAGCAGCCCAGCCCCGCGAGGCTCTGCGCTTCCGCGAGCAGCGTGCGCTGCTCGCGCAGCGCCTGCTCCGCCTTGCGCCGCTCGGTGATGTCGGTGGCCACCCCGCCCACCCCGACCACCGCGCCGGCGGCGTCGAACACCGGGAACTTGGACACCACGCTGTAGCGCGGGCCGCCGACCAGCTCCACGGTTTCCTCGAACTCGAGCGGCACGCCGCGCGCCAGCACCTGCGCGTCGCTGTCGCTGGAGGTGCCCGCCTGGGCGTGCGTGAGCAGCTCCTCGTCCGTGTGGCCGATGACCTGCTCGCGCCGCAGGCCGAAGCGCTGGAGGAACTGCTGGTTGACGAAGCGGTAGCGGCCTTCGCGGTCCTTCAGGAACATGACCGCCGGGCTGTGGCTGGTGAACGCCTGCAGGCGCGCCTCGCTCTCGCGCAGCGCCTCGTAGGCGAGGCGTCCCTCGGTGATGTCCTCGACCGTGGCCATGATGTAGCGCAGCCGGCCGTCGGCGTCGGGCAGCCGCGTGGCGCTGGTGCGCGCCCAGATCACCTGGCCGTTGCGCCGCACATAGCGCTTCTCGTACACCGCGTGGCTGCGCCGGCCCTGCACCAGGTCCTCCAGGATGCGCCAGCTCTCCTCGGCGTGCTCGGGATGGGCGAGCTCGCCGACGTCCTTCTGCGCGAGCTCCTCGGCCGTGTAGCCGAGCATGCGCTGGAACTGCGGGTTGGCGCGCACGTAGCGCCCGGACACATCCAACATCACGATGCCGAGCGAGGCGCGCTCGAACATCGCCGCCAGCATTGCCTCGTTCTCCCGCTCGCGCTGGCGCGCGGTCATGTCGCGCGTCACCTTGGCGAAGCCGCGCAGCTCCCCCTGCGGCCCGCGCAGCGCGCTGACCGTGGCGTCGGCCCAGAAGCGGCTGCCGTCCTGGCGCATCCGCCAGCCTTCGTGCTGCGCCCTGCCCTCGCGCTCGGCGCGCTGCAGCATGCGCTCGGGCATGCCGGCGGCGCGCGCCTCCGGCGGGTAGAACACCGAGAAGTGTTGGCCGATGATGTCCTGCGTGCGGTAGCCCTTGATGCGCTCGGCGCCCGCGTTCCAGCTCATCACGCGGCCGCTCGTGTCGAGCAGGAAGATGGCGTACTCGGTGACGCTCTCGACCAGCAGGCGGAACTGCTCGTCGTTCGGGTGGCCGCCGATGGCCACATGCGCGATGCGGGTGTCGAGCTCCATGGGGCGAGGCCATTCTACCCGCGCGGCTCTGTAGTCGTTCGGCTACACGCCTACCAGATGGCCTCCACCTCGCGGGAAGCGCGCAGGCGGGCGTCCGCCGTGACGAGTTTCAGCTTGAGCACGCGCGCGCTGGCCAGGATGATGCGGTCTATGGGATCTCCGTGCACGCGGTCGCCCAAAGAGCCGGCGTGACGCGCAATCTCCGCGTTGACGGGCTGGAGACGCAGCTGCGGCAAGGCGCTCAGTGCGTCGAGCCACTCCTCTATCGGCATGCCGAGCGCCAGGCGGCCGCGCCTGACCGCGGTGGCGATCTCGAGCAGGCTGATGGCCGAAGCGTGCACGGGGCCCCGCTTGAGCGCGTCGCTTACCACGCGTTGCGCCTTCGCCGACAGCGGCTCGATGCCCGACACCCACCAGACGAGCGCATGGGTGTCCAGCAGGATCACCGCTCCATTTCCCATTCCGATGGATCGAACACCGGGTCCAGCGGTCTGTCGTACCGCACTACGCTGCCGCGCAAGCGCGCGCGCGCCGCCTCGGCCTCGGAAGCGGACGCCGAGGGAGCTACAATTTCGGCGATGACCTTGCCACGCGCGGTGACCCGCAGCCGCTCTCCGCGCTTCACTCGCGCCAGGTAGGCGGGCAGGTTCTGCCTGAGATCGGTCACTTTGACGTCTGCCATGGCTCTCCCTCTTCTGTACAGATGAACTGTACATTTATATGAACACCCGGTCAATGCCGCCGGTCACGCTTGACGACATCCGCGCGGCCGCCGGGCGAATCGCCGGGGCGGTCGAGCAGACGCCGCTGGTGCGCAGCCGCACGCTGTCGCAGCTCACCGGCGCGCAGGTGTTCCTCAAGTTCGAGAACCTGCAGTTCACCGCCTCCTTCAAGGAGCGCGGCGCGCTGAACAAGCTGCTGTCGCTGTCCGCGGAGGAGCGCGCCCGCGGCGTGATCGCGATGAGCGCGGGCAACCATGCCCAGGCGGTGGCCTACCATGCCGCGCGGCTGGGGATCCCGGCCACCATCGTGATGCCGAAGGGCTCGCCCAACACCAAGATCAAGAACACGCAGGTGCACGGCGCGGCCGTGGTGCTCGAGGGCGAGAACCTGTTCGAGGCCGGCAAGCACGCGCGCGCGCTCGCCGCGCGCGACAACCTGGTGTTCGTGCATCCCTACGAGGACCCGCTGATCATCGCCGGCCAGGGCACCTGCGGGCTGGAGATGCTCGCCGCCGCGCCGGAGCTCGACGTGCTGGTGGTGCCGGTGGGCGGCGGCGGCCTGATTTCCGGCATCGCGACCGCCGCGAAAGCCCTGAAGAACGAGATTCTCGTCTACGGAGTCGAGACGAAGAATTATCCTTCCATGCACCAGCGTTTGAACAACCTGCCGGTGGAATGCGGCGGCGACACCATCGCCGAGGGCATCGCGGTGAAGGACGTGGGCGCCACGGCGCTGGAGATCATCCGGCGCCTGGTCGAGGAAGTGCTGGTGGTCGAGGAGGAGACGATCGAGCGCGCGGTGGTGGCGCTGATCGAGATCGAGAAGACCGTGGCCGAGGGCGCGGGCGCCGCCGGGCTGGCGGCGCTGCTCGAGCACCCGGGGCACTTCACCGGCAAGCGCGTGGGCATCCTGGTGTCGGGCGGCAACATCGACAGCCGCGTGCTCGCCTCGGTGCTGATGCGCGGCCTGGTGCGCGACGGGCGCCTGGTGCGCCTGCGCGTCACCATGCCCGACGTGTCGGGCAGCCTCGCCAAGGTCGCCACCGCGATCGCCGAGGCCGGCGGCAACATCGTCGAGATCCAGCATCAGCGGATCTTCGGCACCTCCTCGGTGCGCTCGCCGGAGGTGGAGTTCCTGGTCGAGACGCGCGACCGCGCACACACCGACGCGCTGGTGCGCGCCCTTCAGGAAAAGAGCATCAGGGCGTCGGCTTCCTGACGAGCTCCTCGAGCTCTTCGTCCGTGATGCCGAGCCGGCCTTCCTCGGCCTGATCCAGCCCGCCGCCGAGCCCGGCTTCGCGCGAATCGACCACGCGGTCCACGCCGCGCTCGTTGTGCAGCCCGGAATGCGGGTCGCGGCCGGTGGTGGCGCGCTCGCCCGTGCCGCCGTCGTCGGTGTCGGTCGACTGGTTCGGCCGGTCGGAGAAGCTGTCCGAGCTGTCGCTCGGGCCGATCTTCGGATCGGCGCGGCCCTGGGACCTGGGAATGCCTGCCATCGGGTGCCTCCTTATGGGGATACCCCGGTCAAGCAACCCTTATTCCCGCATCGAAACCGGGGTCAACCAGAACGAAAGCAGTTGCGCACGCTCGGTCACGAGCGAGGCGAGGACGCCCGCGATCAGTGCCCAGAATGCGGCGGTGATGCCGAGCAGGCTGAACGGGCTGACGGCGACCACGAACGCGGTGAGGGCGCCGAAGCGCATCGCCCCGCCGAACGCTTTTTCAAGCGCGTCCTGCATCGACGACAGCAGAGCGACGCCGGCGAGCGCGACGACGAAGCTCTTCGGCAGGGCCTGGAGCAGTGAGGCCGCCGGCGTCGCCGCCAGCGCGAGCACCAGGGTGAGCGCCGAGGAGATCACCACGGCCCAGTAGCGGCCGCCCGGCGCGCCGGCGTCCGGCGCCGCCAGGATGGCCGCGCCGTTGCGCGCCACCGTCGCCGGCGCGCCGCCGAACAGCGCGTTGACGATGGACGCCGCCGCCACCGCGCGCGTGACGCGGTCGACCGGGACCGCGTAGCCCTGCCCGAGCACGAAGCCCAGGCCCTGCACGTTGCCCAGCCCCATGGCGAGGACCACGAGCGGCAGGCTCACCGCGGCGATCGCCGCCGGATCGAAGGCGAAGGCGGGAACGGCGAGCGCCGGCAGCGCCCACGGCACCGCGGGAAGCGCGCCGTCGTAACCGAGAGCGACGGCAACGGCGCCCAGGACAAGCGCGGCGCCGACCGGCGGCACGCGCGCGCTCCCCGCGAGCCGCGCCGCGAAGTAGCCGCCGAACACGCTGCCGGCGACGGCGAGATCCGCCACGGTCGCGCTCACGGCGCGCACCAGGTAGTCGAGAATGCTGCCGGCGAACATGCCCATCACGATGGGCAGCGGCAGCCAGCGCATGACCCGGGCGCCGACGCCGCCGGCAGCCAGCGCGGCGAGGATCAGCGCAGCGACCAGCGCGCCGCCGGCGATCTCCGCGACGCTGAAGCGCCCCGCCAGGCTGCCCAGGTACACGAGCCCCGGGATGGTCCAGGTGACCGGGATCGGCTGGCGCAGGCGCAGCGACAGCGCGATCGAGGCCACCGCGCCGCTCGTCCAGACGATGAACACGCTGCTCGAAGCCTGGGCGGGGGTGAGGCCGAGCTGCGCCGCCACCGAGAGCTGCAGCGGAATGCCGCCGCAGGCGTACCACACGAAGGCGGTCAGGCCGGCCCAGAGCGCCGCGGCATTGAGCTCACGCATGCGAAAGCGCGCGCTCGACGCGCACGAAGCCCGGGTCCGCGTCGCGCGCGCTGCGAAAGCCGAGCCTGCCGGCCAGGCGCAGCATCGCGCGGTTGCCGCCGCTCACCAGGCCGTGCAGCGCGGGCAGCCGGCTCTCGCGCGCGTGATCGAGCAGCCGCAGCATCAGCGCCTCGCCGATGCCCAGGCCCTGCCACGCGTCGGCCACCACCACCGCGAACTCGCCGTCCGCGTACTCCGCGATGGCGACGATCCGTTCCTGCTCGAACGCGCCGAGGCTCAGATCGCGCGCGCTGCCACCGAAGGTCATGCGCTCGAGCTGGCGTGCACTGAGCTCATTGATGGCGCAGAAGTAGCGCTCCCGCCGCGTCTGCGGCGACAGGCGTCGCACGAACTGCTGCACGCGCCCGGCGTCCGCGGGCTCCAGCCGGCGCAGGCGAAGCTCAGGCGGCATAGGCCAGGGAAACGGGGCTTTGACCCCGATTGACGTCGCGATTGGCAAATTTCTCGCGCGCCGCGGCGAAGCGGGTGAGCTGCAGCACGTCGCGCTGGGCGTGGCTGCCGCCGATGCGGTGCGCGACCGGCGGCAGCGCGCGCAGCAGGCGCTCGGCGCCCGCGTAGTCGCCGCGCCCGAAGGCGGCGAGCGCGCGGCAGGCGGGCAGGCCGACCAGCCGCGTCATGTCCTGGTTGGCGCCCCACGAGACGGCGACCCTGCGCTCCTGCGCCGCGAGCAGGCGCCGGGCGCAGTCCCGGCGGCCCGCGGCGACGAACGCCATCATGGCGTGCAGGTCGTTGAAGGCGCAGTGCGCGTCCTCCGCAAACGGCGACCAGCGCGCGGCAAGCACACGGAATCGGTCTCCAAGAGGAATTTGCCGGAGATGCAAGCGCCAGAGGAGCGCCGAGGCGTCGATCAGCTCCGACAGGCCTTCGCCCTGCATGCGACGGTCGTAGACCGCCAGCGCGTGCTCCGCCTGGCCGAGCTCGAGGTGGTACAGCGCGAGGTGCCACCACAGGTGCGTCGACGCCGGCCCGGCGCCGCTCCACCATGCGCTGCGCTCCCCCATCCAGCGCACGCCTTCGTGGAAGCGGCCCTGCATCTCCATCACGTGCGACACGGCGTGGTGGGCGCGCAGGTCGAGCGGCTCGAGCTCGAGCGCGCGGCGCGCGAGCTCCTCGGCTTTCGCGTAGTCGCCGCCCTCCTCCAGCGCGAACGCGTGCATGGACAGCACCGCGTGGTGATCGGGCTGCGCCGCGAGCGCCTTCGAGGTGCGCCGCGCCTGCGGATTGCCGAGGTAGTAATCGAACACGTTGGCGACCGCCAGCGCCAGCAGGTCGCGCGGATCCTCGGCGAGGATCTCGTCGTAGATCCGGCTGGCGCGAGGGTAGTCGCCATCGACCGCGGCGCCCAGCGCGGCGACGTGGGGACTCCTTTCGTCCTTCACTGCCGCGTAGACCCGGCCGGCGCGCTCGAAGTCGCGCCGGTCGCGGCTGCACAGCAGCAGGCTCGCCTCGAGCAGGCGCGCCTGCGCGCCGTCGGCCCGGCGCGCGAGCGCCAGGGCATCGCCGCGGTGGCACAGGAAGGCGTGCAGCGCCTGCTTCATTGCAGGAATACCTCGACGCACTTGGCATAGCTGGGTTGCATGCTGACTCCTCTAGAGAGCTGCGGTGGTGGGTCTGGAAAAGGGGACGAACGCGTCGGCCCAGAGCCGGATCAGGCGTTGGCGCGAGGCTTCGCGCCAGCCGCCGGGCTCCTGGGCGCGGTCGTAGATGACGCGCGCGCCCAGGACGATGCGCCGCGCATAGTGCGAGGGCACCGGCGCGGTGATGGTGACGCTCGAGCGGCTCAGGGCGTAGGCGAGCACCACGCCGTTGCGGCCCAGGCGGAACCACTCGCCCGGCTTCACGTAGTAGTCGCGGCTGTCGCGCTCCTGCGTGATCCACAGACCGCCGTCCCAGACATAGAGCAGCATGCCCCTGCCGTCCTCGATGCGCGCGAGGCTGCCGCGCGCCATGCCCAAGCCGCCCTGCACGATGTAGCCGTCCATCCGAGCCTCCGTCAAAGTCGATGACGGCAGACTAGCGGCCGAACGTCGTCGCGCTATTTCAGCGTGTTGCGGATTTGTTGCAGGTGGGTTTTCAGGAGCGCCAGCAGCTCGGCCGGCTCGACCGGCTTTCTCGCCAGCGCGCGCACGCCGGCGGCGGCGAGCTCGGACTCGGCGATGTCCTCGCCGTAGCCGGTGTACAGGATCACCGGGATGCCCGGCCGGATGCCGCGGATCTGCCGGGCGAGCTCCAGGCCGGTGATGCGCGGCATGGTGTTGTCGGTGAGCACCAGGTCGTAGCGCTGCGGCTCGGCGGCGAACGCGTGCTTCGCCTCCACGCCGCTCGACTTCAGGGTCACCTCGAGGCCCCAGCCCGAGAGCAGATCGCCCATGAGCTCCAGGATCATGTCCTCGTCGTCGACCACCAGCACGCTGCCGGCGAGCCTGGGCTTCGCCTTGCGCGGCGCCGGCTTCGCTTCGTCGGCAGCGCGCCCGGAACCCGCCGGCAGCAGCACGCGGAACAGCGCGCCTTTGCCGGGCTCGGTCTCGACGATGATGTGGCCGCCGTGCTCGTGCACGATGCCGTGCACCATCGACAGGCCCATGCCGCTGCCCTTGCCCACTTCCTTGGTGGAGAAGAACGGCTCGAACATGCGGTCGACCACCTCCGGCGCGATGCCCGGGCCGCTGTCGCGCACCGCGAGCTCGACGAAGCGCCCGGCGAAGCGCTGGCGGCACGCGGTGCACAGCTGCGGGTCTGCCGACGGTTCCCTCACCGCGAGCCCGATCGTGCCGTGGCCGGACATCGCGTCGCGCGCGTTGATGCAGAGATTCAGCAGCACCTGCTCGGCCTGCACCGGATCCACCTTCACCGGCGGTGCCCCCTCGCTCAGGTCCATGCTCACCTCGATGGTGGCCGGCAGCGACGGGCGCAGCAGCTTCGTCGCTTCGGCCACCAGCGGCGCAAGCGACATGAGGCGCGGCTCGCCGCGTTTGCCGCGGCTGAAGGTGAGCATCTGCTGGATCAGCTCCCGCGCGCGCTGCGCCGAGAGCTGCGCGCGCTCGAGGTAGCGCGCGAGCTTCGCGTCGCCCAGCTCCTCGATGCGCTCCTCCGCCAGCGTCAGGTTGCCCAGCACGCTCTGCAGGATGTTGTTGAAGTCGTGCGCGATGCCGCCGGTGAGCTGGCCGATCGCCTCCATCTTCTGCGCCTGGCGCAGCTGCGCCTCGAGCCGGCCGCGCGCCTCCTCGGCCTGCTTGCGGTCCGTGATGTCGCGGATGGCGGCCAGCATGATGCTGCGGCCGTTCAGCTCGAAGAAGTTGGCCGTGATCTCGACCGGGAACACGGTGCCGTCGCGCTTGCGGTGGTAGCGCAGCGGCACGCGGACCGCTCCGCTGCTCTTTTCCTGCGTCGCGCCGGACTGCATCGCCGAGCGGGTCTTGTCGGCCTCGGCGGACAGGTCGGTCGATCTGAGCCCGAGGAGCTCGTCCCGGCTGTAGCCGTAGAGATCCACGGCCGCCCGGTTGACGTCGAGGTGCTGCAGCGTCTCCACGTCGACCAGCACCATGGCGTCGGACTCCATCTCGAACAGCAGGCGATAGCGCTCCTCGCTCGCCCGCAGCCGCTCCTCGGCCTGGCGCCGCAGCGTCAGGTCTCGCAGGATCACCAGCACGTGCGGCCGCCCCTGGTATTCCATGGGCACGCCATGGATCTCGACCTCGAACTCGCTGCCGTCCTTGCGCAGCGCGCGCGACTCGATGCGGCAGGCCTCGCCGGCGATCACCTTGGGCAGCAGCTCGCCACACTGCCCGCGCAGGGCCGCCGGGATGAACAGCGGCTGCGTCTGACCCACCACCTCCTCGCGCCGGTAGCCGTGCATCCTGAGGAACGACTCGTTCACATCGACGATGCTGTGGTCCGCGTCCCACAGCAGCATGCCGTCGACCGAGGCGTTGAAGATGGCGCGGTACTGCTCCTCGCTCGCGCGCACGGCCGCCTCGGCGCGCTGGCGCTCCGATATGTCGCGGATCGCGGCCAGCACGGTGCGCCGGCCGTTCAGCTCGAAGCGGTTCGCGGTGATCTCGATGGGAAATACCGTGCCGTCCTTCTTGCGGTGCCAGCGCAGCGGGATGGTGACGGTGCCCACGCCCTGCTGCACCGAGTCGCGGGTGTTCTGCGGCTCGACCGACAGGTCCGTCACCTTCATCTTCAGCAGCTCCGCGCGCCCGTACCCCCACAGCCTTTCGGCCACCGGGTTCAGGTCGAGGATTTCGAGCGTCTCGGCGTCGACCAGCATGATGGAGTCGGACTCCATCTCGAACAGCAGCCGGTAGCGCTCCTCGCTCGCGCGCACGGCGGCCTCTGCGCGCATGCGCTCGGTCACGTCGCGCGAGATGGCGAGCACGTGCGGCCGGCCGCGATGCTGGATCGGGATGGTGCGCACCTCGACGTGGATCGGGCGGCCGTCCTTGCGCAGCGACTCGAGCTCCACCTGGCAGCGCTCGCCGGCGAGCGTGCGCTGCACGAGGTCGCGGCGGCGCTCGGCGTACTTCGCCGGCCGCACCTGCTCGTCGTAGCCGGGCGCGAGCACCTCGGCGCGCGTGTAGCCGTAGATGCGCTCGTAGGCCGGGTTGATGTCCACGCGCCTCAGGTGCTCGTCCCACAGCACCAGGGCGTCGGCCGAGGCGTCGAAGATCGCGCGGTACTGCTCCTCGCTCGCGCGCAGCAGCTCTTCCTCGCCCTTTTTTGCCGTGATATCGCGCCCGATGTAGAGCACGTGCGGCTTTCCCTGGTGCAGGATCGGCACGCCGCGCGTCTCGATGTTGAAGCGCGAGCCGTCCTTGCGCCGCGCGAGCGCCTCGAACACCACCGGCTCGCCGGCGAGCGCGCGCGCATGCAGGGCTTTCACGTGCGCGTTCAGCTCGGGCGGGCTCATGGTGAGGCCGTCGCGGCCGAGCGCCTCCTGCCGGCTGCGGCCGCTCATCGCCTCGTAGGCCGGGTTGACGTCGACGCGCTGCAGCTCCGAATCCCACAGCACCAGCGCGTCGGCCGAGCCGTCGAAGATGGCGCGGTACTGCTGCTCGCTTGCGCGCAGGATCTCCTCCGCGCGCTTGCGCGCGGTGATGTCGCGCCCGATGTAGAGCACGTGCGGCCGCCCCTGGTGCAGGATCGGCACGCCGCGCGTCTCGATGTCGAAGCGCGAGCCGTCCTTGCGCGCGGCGAGCGCCTCGAACACCACCGGCTCGCCGGCGAGCGCGCGCGCATGCAGGGCTTTCACGTGCGCGTTCAGCTCCGGCGGGCTCATGGTGAGGCCGTCGCGGCCGAGCGCCTCCTCGCGCCGCCGGCCGCTCATCGCTTCGTACGCCGGGTTCACGTCGACCACGCGGAAGCCGGCGTCGCGCAGCACCAGCGAGTCGGCGCTGGCGTTGAAGATGGCGCGGTACTGCTCCTCGCTCGCCTTGAGCGCCTCGACCGCGCGCTTCCTCTCGGTGATCTGGCGCGTCATGGCCATGACGTGCGGCCGCCCGGCGATGTCCACCTTCTTCAGCGTGACCTCGTCCCAGTGCAGGCTGCCGTCCTTGTTGCGCCGGCGCCATTCGAAGCGCAGCGGGCCGTGCCCGGCGCGCACCTCGCCGATCAGGCGCAGCGCCTCCTCGTGGGTATAGGGCGGCTCGTTGCCCGACAGCTCGCCGACGCTCAGGCGCCTCATCTCCTCGCGGCTGTAGCCGTAGGTGCTGCAGGCCTTCGGGTTGACGTCGAGGATCGCGCCGCTGTCGTAGTCGTGGAGGAAGATCGCGTCCTCGGAGGCCTCGAAGATCGCGCGGTAGTTGGCTTCCGAGGCGGCGAGCGCCTCCTCCTGCGCGCGGCGCTCGAGCTCCGCCGCGGCGCGCACTGCGAAGATCTTCAGCACCGACTCGAACAGGCTCGGGTCCTCGATGGGTTCGCGAGTCATCACGGCGATCACGCCGGCAGCGCGGCCCGCCGCGTCGGCCAGCGGATAGCCGGCGTAGCCGACGGCGCTGCGCGGCAGGTAGTGGTCCTCGGGGAACAGCCGGGCGACGTCCCGCGGCACGATCGAGAACCCGCCGCTCACGACCTGGCGGCACGGCGTGATGTCCAGCGGGTACTCGAAATTCTCCCGGTAGGCGCCGCCGCCGTAGATGCCCAGGGTCTGGATGGTGCCCGGCGAGCCGACGCTCAGGCGCCCGATGAGCGCCATCTGCACGCCGAGGATGGTGGCTAGGTAGCGCGTCAGCTCCTGGAAGATCAGGTCACCCTTGGCGCTCGACACCGCCAGCGAAGCGGCCTGCAGGGCGTGCTCGCGCGTGCGCCGCTCGCTCACGTCGGTGCCGAAGCCGAGCAGCGCGGTCGGCCGGCCCTGCGCGTCGAGCAGCGGGAACTTGAAGTTCATGAAGCTGCGCCGCCCGGAGCCGTACAGGCCCTCGGTTTCGAACGCCACGCTGCGCCGCCCGTCGATCGCCTCGCGGTCGGAGGCGCGCATGGTGGCGGCGGCCTCGGCCGGCAGCACTTCCTCGACCGGGCGGCCGAGCACCTCGGCGGCGCTCTTGCCTACCAGGCGCTCGAAGGTACGGTTCACGTAGCGGTAGCGGCCCTCGAGGTCGCGGACGAACACCACCACCCCGGCTTCGTCGAAAAGCGGCTTGAGCCGCTGCCAGTCCAGGCCTTCCATGGCGTCCGAGTGTATGCGAGCAGCGCCCGCCCGGGCGGGGAGTTACCCGGGCGCTACCATTGAAACAATCGGGTTACAAATCCTTCGGGATGAAGATGTAGCCCGACCCGCGCACCGTCTTGATGGTCTTCGGCTTGTCCGGATCCGCTTCGATCTTGCGGCGCAGGCGGGCGATGCGGATGTCGATCGAGCGGTCGAACGGCTCCCATTCCCGGTTGCGCGTCAGGGTTAGGAGCTGGTCGCGCGACAACACCCGGTTCGGGTGCTCGGCGAAGGCGCGCAGCAGGTCGAACTCCATGCCGGTGAGCGGGATCTCCTCGCCTTCGCGGCCGATGAGCTGGTGGCGGTCGAGGTCCAGGATGCAGGCCCCAAAGGTCACACGTCGCGAAGGGGTCGCCGCGCCGGCTGCCGGCTTGCTGGCGCGCCGCAGCACGCTCTTGATGCGCGCCAGCAGCTCGCGCAGGTCGAAAGGCTTGCCGATGTAGTCGTCGGCGCCGACTTCCAGCCCCACCACGCGGTCGATCACCTCGCCAGCCGCAGTGACCATGATGATCGCCACCTGGTGGCGCTCGCGCAGCCAGCGCGCGAGCGCCAGGCCGTCCTCGCCCGGCAGCCTCACGTCGAGCAGCACAAGGTCGGGGAGCTGCTGCGACAGGGCCTGGCGCATGGCTGCGCCGTCGCCGGCCTGCGCCACCTCGTAGCCCTGGGACTCGAGGTAATCGGCGACAGTCTCGCGTACCTGCTTGTCGTCCTCAACGATGAGCACGCTCATGCGCGCGATTATAGGCGCGAGACGTCGCGGAAGCCCAGCATCGCTGCGAGCCGGCCGGAGGCGCCGGGATAGAAGCCCGCGGGGCGTGCCCCGTCCGCTGGATTGCGGAAGGTGCCGAACACCATGTCCCACAGCGGCAAATCCGAGCAGTTGTAGCGGTGAATGCCGGCGCCGTGGTGCACGCCGTGGCTCTCGGGCCGCTGCACGAGAAAGCCGAGCCAGCGCGGCGTGCGGATGTTGGCGTGCAACAGCAGCGGATAGTAATCGGCAAGCGAGAGCAGCATGGCACGCATCCTCCGACAGAAGCGCGCGATGCTACGCAGCCGGCGAATCGAAGTGGGTTGCCCCTTTGTTATCGTTTTGTTTCCAGACGGCGAAGGCCATGCCGCAGCCGGTGCCGGCGGGCGTGCGGTAGAGTGGCTCGTACTCCTGCCACTCGGTGTGCAGCTTCTCTGCCGCTCCAGCGGTGACCATCCAGTTGCGGATCTCGGAGCTGCCGGAGTTCAGCTTGGCGGCTGGAATCGCGGCGAGCGCTTCGGCATCGCCCTCCCGGCAGGCCTTCAGGACCAGGCGGTCGAGTGCCTCGTCGACTGTGAAGTGACTCAGGCCTCCCGAAGCAAGAATACCCACGCGCGCCTGCGCAGACCACGATTCAACTGCCTCTCTTATGGCTTTCCCCAGGCGATAGCAGCGCGCGGGGCGCGGCTGGTTGGGCGCATAGTAGGTGTTCACGACGACCGGCACGACCGGCACGATGCTTCCCGCGAGCAGCCGGCGGTGCACGAAGCCGAAGGCGTGGCCCTCGCCGCGCGGCCTGGGCAGCATCGCGCCGTAAGCCACGTCGAAGTCGTTTTCGATCAAAAAGCCAATCATGTGAACCGCGAGGTCGGCCGCGACCGGGTACTCGCGCGGCGCGTCGGGCTCGAAGTACTGCGAGCGGGCGCGCTTCCAGTATTCGGGCGCGCCGGCGGGCAGATCCAGCATCCCGTTAACGATGGTCTTGCCGCAGTACACGAGGAACGCCGGCAGGTTGTCCTCGAAGTACTGCTCCTTCTGGTCGTCGCCAACGATGAGCAGCGCGTCGAGCCTCGCTTCGGCGATGGCGCGCGCCAGGCGGTCGATGTGGCGCTCGCACGCCGCGACGCGCGCGGCGATGGTTTCCGGGGCGCAATCCACCCCGGGCGGAGGATTCTTCAGCAGCGCTTCGAACGAGACCGGGTTGCCGTCGCGGTCCAGATGGTTCTGGTACTGCTCGTCGCGCCGCGCGTGCCCGGGCATGTCCTCGGCCGGGCTGTTGAGCGCTGGGCTGTGCGAGCTGCCGAATGCCGCGACCAGCCTTGCCATCAGGCCGGCGCCCGCTCCCGCAGGCGCACGATCCAGACCTCGCGCGCCATGAGCAGCGCGCCGAGCGTGGCGCCGAGGATATCGGTCCACACGGCGCCGGGGAACGCGCCGGCCGGAATCAGCGCGAGCAGCCCCGAAGCCATGAACGCCGCGCGCAGGCCGGCGCCCAGCGGCCGCATGAAGAATCCGATCATGCCGATCGACACCAGCCAGATGCCCAGCGTCGCGGTGACGATGGCGAGCGCCACGGCGTCGGCCGGGCCGATGAGCAGCAGCGTGGGCGACAGCACGAAGAGGAACGGCACGACGTAGGCCGACCAGCCGAAGCGGCACGCCTCCCAGCCGGTGCGCATGGCGTCGGCGCGCGCGATGCTGGCGGCGGCGAACGCCGCGATGGCCACCGGCGGGGTGATCATCGACATCATGCCGAAGTACATGACGTACATGTGCGCGGCGATCGGCTTGACGCCCACCTCCACCAGGGCGGGGGCCACCAGCGCGGCGAGCAGCACGTACACTCCGGCGGTGGGCAGCCCCATGCCGAGCACGATGCATACCAGCGCGGCGAGCAGCAGCAGCACGAAGAGGCTCCCGGCGCCTATCTGCACCAGCGCGAGCGTGAGATTGAAGCCCAGGCCCGAGATCGACAGCACGCCGATGACGAAGCCCGCGCCGGCGGTGATGAGGATGATCTCGATGACGCCGACGCCGGTGGTGCGGAAGGCGTCGAGCATGTCGCGGATGCGCGGGCGCTGACCTCGGTAGCCGAACACGAGCGCGCCGGCGATCAGCACCACCGCGGCGGCGAGCACCGCGGTCTCCGGCTGGATGTTGAAGCTGAACAGGCCCACGATCAGCACCACGAACGGCAGCAGGAAGTGCACGCCCGGCAGCACGTCGCGCGCGCGCGGGATGTCTTCCTGCGGCACGCGGGTGATGCCGCGGCGCGCCGCTTCGAGGTCGGCCTGGATGAAAAGCGCCGCGTAGTACAGCAGCGCCGGCACCAGCGCGGCGAGCACCACCTCGCTGTAGGGAATCTGCAGGAACTCGGCCATCAGGAAGGCGGCCGCGCCCATCACCGGGGGCATGAGCTGGCCGCCGGTGGAGGCCACCGCCTCGATGGCGCCGGCCTGGTGCGCCGAGTAGCCGCTTTTCTTGATCATCGGGATGGTGACCACGCCGGTGGCCACCACGTTGGCCACCGCGCTGCCCGAGATCGAGCCGAACAGCGCCGAGGCCGCCACCGCGATCTTCGCCGAGCCGCCGCGGAAGCGGCCCATGCCGAGCAGCGCGAGCTCGGTGAAAAAGCGCGAGCCGCCGGTGACCGTGAGCAGGCTGCCGAACAGGATGAACGTCACCACGATGGTGGTGCCGATCTTGATCGGCACGCCGAGCATGGCGTTGATGTCGAAGCTGAGGTAGGAAATGAGGTTCTGCCAGCCGGTGGCGCGGCCTTCCATGCGCCCGGGCATGAGGTCGGCGAACAGGGCGTACAGCACGAACACCACGATGATCACCGGCAGGGCGATGCCGGTGGCGCGCCGTAGCGCCTCGAGCAGCAGCAGGAACAGCACGCTGCCCGCGATCACCGCGTCGGTGGGGCCGAGCAGGATGAGGTCCACGATCGAGGCGTACTGCACCGCGATGTAGCCGGCGGCGGCGGCGCCGGCCGCGGCGGCTAGCCAGTCGTACCACGGCGCCCGCGGGCGCGGCGCGTTGCGCCGCGCCGGCAGGTGGAGGAAGGTGAGCGCCATGCACGCCGACAGCATGGCGGCGGCGAACTGCTCTTCGTACAGCGACAGGTCGAGGATCTGGTAGATCCCGAGCGACCAGGCCACCGCGCCCAGGGTGAGCGCGATGGCCAGCAGCGCAGTGACCCAGCGGGTCACTTGCCTTTCCAGATGCCGATCTCTTTGTAGTACTTGACCGCGCCCGGGTGGTACTGCACGACCTCGAAGCTCTTGGCCATGGCCGCCGGATCGAACAGGCGGAACGGCCCGAACGCCTCGCCCATCGCCTTGGCGTTGTCGTGCATCACCTTCGCCGTCTGGTAGGCGATGTCCTCCGGGGTCTTGGAGGAGGCGAACACCAGCGCGTCGTAGGCGAGCGAGTAGGCGGGCTCGAGCACGCCGGTGTTCACCGGGCTGGGCTTTTCCAGCCGCAGGTAGCCGGGCGGGAAATGCTCCTTCACCGCCTGCTCGGCCTGCGGCGTGTTCGGCAGCGAGATCATGCGGATGCCGCCGACCGAAGCGTCCACTTCCTTGGGCTTGGCCGCGCCGATGGCGAAGAAGAACATGTCCGCCTTGCCCGAGGCGAAGGTGTCGGCGCCGACCACCACGTTGGGCACCTGCACCGAGCGCATGTCGCTTCGCTTCAGGCCCACGGTGGCGTACATGGCGTCGAGCAGCGGCAGGATGATCTTCTGGCTGGTGAAGCCGTCGAGCACCGGGCGCCCCTTCAGGTCGGCGAGCGACTTGATGGGCGAGTCCTTGCGCACGAAGATCGCCGAGCGCAACGGGTACATCACCGCCACCGCGCGGATGTCCTTGTGCGGGCGGCCCTCGAAGTGCTCCTTGCCTTGCACCGCCCAGGTGATCTCGGCGATGTTGGCGAGGCCCATCTGCATCTGGCCCGCGTTGACCGCGGGGATGAAGATGTTCGGGCTGGCGTAGGGCTGGATCGTGGCGCGGATGTTGGCCTTCTCGTTCAGCAGCTTCGCGATCACCGAGCCGGACGAGTGGTAGATCGAGCCCGGGTTGGACGTGCCGATGGCCACCTGCTGCGCGCCTGCCGCGAACGACGCGCCGAGCGCGCACGCCGCGGCCAGGAACTGCCACTTCATGGTTTTCATGGGGAATCCTCCTGCGGGGAATTGTAGACCGATATCTCCACCAGATTGAGGTCGGGGTCGCGCACATAGACCGACCGGATGGGGCCCGTCGCGCCGGTCTTTCCCACCGGGCCCTCCAATACAGGAACGCGCATCTGCGCCAGCCGGTTTACAACCTCCTCCAGCGGCACTGCAGCAATGAAGCAAAGGTCGAGCGTGCCCGGCGCCGCGACGTGCGCCCGGGGCGTGAACTCCCGGCCCCATTCGTGCAGGTTGATCTTCTGGTTGCCGAACTTCAGCGCCAGGCGCTCCTCGGTCGGCGTGCGGAA
>DASUUN010000055.1:0-10902 GCA_036374055.1 Burkholderiales bacterium
GTCTTCCCGGGTCGGAAACAGGTTCTTCACCTTGCCGGTGAACACTTCGCGGGCTCCCTTGAGCTCCAGGTTGGCGATGATCTCGGCCAGGCCGAACATCCCCATGGCGACCACCACGAAGCCGATGCCGTCGGACAGCTCCGGAATGCCGAACGTGAAGCGCAGCACGCCGGAATTGACGTCGGTGCCGATCAGGCCGAGCAGCAGGCCGAGCAGCACCATGGCAATGGCCTTGATGAGCGAGCCGTGCGCCAGCACCGTTGCCGCGACCAGGCCGAGCACCATCAGCGAGAAATACTCCGACGGTCCGAACTTGAGCGCCACCTCGGCGAGCGGCGGGGCGGCGACGGCAATCACCACCGTGGCCACGCAGCCGGCGAAGAACGAGCCCAGCGCCGCCACCGCGAGCGCCGGGCCGGCGCGTCCCTGGCGCGCCATCTGGTAGCCGTCGAGGCAGGTGACCACCGAGGACGTCTCGCCGGGAAGGTTGACCAAAATAGCCGTGGTGGAGCCGCCGTATTGCGATCCGTAGTAGATGCCGGCCAGCATGATGAGCGCGGCTTCCGGCTTGAGGTTGAACGTGATCGGCAGCAGCATCGCGATGGTGGCGACCGGCCCGACGCCGGGCAGCACGCCGATCATCGTGCCCAGCATGACGCCGACCAGGGCATACCACAGGTGGATCGGCGTCATCGCGACCGAGAAGCCGAGCAGCAGGTTGTCGAGGATGTCCAAGGTCGCCCCTTCAGTAGCCCAGCGCTTCCGGCCAGAGCGGGAACGGCAGCGTCAGCCCCTTCACGAACACCAGCACGGAAAACACGATGAGAAACACGTAGAGCAGCGTGACCTCCTTCCACTTGAACTCGTGGCCGCCGAAGGCGCTGATGAACACCAGCAGCGCCGTGGCGAGCACCAGGCCGAGCGGCTTCATCGCGTAGCCGTAAGCGACGTTGGCTCCCAGGACCAGCAGCAGCGGGCGGAAGTGGATCGTATCGACGCGCGGTCCCTTGACGGTGACCGACATCACGAGCACCACCAGGCCGAGGAGGGCCAGCAGGCCGCCGAGCACGGTCGGAAAATACGCCGGGCCCATGCGTACCGCCGTACCCATCTGGTAATTCGCTACTGCCCAAAACGCGAAGAACAGGCCGAATGCGAGAAACATCAGACCCGCCCAGAAATTCCTGGGGCTTGTGATTTCCATGGTCTCCTCCTACGCCGCTGGGGGGGGCGGTCTTTTGCGCGCGCCTCAGTGTAGCATGCGACCTACGAACAACCTTGCTCCCTCGAAGGCATTGCCCCGGCTCTTCGTGGCGCTGGCTGTCGCGCTCGCGGCCGTCGGCTGCGGCGAGCGGCCGGCGCTCGAGCCGCTGCCCGACGACGCGGTGATCCTCGCTTTCGGCGACAGCCTGACCTACGGCACCGGCGCGCACGAAAGCGAAAGCTACCCGGCGCAGCTCGCGCAGCTCATCGGGCGCCGGGTGGTCGGCGCCGGCGTGCCGGGCGAAGTCACGGCGCAGGCGGCGGCGCGATTGCCCGCCGCGCTCGACGAGCACTCGCCGGCGCTGCTGCTGCTGTGCATCGGCGGCAACGACTTCCTGCGGCAGCTGGGCCGCCGGCAGGCCGAGGACAACGTGCGCGCCATGGTCAAGCTCGCGCGCAGCCGCGGCGTCGGCGTGCTCCTGATCGGCACCCCGGAGCC
Source organism: Burkholderiales bacterium (assembly GCA_036374055.1). Classification (GTDB taxonomy): domain Bacteria; phylum Pseudomonadota; class Gammaproteobacteria; order Burkholderiales; family SG8-39; genus SCGC-AG-212-J23. The sequence continues at coordinate 1,703 of DASUUN010000055.1, forward strand.
GGGCTTCACGGTCCGCCCGCCGGCGTTCTACGCCGCGATCGCGGAGGAGTTCGGGCTGCCTTACGAGGCGGACGTGATCGGCGAAGTGCTCAGGGACGAGCGTCTCAAGGCCGACCCGATCCACCCGAACGCGCTCGGCTACCGCTTTATCGCCGAGCGCCTTGCCGGTACGCTGAAGCAAAGCGGAGCGCTCTGAGGCGCTCCAGGTCCTGCGGCCGGTCGACGTCCCACAGCAGGCGCAGCGCGCGCCACCGGCAGCCCGCGGCGTCGAGCCTTTGGGCGGTCGCCGCGTAAACGCCGGACGCGCCCCATTCGATGGCTTCGAACAGGCGCGGCGTCACGCGCCGCGCACCGATGAGCACGTAGCCGCCGTCCTCGGCCGGCCCGAGCACCGCGTCGCAGCCGCCCGCCAGCAGGCGCGCCGCGCGCCGCAGGTCCGCGGGACGCAGCGCAGGACAGTCCGCGCCGATGAGGATCGCCGCGCGGTGGCGCCGCAGCGCGCGCGAAAGCGCGCGGTGCATGCGCTGGCCCAGGTCCGGCCCCCTTTGCAGCTCGCAGCGCTCGAACAGGGCGTGCCGCGCGGTGAGATGCAGCTCGACCGGCCCGCAGCGCGCCGCGGCAGCGGTGCGCAGCGCCTGGCGCGTGAGCCGCAGATGCAGCCGCGCCGCGCCCCACGCGCCCAGGCGCGGCACGAGCCGGCGCTTCACGCGGCCGGGCTGCGGCGCGCGCGCGAACACCAGCACCGCGACATCAAGCGTCGTAGAGCCTGGCAAGGCGGTCGGGCGCGGCGCCGAGGAAGTACAGCAAGCGCAGGCGCCACATCAGGAATATCGTGCGCAGCACGCCGCGCGCTTCCCAGCGGCGCCCGGAAGTCGTCACGCGGCTGCGCAGGCAGGCCGGGCGTGCGCGGCGCTTCATGGCGGCGCTGAAAGCGATGTCTTCCATGAGGGCGATCTCGGGAAAGCCGGCGAACGCCGAGCGCCGCACGAAGATCGCCTGGTCGCCCGTGGCGATGCCGGTGAGGCGCGAGCGCAGGCTCATCGCGCACCCCACGACGCGCAGCATCGGATGGCTTCCCTCGATGTGCACGTCAAAGCGGCCCCAGGCGAAACGGCGCAAAGCCTCAAAGATCATCGCATCCGCGTCGACCGGAAGGCGCGTGTCGGCGTGCAGGAAAAGCAGCGCGTCGCCGCTCGCGGCGCGCGCCCCGGCGTTCATCTGCCGCGCCCGGCCGCGCGGGCACTCCACCACCCGGTCGCACAGCGGCCGGGCGAGCCGCACGGTGTCGTCGGTGCTGCCGCCGTCGGCCACGATCACCTCGTGGCCGCGCTCCCGCAGAGGCGCGAGCGCCCCGAGCGCGCCGCCGATTCCCCGCGCCTCGTTCAGCGTCGGGATGACGACCGAAATCTGCGCGCTCAGCCGCGCATCCACGCGTGAAACCGCTCCACGTGGCGCAGCAGCCGCTCGGGCGCGCGCGCCTTCTTCCAGGCGCCGGCGGCGTACTTGTTGGCTTCGGCCCAGGTCGGATAGACATGGATCGTGCCCAGGATCTTGTTCAGCCCGATGCCGTGCTTCATGGCGGTGATGAACTCGACGATCAGCTCGCCGGCGCGCTCGCCGGCGATGGTCGCGCCCAGGATGCGGTCCCTGCCCGGCACGGTGAGCACCTTCACCAGCCCACGCGCCGCCTCGTCCGCGATCGCGCGGTCGAGCTCCTCGATGCCGTAGGTCGTGACCTCGTATGGGATGCCCTGCGCCCTTGCCTCGGTCTCGTTCAGGCCCACGCGCGCCACCTCGGGCTCGGTGAAGGTGGCCCACGGGATTACCGCGTAGTCGGCGCGAAACCGGCGCAGGCCGCCGAAGAGCGCGTTCACCGCGGCGTACCAGGCCTGGTGCGACGCGGTGTGGGTGAACTGGTAGGGACCGGCGACATCGCCGCAGGCGTAGATGTTCGGGAACAGTGTCTGCAGGTACTCGTTGGTCTCCACCGTGCGCGCCTTGGTGAGCGGGATGCCCAGCTCCTCCAGGCCGTAGCCCTCGGTGTTCGGCACGCGCCCCACCGCGCACAGCAGCGCGTCGAACTCGAGTTGCCTTTGCTTGCCTTCCGCTTCGCAAAGCAAAGTGCTTTTCCCGTGAAAAGCGACCGCCCGGTGGCCTGTGAGAACCTCGATGCCCTCCTCCGCGAATTGCCGGCGCACCAGCTCCGAGACCTCGGGGTCCTCGCGCGCGAGCAGCCGCGGCAGCATCTCGACCTGGGTCACTTGCGAGCCGAAGCGCGCAAAGGCCTGCGCCAGCTCGCAGCCGATCGGCCCCCCGCCCAGCACGACCAGGCGCCGCGGCAGCTCGCGCAGCTGCCAGAGGTTGTCCGAGGTGAGCACCTCGACCCCCTCGATGCCGGGAATCGGCGGAACGAACGGCCGCGCCCCGGCGGCGATGATGATCGAGCGCGTGGTGAGCACCCGGCCGTCGATCGACACGGTCCAGGGAGAAGTGATGCGCGCCTCGCCCTCCAGGCATTCGACGCCCAGGCGCGTGTAGCGGCCGGCCGAGTCGTGCGGCTCGATGGCGCGCACCACGCGCTGCACGCGCTCCATCACCTCCGCGAAATCGAACTCCGCGGTGGCCTGCCGGATTCCATAATGGCTGGAATTTTTCATCTCATGAAGCAGGCGCGCGCTCCTGATCAGCGCCTTCGACGGCACGCAGCCGGTGTACAGGCAGTCGCCACCCATGCGGTGCTTTTCCACCAGCGTCACCCTGGCGCGCACCGCCGCCGCGATGTAGGCCGACACCAGGCCGGCGGAGCCGGCGCCGATCACGATCAGGTTGCGGTCGAAGCGCGACGGCTTGCGCCAGCGCGCATATACCTTCCTCGCCTTGTAGGCGTCCAGGAGCTTCTTCGTCAGCAGCGGAAAAATACCGAGCAGCACGAAGGCGCCGACCAGTTGCAGGGAGAGAATGCCCTGCGGGGACTCGACCCTTGCCAGCTGGGTTCCGGCGTTCACGTAGACCAGCGTGCCCGGGAGCATGCCGAGCTGGCTCACCCAGTAGAAGGTCCGCGCCCGGATGGGGGTCAGGCCCATCGCCAGGTTGATGACGAAGAAGGGCACCGCCGGTATGAGACGCAGCGTGAAGAGGTAGAAGGCGCCCTCCTTCTCCATGCCGCGGTTGATGCCCTGGAGCTGGCGCGAGAACCTCGCCTGCACCCAGTCGCGCAGCACGAAGCGGCTCGCCAGCAGGGCGAGCGTCGCGCCGAGCGAGGAGGCGAACGATACGACGACGGTACCCCACAACAGGCCGAAGATCGCCCCGGCGACCAGGCTGAGCAGCGCCGCGCCCGGAAGCGACAGGCCGGTGACGGCTACGTAGAGGACGAAGAAGCCGAGCGCGGTCTGCCACGGGTGCGCGGCGTACCAGGCCTGCACGGCGCCCTGCTGCGCCTTGACGTACTCGAAGCTCAAGTAGCGCTGCCCGCCGGCGAGGAAGAAGGCGGCGACGGCGACCAGGAAGGCGAGGACGACGAGGAGCCTGCCGCGGCTCACACGGCGAGCGCCGGCTCCAGGCGCAATGCCTGTTCCATCCCGTAGCCCGGCCCGTTCACGATGCGGCCGTGATACGAGCGCCACGCGTCCGAGCCTGCGGGCCATTGCTCGGAGAAGCGGCGCTGCCAGGCGGCGGCGTCGTAGTGCAGCGGTATCGCTTCCACCACCGCGTTTCCGGCCTGCGACCGGTAGCTCGCGGTGCGGCCCGGGACCACGGAGATGCGCGTCGCCAGGCCCCAGGTCGTGCCGCGGAAATTCGGCATGCCGGCAGCGCCGTTGTTGGCGATCACGCGCCCGCCGGGGAATCCCTGCATCACGGGCAGACATGAATGGCTGGAAGCGAACACCCGGGCGCCCGATGACGCGAATGCCCGCAGCGCGGCGTCGCGGCCGCCGCGGGTTGCCAGCGCTTCCTGCGAAAAGCCCCAGCCCGCCAGCGAATCGGCGTCGCCATGCACCACCGCGATCCGCTCGCCGCCTACCGTCGCGACCATGTGCATGGGCAGCGCGGCGAGCCGCGCCAGCTCGGCAGGGAAACGCCGCGCGGCGCCGCGCAGCCGCTCGAGAATGCGGTTGGAGCGCTCGACCGTGCCGTCGTCGACCCAGTCCGGATAGCTGCAGCCGCAGCCCGCGCCCTCGGCCGGCGCCGCGAGCTCGGCTTCGATGTTGCCGCGGATGGCAAGATGACGGCTCACCGCGTCATCGATGAGCTGGAAGTCTTCGACGTCGAACCAGTGGAAGTCGCCGTTGAACACCAGCGCTTTGGAGCCGCGCTCGGCGTCATAGAGCTCCAGCAGCCGCTGCAGCGCGAACGGATTGCCGTACAGGCCGCCGGCGACCCACAGCGTGTCCACCTCCAGCTGCCCGCTTCCCGCAAGTGCGCCGGCGCCATACCGGTATGAAACCGGGCAGGCCCTGCCGGGGCCGGTCACGCGAGCGCGCCGCCGCAAGACGATCCCTGCCCGGCGGTGCAGCCGTAGCAGTGGTCGCGCACCGCGATCGCGTTGCCCGACAGGTCGCGGCCGATGAGCTCCGACACCCTCACCTTGCGCCTGCCTTCCAGCGAAAGCGGCAGGTCGAGCATCTGGTTGAAGTCGCAATCGTAGACGTAGCCCTGCCAGTCCACCGAGACCAGGCTGCGGCACATCACCGAGGCCAGGTTCGCGTCGCGGTGCGCGGCATGCAGCAGGCCCATGTACTCGTTGAACTGGCCTTTGGAGACGAGCGTCGAGCCGAAGCGCTGGATCGGCATGTTGGCGAGCGTGAGCAGGCGGGTGAACACCACGCCGCAGCGCTCGCCGAGCTCTCGCCGGTAGTCCTTCTCGAGCTGCGCCTGCGCGGGCGGAAGCGACGGGCCCTGCGGGTTGTAGATCAGGTTCAGCTCGAGGCCGCTGCCGGGGACGCCGTAGCCCAGCGCGTTCAGCCGGCGCAGCGCCCGGATGCTTTTCTGGTAGACGCCCTTGCCCCGCTGGCGGTCGACCAGCTCTTCGGTGTAGCAGGGCAGCGAGGCGGTCACTTCGACGCGCCGGGCGGCAAGGAACTCGGCCAGGTCTTCCTGGCCCGGCTCGAGCAGGATGCTGAGGTTGCAGCGGTCGACGACGCGCAGCCCGAGCTCGCGGCCGCGCGTCACCAGGTCGCGGAACTGCGGATGCAGCTCGGGCGCGCCGCCGGTGATATCCAGGTTTTTCACGGAGGAGATCTTCACCAGGGTGAGGACATCGGCGAGCACTTCCGGCGACATCATCTCCGTGCGGGTCGGACCGGCATTGACGTGGCAGTGGAGGCAGCTCTGGTTGCACTTGTAGCCGAGGTTGACCTGGAGCGTCTCCAGGCGCGAGCGGCGCAGCGCCGGAAAGCCGTACCGGCGCATGAGGGGCAGTGTGGCGTGCATGGCGAGTAGTCGGCCGTCCCGCGCGGAACTTACAGCAGATGGGCGGCGCGCTGCGAGTGCTCGTCCATGAGGCCGAGCAGCCGCGAGCTCGTCGCGCGCAGCCGCTGCGACAGCATCAGCACCAGCTCCATCAGGATCTTGGCACCGAGCAGGGGCTGCTCGACGATGATGCGCGCCAGGCTCTCACGGTGCAGCACGGCGATCACCACGGGCTCCACAGCGACGCACGTGGCGAAGCGCGGCTGGCCGTCGATCATGGACATCTCGCCCAGCGTCCTGCCCGCCTCGACGACCGCGATGAGCTGCGGGGTGTTCCACCGGTCGCGCTTGTGCACTTCCACCTTCCCCTCGACGACCATCAGCAAGAAGTCGCCGCCTTCGCCCTCGTGAATGATCTCCACGCCCGGCTCCGCGCGGTACACCTCCATGAAATGCGCCAGCAGGCGCACCTCCGCGGGGGAGAAGTTCTCGAGCAGCGGGCACTTCGGAATGAGCGCATGGATCTGGTCGGCGATGCGGATCGCGTCGCCCAGATGCTCGAGGTGCGACAGCTGCTGCGCGTTTTCGGCCATGGCTCGGCCATTATGCCTATTTCCTCCGTTTCTTCACGGCCTCCGCCAGGATCTGCAGCACGGCGGCGGAATCCTCCCATCCCAGGCACGGATCGGTGATGCTCTGGCCGAACCTGAGCGGCTGGCCGGCGAGCGCCTCCTGCCGGCCCTCCAGCAGGTGCGATTCCACCATCGCGCCGATGATGCGCCGCTCCCGCCGGGCGATCTGCCCGGCGATGTCCTGCGCCACGTCGATCTGCCGCTTGTACTGCTTGGACGCGTTGGCGTGCGAGCAGTCGATCATCAGCCGCTCGGGCAGCCCAGCTTTCGCGAGCTCGGCGCAGGCGGCCTGCACGCTCGCCGCGTCGTAGTTCGGCGCCCTGCCGCCGCGCAGGATGATGTGGCAGTCGTCGTTGCCGCGAGTCTCCACGATCGCGACCTGACCGCTCTTGTGCACCGACAGGAAATGGTGCTTCTGGCGTGCCGCCAGCATCGCGTCCACGGCGATCTTCACGTTGCCGTCGGTGCCGTTCTTGAAGCCCACCGGCGCCGACAGCCCGGAGGCGAGCTCGCGGTGCACCTGGCTCTCCGTGGTGCGCGCGCCGATGGCGCCCCACGAGACCAGGTCGCCGATGTACTGCGGCGAGATCACGTCCAGGAACTCGCAGCCGGCCGGCACCCCGGCCTGGTTGATCCGCACCAGCAGGTCGCGGGCGATGCGCAGGCCCTCGTTGATGCGGAAGCTGCCGTTCATGTACGGATCGTTGATCAGCCCCTTCCAGCCGACCGTGGTGCGCGGCTTCTCGAAGTACACGCGCATCAGCAGCTCGAGCTCGCCTTCATGCCGCGCCCTTTCGGCCGCCAGCTTCTCCGCGTAGGCCAGGGCCGCCGCGGGGTCGTGGATCGAGCAGGGGCCCATGACCACGAGCAGGCGGTCCGAGCGGCCGTGCAGGATGTCGCGCAGGCGCCGGCGGGTGTGGGTCACCAGCTGCTCCACCCGGGTGCCCTGGATCGGGAAAAACCGGATCAGGTGCTCGGGCGGCGGCAGGGTGACGATGTTCTCGATGCGCTCGTCGTCGGTAAGGGAGGTCTTTTCTTCGTTGGACAGGGTCATGGGGGCCTCGGGTGCAAAAAAAAACCGCCAGGCTCGGAGCGCTGGCGGTTTTCTTGGATTCGGTCGGTTTGAGTCTAGCCGGTCCCTTCCGCCAGCAGGCAGGGGAAGTAAAAGAAGCCAAAGAAGAAATACCGGCTCATTGCGGCGATTCAAGCATGAAAGCCCGAGGCTTGTCTACTTGGGCCACAGTACCATCTGGGTACACCGGAAAAGGGCGATGCGCGCCGCGCCGCCCTCCACCGTCACCTCGGCATCCCAGACCTGGGTGGTACGGCCCAGGTGCACCGGCCAGGCGCGGCAGGCGATCGCGCCCTCCCGGGCGGTCCCCAGGAAGTTTGACTTCAGCTCGATGGTGGTGAAGCCGCTCGCGCCTTCGGGCAGCAAGGCGATGCAGCCGTAGCCGCAGCTCGTGTCCGCCAGGGCGATCACCGAGGCCGCATGGAGGAAGCCGTTCGGCGCCATCACTTCGCGGCGCACCGGCATGCGGCTTTCGACGCCGGCGGCGGAAATGCGGATTATTTCCACCCCGGTGAGCCCGGGGAGGTGGCCCCGGCTGCGGCCGTTGAACACCTCGGCGGTCAACTCGGAACGGTAGACGCTCGTTCTAGTAGTCATGTCGGCGCAGGGAAAATTGGCACTCGAAGGCGCACTCTGCCAGGCCCGGGGTTTGCTAGGTCCAAAGCATCATGCTAGCGTTTTCACCAAGGGTAGCTTTACCGGCGAGAAGAAAGGAAGGTACGACAAATGTCGGCTAGCGTGACTATTCCGATCGCGGGGTTCAAGGACGTCTACAACGTCGCGGGAGTCGAGAAGGCCCTGCAGGAGCTCCCGCCCGGCGCCAATGAAGCGCTGCGCGCGGTCTACGAGAAGATGCTGCGCCTCGGCGGCCAGCGCTTCACGGTGAAGCCCTCGGCGCTGCCGGAGATGGACGCGCTGTTCGACGAGCTGCCCAACTTCGGCGCGGTGCTGGAGGACATCCGCAAGCACCTCGCGCTGTGCGTGGACTCCGACGACTCGATCGAGATGCCGCCGATGCTGCTGCTGGGCGAGCCGGGCATCGGCAAGACGCACTTCGCGCGCAAGATCTCGCAGCTGCTGGGCACCGGCTTCGGCTTCGTGCCGATGAGCTCGCTCACCGCGGGCTGGGTGCTGTCGGGCGCCTCCTCGCAGTGGAAGAACGCCAAGCCCGGCAAGGTGTTCGACACGTTCGTGAACGGCGAGTACGCCAATCCCGTGATCGTGGTCGACGAGATCGACAAGGCGAGCGGCGACGGGCAGTACGACCCGCTGGGCGCGCTCTACGAGCTGCTCGAAGCCGAGACCGCCACGCGTTTCATCGACGAGTTCGTCGAGCTGCCGATCGACGCCTCGGGCGCGGTGTGGCTCGCCACGGCGAACGACGCGGCGCGCATCCCCGAGCCGCTGGTGAGCCGGCTCGCGGTGTACGAGATCGAGGCGCCCGACGCCGAGGGCGCGGCGCGCATCGCCGGCAACATCTATCGCGAGATCCGCGGCGCGCACGACTGGGGCCGCCAGTTCCCCGAGACGCTGTCGCCCTCGGCGCTCGACAAGCTCGCCTCCATGCCGCCGCGCGACATGCGCCGCGCCATCCACTCGGCGTTCGGCAACGCGAAGGTCGCCGGGCGCAGCGAGGTCGGACCGGACGACATCCAGGACGGCCGCGCCAGGAAGCAAAGAATCGGTTTCTAGCAAGCCGCGAGCGGCTTTCCTAGAAGTACGCGAGAAGCCGTCCGCAGGCGATTACGCCAATCCACAGCGCGAGGGACGCCGCGGCGAAGGCGCGCGCCGCGCCCGGCGGCGCGGACGTATCCCACGCCTCGCTGCCTCTGAAGACCAGGGTGTGGAACAGCGCCGCATTCAGCCCGGCCGCGAGGATCAGCAGCAGCTTGAGCACGAACACGTCGCTCTGCACGAACTCGCTCGCATGCGCGGTGAACATCAGCAGGCCGCTCGGCACGATCAGCAGGAAGCTCGCCGCGGTCCACGGCAGCACATGGGCGGCGAGCCTGCGTACCGGGATGCTCCTCGACAAGCCCAGCAACCGCAGGTCGAGCACCGCGATCGAGCCGAACAGCAGGCCG
>DASUUN010000056.1:0-6863 GCA_036374055.1 Burkholderiales bacterium
CTTCGCCGGCGAGGACATCACCGCCCTGCCCGCGCCCAGGCGCGCGCGCAAGGGGCTCGCCCGCTCCTTCCAGATCACCAGCGTGTTCCCGGAGTTCACCGCGCTGGAGAACGTGGCCCTCGCGGTTCAGGCCCAGGCCGGCCACAACTTCCGCTTCTGGCGGGATGCGCGCCGCGATTCCGCGCTGACCGGGCCTGCGCGCAAGGTGCTGGAGCAGGTGGGCCTACAGGAAAGAGCCGGCGTCGTGGCGGGCAACCTCGCCCACGGCGAGCACCGGCAGCTCGAGGTCGCCATGGCGCTCGCCACGCGGCCGCGCCTGCTGCTGCTGGACGAGCCGATGGCCGGCATGGGCATCGAGGAGTCGCAGCGCATGATCGCGCTGCTTTCCTCGCTCAAGCGCAGGCAGACCATCATCCTGGTCGAGCACGACATGGACGCGGTGTTCCGCCTGGCCGACCGCATCTCGGTGCTGGTCTACGGGCGCGTCATCGCCACCGGCGCGCCCGACGAGATCCGCAGCAACCCGGAGGTGCGCTCCGCCTACCTCGGGGAGGATGCCTGATGCTGCAGGTCCGCGACCTCGAGACCGCGTACGGACGCAGCCAGGTGCTGTTCCAGGTGAGCTTTGCCATCGATGCGGGCGAGGTGGTGACCCTGCTGGGGCGCAACGGCATGGGCAAGACCACCACGGTGAAGTCGCTGATGGGAATCTGCCGGCCGAAAAGCGGCGCAATCAGGCTGGACGACGCCGCCATTCACGGCTGGCCTTCCTACCGCATCGCCCAGGCCGGGCTGGGGCTGGTGCCCGAGGGCCGGCAGGTGTTTCCCAACCTCACGGTGCGCGAGAACCTGCTCGCCACCGCGGCCAACCGCCGGCGCGAGGCCGCACCTTGGACGCTGGAGCGGGTCTTCGCGCTGTTTCCCAACCTGGCGCAGCGCCAGGGCAACTACGGCAACCAGCTTTCCGGCGGCGAGCAGCAGATGCTGGCGATCGCCCGCGCGCTCATGACCAACCCGCGGCTGCTGATCCTCGACGAGGCCACCGAGGGCCTCGCGCCGCTCATCCGCGCCGACATCTACCGCTCGATCGCGCGCCTGAAGAGCGAAGGCCTCTCGATCCTGGTGATCGACAAGGACGTGAAGTCGCTGACGCGCGTCGCCGACCGCCATTACGTGCTGGAAAAGGGCCGCGTCGTGTGGAGCGGCTCGTCCACCGAGCTCTCGGGCAACGCCGAGATCAAGCATCGCTATCTGGGAGTCTAGGTCCGTCACCGACAGAGCGCGGCGGTCTGTTTCTTGCTCGTCGTTTACTCGGGAAGACAAGCCATGCATGCTTCGACGCGCACCACGCTTCTGGTCCCATATTCCGCTGCTTCCGCGCAGACCGGGGAGGTCCGAGCCGCCGCCGCCCTAGCCTTCGTGCCGCCCGCGGATCCGCCGCGCAAATGACTTAGAACGCCTCGATTCTTTCCAGCATTCTCATCGTCCAAAGGAGAATTCCATGGCCGATTCCGACAAGCAAGCAGCCGGCTCCACGATGAGCACCGGCGCCCCGGCGCCCAGCGACCGCAACTCCCTGACGATCGGCCGCGATGGTCCCATCCTCCTTCACGACGTCCATTCCCTGGAGCAGATGGCGCATTTCAACCGCGAAAAGGTTCCCGAGCGCCAGCCCCACGCCAAAGGCGCGGGCGCTTTCGGCATGCTCGCGGTGACGGAAGATGTCTCGGGGTTCACGAGGGCCGCGCTCTTCCGCAAAGGCGCGACCACCGACATGCTCGCGCGTTTCTCCACCGTTGCGGGAGAGATGGGAAGCCCCGACACCTGGCGCGACGTGCGCGGCTTCTCGCTCAAGTTCTACACCGACGAGGGCAACTACGACCTGGTGGGCAACAACACGCCGATCTTCTTCGTGCGCGATCCGATGAAGTTCCCGCACTTCATCCGCAGCCAGAAGCGCCTGCCCGATTCAGGCCTGCGCGACAATCACATGCAATGGGATTTCTGGACCGGCAATCCCGAGTCGGCGCACCAGGTGACTTACCTGATGGGCGAGCGGGGCCTGCCTCGCACGTGGCGGAACATGAACGGCTACGGCTCGCACACCTACCTGTGGATCAATGCGGGCGGCGAGAAGTTCTGGGTGAAGTATCACTTTCACACCGATCAGGGCATGGCGTTCTTCAGCAACGCGGAGGCCGCCGCCATGGCGGGCTCGGATGCGGATTTTCATCGCCGCGACCTGTTCCAGGCCATTGCGCGCGGCGAGCATCCGAGCTGGACCCTGTCGGTGCAGGTGATGCCCTATGCCGAGGCCAAAACCTACCGGATCAATCCGTTCGATCTGACCAAGACCTGGTCGCACAAGGATTATCCGCTGATCAAGGTCGGCACGATGACGCTCAAGCGCAACCCGGAGAACTTCTTCGCGCAAATCGAGCAGGCGGCTTTTTCGCCGGGCAACACGGTCCCCGGAATCGGCCTGTCGCCCGACAAGATGCTGCTCGGCCGCGCGTTCGCGTATAACGACGCACAACGCAATCGCATCGGCACCAATTTCCACCAGCTTCCGGTCAATCGACCCAAGGTGGCGGTGAACACCTACATGTTCGACGGCCAGATGGCCTACCACCACAGCGGCAGCGCACCGGTGTACGTCCCGAACAGCGGCGGCCGCTCCTGGTCCGACGAGACGGGTCCAGTGGCCGACGGCTGGGAAGCGGATGGCGAAATGGTGCGCAGCGCATATACCTTGCGGCCGGAGGACGATGACTTCAGCCAGCCAGGCATCCTGGTGCGCAAGGTCTTCAATAACGCGCAGCGCAGCGCGCTCGTCGATACGGTCGCAGGCAGCCTGCTGGGCGGCGTGCGGGAGCCGGTGCTCGGCCGGGCGTTCGAGTACTGGAAGCGCATCGATGCCGAGACGGGGCGCCGGATCGAAGACAAGGTGCGCTCCGGCACGGCGCCGAAGCCCGCGGAGGGCATGGGCGAGCGCTGAGTGCCTCCTGCGGGCGGCGCCTACGCGTGCTGGTCGTTGCGCGCAGCATGCGGTTGTACGGACCATGCGGCCGGCTCGTCGTCCCTGTCGGCGGCTGCGTCGGCGGTGGTCTTCTGGATCTTGCCCGGCTTGTGGTGCGCCGGCGCGTAGATCGCATACACCTGCATGGGCTCCTGGCCGATATTGACAATGTTGTGCCAGGTTCCGGCCGGGATCAGCGCGCACCAGCCATCGGACACTTCCTTTTCGAACGTGAGGCGGTCCTTCGCAGGTCCCATCTGCACCCGGCCGCGGCCCGCATCGAGCCGGAGGAACTGGTCGGTCTCCGGATGCAGTTCGAGGCCGATGTCGCCGCCGGGGGGAATCGACATCAGGGTCATCTGGAGGTATCGGCCGCTCCAGGCCACCGTCCGATAGTTGCGGTTGTCACGCGTCGCTTGCTCCAGATCGAATGACTGGGGCTGGGGCCCGATGTCTTTGATGCTCATCTCACTTCCTTTCGTTGATGGCGTGGCAGCGAAAGCCGGAGCAACAAACGCGCCGGCACCTTCGGATGAACGCTAGAGCAGCCGGGGGGCGATCGCGCGGCCAAGCGCCGTGCCCTCGGTATCGCGGAGCGCGTACGAGACCGGGCGGTCCTCGAGCGACGGAAGCTGCCCGCATGCAGCCGACGCGAGGGCGATGAGCGCGGGGAGCCGCCGCATCATCGGTCGCCTCGTTCCATGGCCGGAGTATAGAATCGCCGGTATGAAGCGCGAAAACATTATCGGCCGGGCGAACGTCGAGGACACGCCGGAGCTCGAAGCCTACTACGCGAGCCTCGAGGGCGAGGCGCTCGGCGCGCTGTGGAACGTGGCGAACGAGATCGAGCCGTGGTACCCGCAGCCGAAATCTGTTCCGGTGCTGTGGAAGTGGAAGCGCATCGAGCCTTTCGTGCGCCGCGCGCCGGGGCTCGTGTCCGCCGAGAAGGCGGCGCGGCGCGTGGTGATGCTGGTCAATCCCGGGCGCAAGGAGTGGAGCGCGGCCGCGGGCCTGCTCTACACCGGCGTGCAGATCATGAATCCCGGCGAGTTCACCTCGGCGCATCGCCACCAGGCCTCGGCGCTGCGCTTCATCATGGAAGGCCGCGGCGCCTACACCGTGGTCGATGGCGAGCGCCTGGAGCTCGGCGCGCGCGACCTGGTGCTCACGCCCAACGGCACCTGGCACGACCACGGCATCGACGCCGGCGGCACGCAGTGCATCTGGCAGGACGGCCTCGACATCCCGCTCATGAACTCGCTGGACGCCAACTTCTACGAAGTGCATCCCGACGTGGTGCAAAAGCCCGCGGTCCTTTCGCGCGACAACTGGTCCAAGCCCTATTCCCCGGTTTTCAGATATGACTGGGAAGAGTCTTACGCCCAGCTTCGGAAGTCGAATTCCACCCCGTACGACGGCAAGCTGTACGAATACCGCAATCCGTTGACCGGCGGCCCGGTGATGCCCACCATCGGTGCGCAGCTGCAGCTTCTCGCGCCCGGCGAGCAGACCAAGGCGCATCGCCACACCGGCAGCGCGATCTACCAGGTGGCGAAGGGCCGGGGCTGGTCGGTGATCGGCGGCCAGCGCTTCGACTGGGAGGAGAAGGACATCTTCGCCCTCCCCTCCTGGGCCGTGCATTCGCACGCCAACGCGTCGGCCACCGAGGACGCGGTGCTGTTCTCGTTCAACGACTTCCCGGCGATGCGCGCGCTCGCGCTGTACCGCGAGCAGGAAGCATGATCAGCGCCGAGCAGAACGAGCTGATGACGCGCATTGGGCCGGGCACGCCCGCCGGGGCGCTGCTGCGCAACTACTGGCAGCCGGTCGCGCTGGTCGACGAGCTGCAGGGGCCGCGGCCGGTCAAGGCCGTCAGGGTTCTTGGCGAAAATCTGGTCCTGTTCAAGCATCAGAACCACTATGGATTGCTCGAGCGGCACTGCCCGCATCGCGGCGCGGACCTGGCGTACGGCCGCCTCGAGGACGGCGGGCTGCGCTGCTCGTTCCACGGCTGGCTGTTCGATGCCGGCGGCAAGTGCCTCGCCACCCCGGCCGAGCCCGAAGGCAGCCGGCTGTGCGAGCACATCCGGCAGAAGGCTTATCCGGTGACCGAGCGCAGCGGCATCCTGTTCGCCTACCTGGGCGCCGGCGAGCCGCCGGCGTTTCCGCATTTCGACTGCTTCGTCGCGCCCGACGCGTACACCTTCGCCTTCAAGGGCTACTGGGACTGCAACTGGCTGCAGGCGCTCGAGGTGGGCATCGACCCGGCGCACGCCTCCTGGCTGCACAAGTACTTCGAGGACGAGGACCCGGCGCAGAGCTACGGCCGCCAGTTCCGCGCGACGTCGGCGGGCTCGGAGATGCCGATGAGCAAGGTGCTGCGCGAATTCGACCGGCCGGAGATCCGGGTCGAGCGCACGGCTTACGGAATGCGCCTGCAGACATTGAGAAGAATAGACGAGCTGAAAACCCATTTGCGGGTCACGAACATCCTCTTCCCCCAGGCGTTCGTCATCCCGATGAGCCCGGAGATGACCATCTCGCAGTGGCATGTCCCGGTCGACGACTACGGCTGCTACTGGTACTCGATCTTCACCAGCTTCGGCGCGCCGGTGGACAAGGACACCATGCGCAGCCAGCGGCTCAAGACCTATCCCGCGCCGGATTACAAGCCGATCTTCGGCCGCAGCAACGGCTGGGGCTTCGACCCCGAGGAGCAGCGCAGGAGCACCTTCACCGGCATGGGCTTCGATATCAACATCCACGACCAGTTCGCCTGCGAGTCTCAGGGCCGCATCCAGGACCGCACCAAGGAAAACCTCGGCACCACCGACAAGGGCATCGTGCTCTACCGACGGCTGCTGCTGGATGCCATCCGCAAGAACCAGGCGGGCGAGAAGCCGCTGATGGTGCTCGATCCCGGCGCCGCCGCCGAGATCACCGGCCCGCCCGCGGTGGACGGCATCGGCCCCACCGACCGCCTGGAGGAGTACTGGAAGGACTTCGACGCCAATCGTCGCCGGCGGGCGGCCTGGGCCGCTTGAAAAAGGAAGTCCTGAAGGAAATCGAAGCGCACGACCTGAAGGCCGTGCGCTTCTCGTTTGCCGACCAGCACGGCGTGCTGCGCGGCAAGACGCTCGCCGCGACCGAGGCGCGGGCGGCGCTGGAGCGCGGCGTCACGCTGACCAGCACGCTGCTCCTCAAGGACACCTCCCACCGCACCGTCTTTCCCGCGTTCACGCCGGGCGGCGGCGTCGGCATGCCCGAGATGCAGGGCGCGGCCGACATCCTGATGGTCCCGGACCTGTCGACCTTCCGCATCCTGCCGTGGGCTCCGGACACCGGCTGGTTCCTGTGCGATGCGCGCTTCCAGGACGGGCGGCCGGTGCCGTATTGCACGCGCAGCCTTCTGCGCAAGGCA
Organism: Burkholderiales bacterium; assembly: GCA_036374055.1. Taxonomy (GTDB): domain Bacteria; phylum Pseudomonadota; class Gammaproteobacteria; order Burkholderiales; family SG8-39; genus SCGC-AG-212-J23. The sequence goes on from DASUUN010000056.1 coordinate 6,441, forward strand.
CTCGAGACGCTAAAGGACTACGAATTCGTTGCAGGTCTCGAAGTCGAGTTCCACGTCTTCCGCATCGCCGACCCGAACCTGCGGCCCTCCGATGCCGGACAGCCGGGCAATCCGCCGGAGGTCGAGCTGCTCACGACCGGCTACCAGTACCTCACCGAGCAGCGCTACGACCTCATCGATCCGGTGGTGGAGACGCTGAGGAAGGGCCTGGAGAAGCTCGGCCTGCCGCTGCGCTCCTACGAGGTGGAGTTCGGCCCGAGCCAGTTCGAGTTCACGCTCGGCCCGCTGCCCGGGATGGGGTCGGCCGACGCGATGATGCTCCTGCGCAGCGCGGTAAAGCAGATCGCCCGCCGCCACGGCTACCACGCCACCTTCATGTGCCGGCCGAAGCTGCCCAACGTCATGTCCAGCGGCTGGCACCTG
>DASUUN010000057.1:0-15916 GCA_036374055.1 Burkholderiales bacterium
ACCGACGAGTCCGGCGACGCGCACAAGTTCACGCAGCGTCTCGCCGCGCTCGCAGCCGCCCGCGGAGTCCGGTTCCTTCAAGGCAATGTGCTGGCGCTCCTGAAGGCCGGCGGCGAGCGCATCGACGGCATTCACGTCGAAGGCGAAATGCTGAAGGCCGACGCGTACGTGGTGAGCCTGGGCGCGTACAGCCCGCTGCTGACCCGGCCGGTGGGCATCGATCTCAACATCTATCCGGCGAAAGGCTACTCGGCGACCGTACCGGTGAAGGACGCGTCGAAGGCCTTCTCGGTCTCGCTCACCGACGACGAGTACAAGCTGGTGTTCTCGCGCCTGGGCGGGCGGCTGCGCGTCGCCGGCACCGCCGAGCTGAACGGCTACGACACCGCGCTCAACGAGACGCGCTGCCGCGCGCTCCTGCGGCGCACCGAGGCGCTGTTCCCCGGGGCGGGCGACATGGCGCAGGCGGAATTCTGGACCGGCCTGCGGCCGGCGACGCCTTCGAACGTGCCGTACATCGGCGCCACGCGCTATCCGAACCTGTTCCTCAACACCGGGCACGGCACGCTCGGCTGGACGCACTCGTGCGGCAGCGCGCGCGCCCTGGCGGACATCGTGTCGGGACGCGAGCCCGAGATCGACTTCGCCTTCACGAGAAAAGCTGCTTCGAGGCTGTTCGTGCCCCCTCGGCAAGCGACTCGAGTTTCGCCCACATGATGGAGGGATGCACCCGGCGGTGAAAGGGGCCCTGGGCGAAGCCGCAGTCGGTGCTCGCCATCACCCGCTCGGGGCCGACCACCTTCGCCAGGCGCACGATGCGCTGCGCCACCAGCTCGGGGTGCTCCACGACGTTGGTGGCGTGGCTGATCACCCCCGGCGCGAGCACCTTGCCGGCGGGCAGCTTGACGCTCTCCCACAGCTGCCACTCGTGCTCGTGGCGCGGGTTGGCGCCTTCGATGAGGTAGGTGCGCGCCTTCACCTTGAGCACGAGGTCGACGATGTCCTTGAGCGGCACGTCGGTCGTGTGCGGGCCCGGCCAGCTTCCCCAGCACACGTGGTAGCGCACGCGCTCCTCCGGGATGCCCTCGAGCGCGTGGTTGATCGCCTCCACCTGTAGCGCGACCCACTTGCGGTACTGCTCGAAGCTCGCCGGCGGCACCATGCGGTCGTAGGTCACCGCCAGGCGCGCGTCGTCCAGCTGCAGCAGCAGCCCGGCGTCGACGATTGCTCGATATTCGGTGCGCATCGCTTCGGCGATGGCCTGTAGCAGCGCCTCGTCGGACTTGTAGTGCTCGTTTTTGCGGTCCGGGATCACGCTGGAGGGCGCGGCGACCGGCAGGAACCCCTGCTGCAGCCCCGCCTGCGCGAGCGCCGCCTTGAAGTTGGCGATGTCGCGCCGGATCTCGTCCTGCCCGGTGTAGGCGACCGGGCCGACGCACACCGCCTGGCCGGCGGTGGTGCCGACCTGCGCCGGCGGCCCGTCGGCGACATCCAGCTCCCGGTAGAAGTCGGCGAAGCGCGCCCGGTCGGCGCCGCGGGTGGAGCCGTGCTCGCCCGGCCGGGCCGGGCGGCGCTCGAAGCCGCTCAGGCGCTCCAGGGCGTACTGCGACCAGCTGATCGACTTGCCGAACTCGCCGTCGCTGGGCAGGTCGATGCCGGCCTGCGCCTGGCGCTGAACGACCTGCGCCACGGCGGCTTTCAGGCAGCTGTCGTACGCCGCCGCGTCGTAAGGCTCCCCGTTTTGCCTGAGGCGGATAAACTGCAGGAGTTGCGGCGGGCGGATCAGGCTGCCGACGTGAGTTGTGAGGATGCGGTTCATCAGCGGGTGGAACTGTAACGGCGATTCGGGGTCGACTGGAAAGCAGTGAGGAAAGCCACGCTTTATAGCAGGTCGAGCCGCCCCCGGCCGTCGGGCGAGCGAAACACGCCTGCGGCTGCCGGCCCGACTCCGCCGCCGCCCCCCGCCCGGAAGAAGTGGCCCCATTGGCGCAAGGCTTTTGCCGGCATGGCGCTCGTCGCGGTCCTCGCGGCGCTGTTTGCCGCATGGCCGGTGCCGCCGCGGGCGCTCACGCAGGAGGACATCGACGCCGCGGTAATGCGCACGCTGGAGAACAACACGCTGCCTTCGCGCATGTCGAAAGCCTTCGACGTCATCCGGCCTTCCGTGGTGCGGGTGCGCGGCCTGGGCAAGGACGAGATGGGCGAGGAAGTCGAGCAGAGCGTCGGCACCGGCGTGGTAATCGTCGACAGCGGCATCATCCTGACCAACCTGCACGTCGTGGTGGGCGCGCAGAAGCTGATGCTCGAGTTCGCCGACGGCCTGGAGGCCGAGGCCTCGGTGATCGGCCTGCAGCATGAGCAGGATCTCGCGGTGCTCCAGGCAAAAACCATTCCGGACGACCTGGTCGCCGCTACCATGCGCTCCACCCAGGACCTGGCGCTGGGCGAGGACGTGATGGCGGTCGGCTTTCCGTTCGGCATCGGGCCCTCGGTGTCGAGCGGCGTGGTGTCCGGACTGCGCCGCGAATACCGCTCGCCGGAGGGCAAGCGCGTGCTGACCAACCTCATCCAGTTCGACGCCGCGGCCAATCCCGGCAACTCGGGCGGCCCGCTGGTCACCGCGGAAGGCGAGGTGGTGGGCATCGTCACCGGCCTGCTCAATCCCACCGAGCAGCGCGTGTTCATCGGCATCGGCTTCGCCGTGCCGATCGAGTCGGCCGCGGGCGCGGTCGGCCTGTCGCCTTTCTGAAAATGGAGATGCCAAGAATGAACCGGGAGGTCACCACGCTCATGGAGCGCGTGCTCTACGAGGTCAAGAAGGTCGTCGTCGGCCAGGACCCCTTTCTCGAGCGCGTGCTGGTGGCGATGCTCGCGCAGGGCCACCTGCTGGTAGAAGGCGTGCCGGGCCTCGCCAAGACGCTCACGGTGAAGACGCTGGCGCGCACCGTGCAGGGGTCCTTCCGCCGCATCCAGTTCACGCCCGACCTGGTGCCGGCGGACCTGGTGGGCACGCGCATCTACAGCCAGAAGACCGGCGACTTCAGCACCTCGCTCGGGCCGGTGTTCTGCAACCTGCTGCTCGCCGACGAGATCAACCGCGCCCCGGCCAAGGTGCAAAGCGCGCTGCTCGAGGTGATGCAGGAGCGCCAGGTCACCATCGCCGGCCAGACGCACAAGGTGCCCGAGCCCTTCCTGGTGATGGCGACGCAGAACCCGATCGAGACCGAGGGCACCTACCCGCTGCCCGAAGCGCAGGTCGACCGCTTCATGATGAAGGTGCTGGTGGGCTACCCGAGCGAGGAGGAGGAGTTCGTCATCGTCGAGCGCGTCACCGGCGCCGCGCAGGAGGTGGCCGAGGTCGCCACCACCGAGCAGCTCTCGGCGCTGCAGAAGGAGTGCCGCAACGCGTACGTGGATCCCTCGCTCATCCAGTACGCGGTGCGCCTGGCCGCGGCCACGCGCGACCCCGAGCAGTTCGGCATCAAGGACCTGGGGCACTACATCACCTTCGGCGCGAGCCCGCGCGCCTCGATCCACATGATCGAGGCGGCACGCGCGCTGGCGCACCTGCGCGGCCGCGCCTACGTGCTGCCCGAGGACGTGTCCGACCTCGCGCCCGACGTGCTGCGCCACCGCCTGGTGCTGTCCTACGAGGCGCTGTCGGATGCGCTGTCGGCCGACCAGATCGTCCAGCGCATCATGAAGCACATCCCGGCGCCCCAGAAACCCCTGGAACATGTCCGGGCAGCGGCAGGGGCATAGGGAAGGTCCCCTTCGGGGCCCGGAGCAGCTCCTGCGCAAGCTGGAGTGGACCGTCATCCGGCGGCTGGACGGCCTGTTGCACGGCGATTACCGAACCCTGTTCCGCGGCTTCGGCCTGGATCTCGCCGACCTGCGCGAGTACCAGTACCACGACGACGTGCGCCACATCGACTGGAACGTCACCGCGCGTCTGCAAACGCCCTACGTGCGGGAATACAACGAGGACCGCGAGGTCAACGCCTGGTTCCTGCTGGATCTGTCCCCGTCGGTCGACTTCGGCTCGGGCGCGGTGCGCAAGCGTTCGGTGGCCAACGAGTTCGTCGCGGTGCTGGCGCGGCTGCTCACGCGCCACGGCAATCGCGTCGGCGCGCTGCTCTACGGCGACAAGGTCGACACCGTGATCCCGGCGCGCAGCGGCCGCCGCCACGTGCTGCACCTCATGGACCGCATGGCTTCCCGGCCCGCGCTCGAGCGCTCCTCGGGCACGCGCCTCGAGGAGCTGCTGCACGCCGGCTTCCAGATCGTGAAGCGCCGCTCGCTGGTATTCGTGGTCTCCGACTTCATCAGCGCGCCCGGCTGGGCGCGGCCGCTTTCGCTGCTCGCGCGCCGGCATGAAGTGATCGCCGTGCGGCTGTACGACCCGCTGGAGATGGAGCTGCCCGACATCGGCCTGTTCGTGATGCAGGACGCCGAGACCGGCGAGCAACTGTTCATCGACAGCCACGACCGCGGCTTCCGCAAGCGCTTCGCGGAGCTCGCGCGCCAGCGCGAGCTCGAGCTGCGCGGCGCGTACCGCGAGGCCGGGGTGGACGCGCTCGAGCTCGCCACCGACGACGACCTGTCGGACGCCATCGTGCGCTTTGCCGAGCTGCGCAAGCGCCGCACGCAGGTCGCCGCCGGCATGCCCCGCCACCTGAGGGCCACCGCATGACCTTCCTGTGGCCCGAGTTCCTCGCGCTGCTGGCGGCCGTGCCGCTGCTGGTGGCGGCCTACGTCCTGATCCTGAGGCGCAAGCGCAAGGCGGCGGTGCGCTACGCCAGCCTGAGCATGGTGAAGGAAGCCATGGGCGCGGGCCGGCGCTTCCGGCGCCACGTGCCGCCGCTGCTGTTCCTGCTGTCGCTCACCCTCATGATCCTCGCCGTCGCGCGCCCGGCAGCGGTGGTGAGCCTGCCCTCGCAGCACGAGACGGTGATCCTTTCGATGGACGTGTCGGGCAGCATGCGCGCGAAGGACGTCGAGCCCGACCGCCTCACCGCGGCGCAGGTGGCGGCCAAGGCGTTCGTCAACGAGACGCCGCGCAGCACGCGCATCGGCATCGTCGCCTTCGCCGGCACGGCGTCGCTGGTGCAGGCTCCGACGCAGAACCGACAGGACCTGATCGCCGCCATCGACCGCTTCCAGCTGCAGCGCGCCACCGCCATCGGCAGCGGCGTGCTGGTCGCGCTCAAGGCCATCTTCCCGGACATGGAGTTCGACCTGCGCGGCTCCAACCCGCGCGGGATGCGGAAGACACCCGAGGAGAAATCCTCCAAACCCACGGGCACGCCCGGGGCCTACGCCTCGGCGGCCATCATCCTGCTCTCCGACGGCCAGCCGACCACCGGCCCCGACCCGCTTGAGGCGGCGCGCATGGCGGCCGAGCGCGGCGTGCGCGTGTTCACCGTCGGCATCGGCACGCCCAACGGCGAGATCCTGGTGGGCGAAGGCTGGTCGATGCGCGTGCGCCTGGACGAGGAAACCCTCAAGGGCATCGCCAAGATCACCGGCGGCGAGTACTTCTACGCCGGCACCGCGCCGGACCTGAAGAAGATCTACCAGTCCCTGAACTCGCGCTTCGTGATGGAAAAGAAGGAGACCGAGATCACCGCCCTGTTCGCCGCGGCGGCGGCGCTCGCGGCGCTCGTCTCGGCGCTGCTCTCGCTGCTCTGGTTCAACCGGATTTTCTGAGGTACTCGGCGAGCGCCGCCCAGTCCTTGTGGCCGTCGCCGGCCCCGATGGCATTGAGCAGGTGGCTTCTTATCAATTCCGCAGTGGGAAGCGGCACGCCCTGCTGTCGCGCCGTCGCCAGCGCCAGCTCGACGTCCTTCAGCCCGAGCAGCATGTCGAACTGCGCCGGCTCGTAGGCGCGCTCCACCATCAGCTTGCCGTAGTTCCTGTACGCCGGCGCGGCGAGCGACGTGCTGGTGATGACTTTCACGAACTCCTCGGGTGAGACGTCCAGCGCGCGGACGAGCTGGAGCGCCTCGCCGAGCCCCTCGATCACCGTCGAAAGCAGGAAGTTGCGCGCGATCTTCACCGCGTTGGCGTGGCGCGCCTCGGCGCCCACGACGAACACCTGCTTGCCGAGCACCGCGAACAGCGGCCGGCAGCGCTCGAGTGCCTGCGGTGGCCCGGCGGCGATGATGTCGAGCTCGCCCCTGGCCGCCGCCGCGGGGCGCCCGAACACCGGCGCCGCCACGTAGCCCGGCTGGCGGGCGGCGAAGCGCTGCGCGAGATCGACGCTCACCGTCGCCATGTTGAGGTGGACCGCCGAAGCCGGCAGCTCCAGGCCCGCCCACACCGCTTCCACCGCCGCGTCGTCGGCCAGCATGGTGACGACAATGTCGCTCTCCAGTGTTTCGCCCGGGTGCGCTGCTATGCGGGCCCGGCCTTCAAACGGCTTTAACGCAGCGCTGGTTCTGTTGAAAACCGCCAGCGAATGCCCCGCCTCGATCAGGCGCACGGCCATCACGCCGCCCATCTTGCCCAGGCCGAGGAAGCCGACGTTCATCTGCCGGTGAACAAAGAGATAAGCGCGATCACCAGCGCAATCAGCCAGCGTGCCATGGCGTCAATCCTAATGTCATACTCGCCGCAGGGGTAAGAGCCCGGGGGGGAGTCCGCATGGCACGTACGGGGGAGCTGGTCGACCGCCTCAAGCGCGAGCTGCGCGCGCGCAACATCACTTACGCCGCGGTGGCGAAACGCCTGGGCATGAGCGAAGCGAGCGTGAAGCGCATGTTCTCGCGCAAGGAGTTCACGCTGTCGCGGCTCGATGCCATCTGCGAGGTGGCCGGCATGGAGTTCTCCGACCTCGCGCGCGGCCTGGCGGCGCAGGACGCGGTGATCTCGCAGCTCACCTACGAGCAGGAAAAGGAGTTCGTCGAGAACCACCGGCTGATGGCCGTGGCGCTCGCCACCCTCAACCACTGGACTTTCGACGAGATCGTGGCGTTCTACGACATCGATCCCCCGGAGTGCACACGGCTGCTCGCGCGCCTGGACCGCCTGAAGTTCATCGAGCTGATGCCCAACAACCGCATCCGCCTGCTGGTGAGCCGCGCCTTCACCTGGATCCCCGACGGGCCGATCCAGCGCTTCTTCAAGGCCCACGGCAGCGGCGACTTCTTCGCCTCGAGCTTCGACGGCGAGGACGAGCTGCTGGTGCTGAACAACGGCGCGCTGTCCCGCTCGTCGGTGTCGGCGCTGCTCGCGCGCCTGCGCAAGACCGCGGCCGAGTTCTCGGGCATGCGCAGCGACGACGCTTCGCTGCCGCTCACCGAACGCGCGCCGATCACGCTGCTGCTCGCCGCACGCCCGTGGTTTCCCGCGTTCCTTCGCAAGCACCGGCGTCAGCGCCCCGCGAGCAGCGCGGCGGCGCTCGCCACCAGCAGGAAGCAGGCGGCGTAGGACGCGAGCGCGAGGCCGCCGCCGGCCTGCGCGAGCAGGCTGACGAACGCCGGGCCGGCGATCTGTCCGGCGGCGAAGCCGGCGGTCATCGCGGCCATCAGCGGCCCGCCGCCGACGCGCCCGCCTTCCTGCAGCGCGACCAGCGTAATCACCACGAACGTGGAGCCCACGCAAAGCGCGGCGAGCGCGATTCCCGCCGTCCCGGGCAGCAGCAGCGGCGCCACCACGCCGAGCGCCATGATGAAATGGCCGGCGACCCAGACGCTGCGGCTGCCGAAGCGGCGGGCGAGCGGCGAGGCGGCCAGCGTCGAGGCCGCGGCGGCGGCCCCGAACACCGGCCAGGCCCAGCCGAAGAGGGCTGGGTCGCCCAGCGCCTCGCGCGCCATGGCCGGCAGGAAGGTCGCCGGGATGATGTAGCCGAAGCCGTAGGCGGCGTAGCACAGCACCAGGCGCACGGACTGAATGCTCCAGCGATGCGCGAGCGGCTTCGCTTCGATCGGATTCCTGACGTGAAAAACAGGCCAAAGGAAGGCTGCCGCGATCAAGGCGGCCGCGCCCAGCGCGAGCCACGCGTCGGCGGCGCCGGCGTCCGCCTGCATGAGCACGAGGCAAGTCAGCCCTGCGAGCGCGCTGCCGGCCCCCACGCCGGAATAGACCACGCCGCCCAGGGCGCCGCGCTGCAGGCACCAGGCCGATACGTTGACCAGCAGCCATGCGCTCGCGACGCCGGCCGCCGCGCGCAGCACGAGCCAGGCGGCCAGGGGCGCATCCGAGGCCATGCCGAGGGTAGTGAGCGCGATGAGCGCGAGCCCGGCGCGGATGGCGTGCTCGCCGCGCAGCCAGCGCGCGGACAGCGCGCCGGCGAGGTAGCCCGCATAGTTCGCGCTCGCCAGCCAGCCGCCCGCGGCGAGCGACAGGCCTTCGGCCTGCATCATCGGCAGGATGGGCGTGAAGGCGAAGCGGCCTATGCCCATGCCCACCGCCAGCGCGAGCAGCCCGGTCAGCGCAACCGGCACGCGCGCTAGCCGAGCAGCTTGAGCCGCTGCACCTTCCCCGACGGGCCCTTGGGCAGCTCGGCGAAGAAGCGGAATTCCTTGGGCGTCTTGAAGGGGCCGAGCTCGCGCTCGCAGAAGGCGCGCAGCTCGGTCTCGCTGGCCGCGGCACCGGGCTTGAGAACCACCGCCGCGAGGATCTGCTGGCCGTAATGCGCGTCGGGGATGCCGACCGCCGCGGCCTCGAGCACCGCGGGATGCCGGTACAGCGCGTCGTCGATCTCGCGCGGCGCGATGTTCTCGCCGCCCTTGATGATCAGCTCCTTGAGCCGCCCGGTGACGTAGTAGAAGCCCTCGTCGTCGACGTAGCCGACGTCGCCGGTGCGCAGCCAGCCGTCGGCGGTGAATGCCCTGCGCGTCTCTTCCGGGTTGTCGTAGTACTCGCGCATCACGTTGTCGCCCCTCACCAGGATCTCGCCGTTCTCGATCTTCGCCTGGTTGCCGACCGGCTGGCCGACCGAGCCGTACTTGCGCCGCGACTTCTCCAGCGGATTGGAGAACACCGGCGCCGCGGTCTCGGTCATGCCGAAGGTCTCGATGATCGACAGGCCGAACTTGCGCTCGAACGCGCGGTGCAGCTCCGGGGGCAACGGCGCGGACGCCGAGCGCCCGAAGCGCACGCGCGAGACGTCGTGCCGGTTCTCGGTGGACAGCAGGTAGGCGATGATGGTCGGCACCACGTTGAACCAGGTGCACTCGTGGCGCGCGAGCAGCTCCCAGAACTGCGATACCGAGAAGCGGTGCGGCGCGACCACGCTGCCCCCGTGCACCAGCGGGCTGACCGTGGCGACGATCTGGCCGTTGATGTGGTAGAGCGGCAGCGAGCTGAGCACGCGGTCGCGCTCGGTGAGCGCGTGCGCCTGCTGCACGAACAGCGCGCCGGAAACGACGTTGCGCTGGGTAAGCAGGCAGCCCTTCGGCCGGCCGGTGGTGCCCGAGGTGTACATGAGGAGCGCGGCGTCCTCCTCGCCCGGGGCCGGAAGCGCCTGCGGCGCCGCTTCGAAAGGCGCGTCGACATCGATCACCTCGACCGGCACGCCGTAGCGGGCCACGCGCGCGGCGTTGTCCCGGTCGGCGAACACGAGCCTCGAGCCCGAGTGGCCGATCGCGTATTCCAGGTGCGAGGGCTGGGCCACCAGGTTGAGCGGCACCGACACGTAGCCGCCGTACATGCTGCCCAGGAAAATGACCGCGGTCTGGGGGCCGTTGGCGCAGCAGAAGGCCACCTTGTCGCCCGGCCGCAGGCCGCGCGCGGCGAGGAAGCCCGAAAGCTTCCGCGCTTCGTCGCGCAGCTCCGCGAAGGTAAGGCTGCGGCCGCTTTCCGGCGCCACGAGGTAGGTGCGCTCGGCGCGCTCGCGCGCCTGCAGCTCGACGTAGTGGCGGACGGTGCGCATCAGCGGCCGTGCTTGCGGTGGTACTCGCCGAACAGTCCCTCGACGGTGGGCACGCGCGGCGCGATCGGGCGCACGATGCGCGTGATGTTGAGGTAGTGCCGGTAGTTCATGTTCTCGGAGATCGAGTTGCGGCCCCAGGTGCCGCAGCCCATGGACAGCGAGAACGGCAGGCCGTTGTCGTACGCGCCGCCGTTGGCGATGGCGTGCGCCTGGTTGACGATCACGCGGGCGGCGGGCATCTCCAGGCCAAGCCGCAGCACCTGGGCGTCGTTGCGCGTGTGGATGCCGACCGAATGGCCCGCGCCCTGGTAGGCATAGATGCGCCGCACCGTGTCGAAGGCCGCTTCGAACGAGCGCGCCCGGTAGACGGCGAGCACGAGCGACAGCTTCTCGCCCGAGAACGGGCTGTCCCTGCCGATGCCGTTTTCCTCCACCATCAGGAACTTCGCCGGGCGCGGCGCGAGCCCCGCGGCCTTCAGGATGTCCTCCACCGGCCGCGCCATGATGTCCGCGCTCAGCTTCCCGCCCGGCCACATGGCAGCCTGCAGCTTGCGCTTTTCTGCTGCATTCAGCAGGACTCCGCCGGCTTTGGCCAGCGCCGTGACCATGGCTTCATAGATGCTCTCATGGACAACCAAAGAGTTCTCCGACGAGCAGCTGGTGGCGTTGTCGAAGCACTTCGATTCGGCGATCTTGCGCGCCGCGTCGGCGAGGTCGGCCGACTCGTCGACGATCACCGCGACGTTGCCCAGGCCCACGCCCACCGCCGGCGTGCCCGACGCGTATGCGGCGCGCACGTTGGCCTGCGAGCCGGTGGCCACCACCAGGTCGCACTGGCGCATGAGCTCGAGGGTCGACGCCTTGGTGACCGGCGCCGGCAGCATCTGGACCAGGTCCGCGGATACGCCGAGCTTGCCGAGCTCGGCATGGATGAACTCCAGCAGCAAGGCGCAGGTGCTCCAGCCCTTCGGCGAGGGCGCGACGATCACCGCGTTGCGGCCTTTCAGGGCGTTGATGATCTTGTTCGCCGGGGTGGCGCCGGGATTGGTCGACGGGGTGAGGGCGGCCACCACCCCCGCGGGCCGCGCGATCTCGACCAGGCCGAGCTCGGGGTGCTCGGCGATGACGCCCACGCTCCTCGCGCCCTGCAGGTCGCGCAGCAGGCCCAGGGTCTTGCGCTCGTTCTTGGCGATCTTGTCGGGGACGTTGCCCAGGCCGGTGTCGGCGACCGCGCGCTCGGCGAGCCGGCGGTTGTTCTGCGGCCTGACGATGGCCCAGCCGGCGGCGGTGACGACCTCGTCCACCTCGGCCTGCGAGCAGCGCTCGTACGCCGCCTGCGCGGCACGCGCCCGCGCCACCAGCGCCGCGACCGCGGCGCGCTCCGGGTTCTCGTCCATCATCGCGGGACGATTGTACGCCGGCGCCTCAGGCGCCGGAGCAGCGGCACGAGCAGCGCGACCAGCGAAAGCGCCATCACCGCCCCCGCCACGGGGCGGGTGAAGAACACCGTCCAGTCGTTGCCGAAGCTGATCATGGTGGTCATGAAGGTGGTCTCGGCGAGCGGGCCGAGGATCGAGCCGAGCACCAGCGGCGCGATCGGGAAGCGCCACAGCTCGAACAGGAAGCCGAGCACGCCGAAGGCGGCGATCACGTACAGGTCCGACAGGTTGTTGCGCGCCGCGAACGCGCCGATGAAGCAGAACAGCACCACGAAGGCCGACACCACCGCCTCGGGGAACTCGAGCACGCGCACCAGCGCCTTGATGGCGAAGTAGCCGAGCAGGCACATGCCGAGCACGCCGAGGAACATCGAGGCGAACACGGCGTAGACCATCTGCGACTGCTCGGGGCTGGTGAAGATCTGGGGGCCGGGCTGCACGCCGTGCAGCAGGAACGCGCCCAGGATGATGGCGGTGGCGCCGCTGCCCGGGATGCCCATGGTGAGCAGCGGGATCATGGCCCCGCCCACCGACGAGGTGGCCGCGGCCTGCGGCGCCACGATGCCCTCCGGAATCCCCGTGCCGAGCTCCTTGCGCCGCCGGCCGTACTGCGCCTCGGCGCCGTAGGCAACGAAGGAGGCGATGGTAGCGCCGGCGCCCGGCACCAGTCCGACCAGCACGCCGACGATCGAGCTGCGCGCGAGCGCCGCCTTGACGCTGGCCAGCTCGCGCAGGCCGGGCAGCTGGGTGCGAAGCGCGCCGATGCGCCCGATGGAGGCGCTGCCGTAGCCGTAGTACAGGCGCGTGAACACTTCGCCGATGCCGTAGGCGCCCACCATCACGAGCAGGTACTCGATGCCGTCGGTGAGCATCGGCACGCCGAACGCGAAGCGCTCGGCGCCGTAGGTGGCCTCGATGCCCACGGTCGAGATGAGCAGCCCGAGGCACAGGCTGATGAGCGCGTTGCTCATCGAGCCGCCGCCCAGCGCCACCACGCTGGTCAGCCCGAAAAAGATGATGGCGAAGTATTCCGGCGTGGACAGGGTGAGCGCGAGACGCGCCACCGGCTCGGCGAACCCCACCATCACGCACGCCGCGAGCATGCCGCCCCAGAACGCGGCGAACAGCGTCCAGCCCAGCGCCTTGGCGGGCATTCCCTGGCGCGCCATGGTGTAGCCGTCCCACAGCAGCGGCACGTCGATCGGCTCGCCCGGCACGCGGAACAGGATCGCCGTCAGCGCGCCGCCGTAGGTGCCGGTGACGTACATCGCCGTGAGCAGGATGATGGCCGGCGTGATGTCCATCGCGTACGTGAACGGCAGCGCGAGCACCACGCCCATCACCAGCGTCAGCCCGGGAAGCACGGCCACCAGCAGGCCGAGGACCAGCCCGACCGCCAGCGCGGCGAGGTTCACGGGGGCGAGCACCTGCAGGAAGCCCGCGGCCAGGAGCGAAAGGACCTCCATGCCGCCCTAGCGCACGCCCAGCACCTGGAGCAGCGCAATCGACAGCAGGCGGAACGGGCCCATGCCGAGCGGCAGAGATACGTAGACCACCTTCATGAACACCACTACCGTCGCCAGGCTGCCGCCGAGGCTGCAAGCGGCCACCACGCCCCAGCGGCGATAGCCGCCGAGCGCGATGAAGCCCGCCAGGTAGGCGGCGGTGGCGAGGAAAAAGCCGAGCACCGGGACGAGCATCACGTAGCCCAGGGTCGCGGCCACCGCCAGCGCCAGGCGCGCGAAGCTCGGCCGCTGCGCGCCTTCGCCCTCCGCCCCCGTGGCCTCGTCAAGAAAGTGCTGCAGCATGCCGCCGGTGGAGCGCGCCCCGGCGGCGAGGAAGCTCTTGGCGATCTCGTAGACGCACACCGCGGCGAGCAGGCCGAGGATGGCGCGCGGCCAGAAGTCCGGCCCGATGCGCTCGGCCGGGCCGATGTACTCGATGCGCAGCGCCGCGGCGTACAGCGCGCCCGCCACCGCGAGCAACAGCGCATACGGCGCGGCGCGGGCGAGCCGGCCGGTCACTTCTTCTTCAGCTGTTCCGCGAACTGGCGCATCACGGCGAGCTCCCCGTCGAGGAATTTCTTCGCCGCGGCCGCCGGGATGAAGCTGTCGCGCAGCGCCAGGCTGTCCTTGAGGAAGGCGTAGTACTCGGGATCGGCCGCCACCTTGGCCACGGCGTCGGCGAGCAGCTTGAGGCGCTGCGGCTCGAGCCCGGCGCGCACCACCACCGAGCGGAACTGCGGCAGGTACACCTCGAGCCCGGCCTCCTTCGACGACATGACCTGGGCGAACTCGGGGCCGACGCGGTGCTCGTTGAAGATCAGGATCGCGCGCATCTGCCCGGAGTCGAGGAACGAGCGCACGTCGCCCGGCTGCTCGTACAGCAGGTCGGCATGGCCGCCGAGAATCGCCGTGTAGCGCTCACCGGGCTTCGCGTAGGGCACGCCGGTGAACTTCAGGCCCTTGCCCTCCATGTACTTGAGCGCCATGTCGTCGACGCTGCCGAAGCCCAGGATCGCCACCTTCAGCTTGCCGGGATCGGCCTTCGCCGCCTTCGCCACGTCGTTCCAGGTCTTGTACGGGCTGTCGGCCTTGACGAACAGTGCCGAGGGCTGCCGGATCATGATGCCCAGCGGCACGAAGTCGTCGGCCTTCCAGCGCGGGTTGCTCGTGGCAAGCAGCGCGTGCGTGTCGGCGATGTACACCGACATCGCGTAGCCGTCGGCCGGCGCAGCGAGCATCTTGGTCATGCCGGTGCCGCCGGTCGCGCCCGGCACGTTGAGCACCGGCACCGAGACCTTGAGCTCGGCCTCCAGCATGCGCGACATCTTGCGCGCCAGCTGGTCGGCGCCGCCGCCGGGGCCCCAGGGAACGATGAATTCCACCGGCCGCGCCGGGAACTTCTCCTGCGCCACGGCGCCGAACGCCGCGGCCAGGCCAAGCACCATCCATGCAAAGTGTTTCATCTGATCCTCCTCCTTTGGCTGCGCTTATTTGGCGGAATAAGCCTTGTATTTGTCCAGCATCCGCCTGGGAAGCTTGAGCGCGTCGCGGCGGAACGGGTCGCCCAGCTCGCGCGTGCACATCATCTCCACCACCGTGGTCTTGCCCTCCTTCTGGGCCTTGCAGGCATCGCGCAGCGCGGCGCCGGCATCGGACACCTTGTCCACGCGGATGCCCTCGGCGCCCATCGCCTTCGCGATGCCGGCGAAGCTCGGGTTCTCGAGGTTCACGCCGAGGAAGCGGTTCGAATAAAAGTCGACGTGGTTCTTCTTCTCGGCGCCCCACTGCTCATTGTTGAACACCACGGCGGTGACCGGGATCTTCTCGCGCACGCAGGTGAGCAGCTCGCCGAAGCTCATGCCCCAGGCGCCGTCGCCCACGTAGGCGATGGCGCTGCGATCCGGCGCCGCCACCTTGCAGCCGATCATGGTCGGGAAGGCGTACCCGCAGTTGCCGAACATCATCGCGCCGAACATGCTGCGCGGGCGCTCGAACCTCAGGTAGCTGTTGGCCACCTGGCAGATGTTGCCGATGTCGGTGGACACCATGGCGTCGGCCGGCATCGCCTTCTCCAGCTCGCGCAGCATCTGCCGGGGATGCATGTACTTCGAGTCCTTCGCCACCTCCAGGCTCCAGGCATCCTTCTCCTGGTCCCAGCTCGCGAGCTCCTCGCGCCAGGCCTGCTTTTCCGCCTGCACGATTTTGGCGATCTCGTCCTTCCTCGCAACGAGTTTCTTCTGGTTGAGTCTCGAAACCAATGCTTCGGCCGCCTCGCGGGCATCGCCGCACACGGCGACCGCGGTCTTCTTCACCAGGCCGAGCACCTTGGCGTCGGCGTCGATCTGGATCAGCCTGGCGTTCTGCGGCCAGTAGTCGAAGCCGTACTGCGGCAGCGTGCCGAAGGGGCCGAGGCGCGAGCCCAGGGCGAGCACCACGTCGGCCTTGTTGATCACCTTCATCGCGGCCTTGGATCCGTGGTAGCCCAAGGGGCCGCAGGCGAGCGGGTGGCTCGCCGGGAACGAATCGTTGTGCAGGTAGGAGTTGACCACCGGCGCGCCCAGCGCCTCGGCGAGCTGCACGCAGGCCTGCACGCCCTCGGCGCTGATCACGCCGCCGCCGGCGATGATCACCGGGAAGCGCGCCTGCGCCAGCAGCTCCGCGGCCGCATCGAGGTCGCGCGCGCCGCCCGCGCCGCGCGCGATGCGGATGGGCTGCGGGATCTCGCACTCGATCTCGCCGTAGAAATAGTCGCGCGGGATGTTGATCTGCGCCGGCCCCAGCTCGAGCAGGGCACGGTCGAAAGCGCGCGCCGACAGCTCCGCCATGCGCGCCGGGTTGTTGATGTGCGCCTGGAACTTGGTGATCTTCGAGAAGATCGGCAGCTGGTCGGTTTCCTGGAAGCCGCCCAGCCCGATCGACATCGAGCCGGTCTCGGGCGTGATCGCGATCACCGGCGAGTGCGCCCAGTACGCGGCGGCGATGGCGGTGACGAAATTGGTGATGCCGGGGCCGTTCTGGCCGATGCACACGCCGTGACGCCCCGACACGCGGGAATAGCCGTCGGCCATGTGGGCCGCGCCCTGCTCGTGCACCGT
>DASUUN010000058.1:0-4991 GCA_036374055.1 Burkholderiales bacterium
GTACCGAGCAGCGGCTGCAGCACGTGCTCCTTCCAGATGCCGATCACGCGGCGGCGCACTTCCTCGTCGTTCATCACGCTTGCGATCAGCAGGCGGTACTGCGGCGCCGACTGCTTCGCCGCTGCGACGCGCAGGGTGAGCACGCGGCGATGCCAATCTTCCGCGGACGGTCCGTCGGTTCCGAACAGCTGCCCCGCGTTCATGAGCGCCGGTGGCACCGCGGCCGCGAGCAGCGCCGGAAACAGGACGCGCCGGTAGAGCTTTTCCTTGGACCGGAAATAGCGGAACAGCGTACGCTCGGTGACGCCCGCGGCGGCGGCAATGTCGGCCGTGCGCGTCGCCTCGTAGCCCTTTTCGCCGAACAGCCGGGTGGCGGCCTCCAGCATGGCGGCCTCTTTCTGCGTCGCGGGGCGCGAGTACCTGGCCGCCTCCCCCCGCAGCGCTCCGAACCTCGCCTGCCTCATGCCATCGCCCCTTATCGTGGCCGCTATACCGGCGCCAACAGAGGCGACACGCGAAAAGTCCGCGTCAGCGGGAATATTCGAGTCGAATCAGGGGCCGAAGTACCAGCCGCCGTTGACGTCGATGGTGGCGCCCGACACGTAGGCGCCGGCTTCGGAGCAAAGCATCGCTACGACGCCCGCGATGTCGTCGGGTCTGCCTGCTCTTCGCAGGGGGAGCGAATCGATGAAAGCCTGCGACACATCGCCCCAGCCCGACTCCTCTATCCGGGGCGTCTTGATGAAACCGGGGGCGATGGCGTTCACGGTGACGTTGTGCGGCCCGAGCTCGAGCGCCAGGGTCTTGGTGAGGCCGATGATGCCGCCCTTGGCGGCGGCGTAGTGCACGCCGACGCGGTCGCTGCCGCGGCGCGCGGCGATCGAGGCGAAGTTGACGACGCGCCCGAAGCGGCGCGCTTTCATGCCGGGGGCGAACTCCCGGCATACGAGGAACGCGGTGGTGAGGTTCGCCGCGATCACGCGGCTCCACTGCTTCTCGTCGAGGTCCTCCAGCGCAAGCGAGCCCCGCGGCAGCGCGGGCAGCGTCTGCGCACGCGACGGGGCCACCGGGCCGCCGGCGGCGTTCACCAGGAAATCGACCGCCCCGACGCGCGCGGCCAGCCTTTCGACCTCGTCGGCGTCGGTCAGGTCGGCGACCAGCACGCCGTGCGCGCCGTGGATGTCGGCGCCGAAGGCCTCGACGCCCTCGCGCTTGAGGCGCTCGACAACCGCGTGGCCGATGCCGCTCGCCGCGCCGGTCACCAGCGCCCGCCTTCCCCGCAGCCCCCGGAGACCCATGGGGCTGCGATGTTAGAGGATTAGAAGCGCGTCGTCAGGCCGAGGAACCCGCGGATGCCCTTGGAGCGCACGTCCGTGTCCGTGTTGTAGAAGCGCAGCCCCGCGTCGACCGACGTGCTCTCGGTGAAGAACAGGGCCACGCCGCCGCCGAACTCCCAGGTGAGGTCGGTGCCGTCGTCGACCCCGGTGTCGATATGCGTGAAGCCGACGCCGCCATCCACGAAGGGGACCAGGCTCTGCCGGCGCAGTTCGCCGAAATAGTACTTGGCGCCCAGCAGCACAGTCGTGGTCGCCGCGTCTCCCGAGCTGTCGTCCACCGAAAGGCGCGACAGGGACAGGATGGCGAGCGCCTGCGGCGAGACGAAATAGCCGTAGCGCAGGTTGAGGTTGAGGATTTCCTGCTTCTCGGGCTCGTCACGGTCGTCCCACGAGCCGAACAGCGACGCTTCGTGACGGAAAGCCGGCGCCTGCGCCGCCGCGCTGGCCGCCATGCCCCCGAGGGCGGCCGCCAGTACGATTGCCAATGCATGTTTCATTTCGCGATCTCCGGAAAGAACCTGGGAAACCGGACATGCTAGGGATGCGGCCACGTGCCGTTGTAGTGCGCCGCTGATTAGCGTGTCGCTATCCGCTGCGACGAATCGTCGACGGAAGAGCTACGCCGAGTACGAGGCGCCGTTGACGTCCACGTTCACGCCGGTCATGTAGGCGGCGTCTTCGGTGCACAGGGCCACGACCAGCGCCGCGGTTTCGGCGACGGTGCCCACGCGCCCCATCGGGATCTGCGACAGCGGGCCTTCGGGGCCTTTGCCTTTTCCGGAGATCTCCATGACTCGGCGCAGCCGCCCGCTGGCGATGACCCCGGGCGCCACGCAGTTCACCCGAACGCCGAATTCCCCGAGCTCGAGGGCGAGCTGGCGGGTCATGGCCATGATCCCGGCCTTCGCCACGGCATAAGGGCCGCTCGAGCCTTCCGCGCCGGGCGGAATGCCCTTGCGCGCGGCCACGGAGGCGATGTTGACGATCGCGCCGCCCTGCCGCTTCAGGTACGGCGCCGCTGCGCGGCAGCAGTAGAAGGCGCTGTCGAGGTTGGCCGCGAGGATGGTGCGCCAGTCGGCGAGCTCGCAGTTGGTCAGGCCGAGGAACCCGCGCCGCGGCGGCGACCTGAGGTCCTGCTCGGTGATGCCCCAACTGCCGCCCACGCAATTGACCAGAATGTCGATGCGCCCGTGCCTCTGGGCAGCCTGCCGCGTCATTTCCTCGACCGCAAGCGGATCCGCGACGTCGGTCTTTACGCACAACCCCGGGAAAGCGGCGAAGCCCTCGGCGTAGAGGTCGGCCACGACCACTTCGCAGCCCTCCTCGATCAGCCCCTGGGCCACCGCGAAGCCGATGCTGTCGGGCTTGGCGGCGCCGGTGACGATGGCGACGCGCTTCACTTCACCAGCCTGTTGCGCAGAACCCCGATGCCCTCCACCTCGAGCTCGACCACGTCGCCCGGCTGCAGGAAGCGCATCTGCTCCAGTCCGCAGCCGTTGCCCACGGTGCCGGAGCCGAAGAATTCGCCCGGGTGCAGGGTTTCGGCGCGCGAGGCGTGGGCGATGCAGTCCTCGAACCTCCAGTGCATGTCGCGCGAGTTGCCGCGCCCCCACTCCTCGCCGTTCACGCGCACTTTCATCTCGAGGCTGTAGGGATCCTTCAGC
Organism: Burkholderiales bacterium; assembly: GCA_036374055.1. Taxonomy (GTDB): domain Bacteria; phylum Pseudomonadota; class Gammaproteobacteria; order Burkholderiales; family SG8-39; genus SCGC-AG-212-J23. Next base: position 3,002 of record DASUUN010000058.1, read on the forward strand.
TCGTCGGCGGTCACCAGGCAGGGGCCCAGGACGTTGGAGTTGTCGAAGTCCTTGCCCTTGCCCGGGCCGAGCTGCCCCGCCATCTCCTTCGCCTGCTCGTCGCGCGCCGAGAAATCGTTGAAGATGCTGTAGCCGAAGATGTGCTCGCGCGCCCGCTCCTTCGGGATGTCCTTGCCCGGCCTGCCGATCCAGCAGCCGAACTCGAGCTCGAAGTCCATGCGCTCGCTGAAGGCGGGCCAGGGCACGTCGGCGCCGGTGCCGCAGACGTTGAAGCGGTTGGGGTGGTAGAAGATCGGCCGCTCGTACCAGGCCTTCGGCACGCGCGGGTCGGTGCCGCGCAGCTTCGCCACCGCCTCGAACGCCTGCACCAGGTGCTTCTCGAAGCACAGGAAGTCGCGCATCTGCGGCGGCTGCGGGATCGGCGCCAGCAGCGTCGCCTGCGCGATGGGGAAGGTCGCGGCGCGGCGCTTGAGCGCTTCGGCGGCCCGGTCCAGCCCGTTCTGCCCGGCTTCCACGATGGAAAGAACGCTGGGGATCTGCAGGTCGACCACCTGGTCGCCGTCCAGGGCGCCCGCCGCGGGGGGACGCGTCCCAATCCGAAACGTGACGAGTTTCATGGCCGTTTTGATAATACACTTGGCCATCGAGGAGGTAAGACATGCGCCAGTTCAACGAAGACACGCTCACCGATGCAGTCATCGCGCGGCTCAAGGACGCCAGCAACCCGCGCTTCCGGCAGGTCATCACCAGCCTGGTCAAGCACGTGCACGCTTTCGCGCGCGAGGTCGAGCTCACGGAGGAGGAATGGTTCGAAGGCATCAAGTTCCTCACCGCCACCGGCCAGAAGTGCGACGACAAGCGCCAGGAGTTCATCCTGCTGTCCGACGTGCTCGGCCTGTCGATGATGGTGGTCGCGCTCAACCACAAGACCGCCCCCGGGGCGACCGAAGCGACGGTGCTGGGACCCTTCTTTGCCCACGGCGCGCCCGAGTTCGACTACGGCGCAGACCTGCGCGTAGGCGCCAGCCTCAAGGGCGAGGACACCTGGGTCAGCGGCCGCATCCTGTCGACCGACGGCAAGCCGGTTGCCAACGCCACGCTCGACATCTGGCAGGCGAAGGCCGACGGCATCTACGACGTGCAGGAGCCGGATTCCGAGTTCGAGCTGCGCGGCCGGGTCAAGGCCAACGCCAAGGGCGAATACGCCTTCAAGACCTACAAACCGAAGTTCTACGGCGTGCCGACCGACGGGCCGGTCGGCGAGCTGCTGCGCGCCATGGGGCGCCACCCGATGCGCCCGGCGCACATGCACGCCATCGTCTCGGCGCCGGGATACCAGCAGGTCATCACCCACGTGTTCGTCGAGGGCGATCCGTACCTCGACTCCGACGCGGTGTTCGCCGTGAAGGACTCCCTCATCGGCAAGTACCAGAAGGTGGACTCGGCCGAGGAAGCCAGGAAGCTCGGCATGCCCAATCCGTTCCTCAAGCTGGAGTGGGACTTCCACCTCGCGCCGGACTCCGGTGTGAAGTCGCGCAAGACCATCGCGCCGAGCGACGCGGTCGCATGATCTGGCGGGTCCGGCGCGTCCTCACCGGGCACGACGCCGGGGGCAGGTCCACCTTCATCGCCGACGGGCTCGCCCCGAACGTGAAGGAGATGGCCTCGATGCCCGGCCTCGCCCTCACCGACCTGTGGGAGACCGGCGCGGCGCCGGCGAGCAACGCCGGGGACCGCGACGCCGCCGACCGGCCGGTGCGCCTGGAGCCGCCGAAGAACGGCACCCTCCTGCGGATCGTCGAGTTCCCGCCCGACGCCGCCTGGCGCCAGGGCGCGGACGCGAAGGCGGCGTTTCAGTCGATCGGCGCGGGCCACGCCAAGGACCGCGCCTCGAGCGACCCGATGATGCACAAGACCAGCACGGTCGACTACATCATCGTGCTCAAGGGCGAGATCCACGCCATCATGGAAACCGGCGAGAAGCTCCTCA
>DASUUN010000059.1:0-3746 GCA_036374055.1 Burkholderiales bacterium
GGCAGCCAGTCGAACCACTCCGCGGTCGCCACCACCACGAACTGCGACAGGCGGTCCCACGGCAGCATGTAGCCGTTGATCCCCGAGACGTACACCAGCGCGAGCACCAGCGCGCCGCTCACCCAGGAAAACCAGCGGAAGCCGCGGTAGCGGTCGAAGCTCCAGTGCCGCGCCACGTGCAGCAGCATCGTGATCACGACGCCGTCGGAGGCGTAGCGGTGCACCGAGCGCAGCACCCCGCCCGCCCACCATTGCCCGTGGGTCAGCGCCTCCACCGAGTCGTAGGCACCCGTCACGCTGGTTTCGAAGAACGCGTACAGGTACAGCCCGCTGATCACCACCAGCCACATCAGGTAGTACGAGATCGGCCCGAGGTAGTAGAGCGGATTCAGCCGGTCGCCGAAGGCGAGGTTGAACACGTGCTCCACCCTCATGAAAAACCACTGCCCGATCAGGTGTATGCGCCGCACGATTGATGCTAGGCCGCGGCCCGGGCCGCCGGTTTGATGTGAGTCAACCGTTGCGGCGACGCCAGCCGAAGCCGACGAACGCAACGGCACCGAGGATCACCGTGGCGCCGACGAAGATCTGCACGAACACCGCGTAGTTGAGGCGGTAGCGTCCGGCGCTGGGGTCGTACACGGTGCACAGGAGCTTCACCTGGTCCCATAGCGCGGCGAGGTTGCCCTGCGGCACGGGCTTGTTCTGCGCGAGCTGCAGCAGCGGGCCGACGAACTGCGGGATGTCGAAGGAATCGCCGTAGACCTGGCGGTAGATGCGGCCCTGTGCGTCGACGATGCTCGCCTGCAGCAGGTGGTCGAAGCCCGCGGGCGTGGCCTCGTAGCGGAAGCCGAAGTCGCCGGTGAGGCGCTCGAGCGTGCCGGCTTCGGGCGTGAGGAAAAGCCAGTGCGGCGAGGCGAGGCCGAACTTGCGGCGGAAATCCTGCATCGCCGCCGGGCTGTCGAAGGGCAGGTTGAAGCCGATGGTCGCCACGCGGAAGCTTCCCGGCCCGAGCGTGCGTTCGGCTTCCGCCACCGCCTTGGCGAGGAACTGGGTGCTCGCCGGGCATACCTGGAAGCAGCCGGTGTAGACGAAGCTCACCACCAGCGGCTTGCCGCGCAGCGCGGCGAGGCTCGCAACGCGGCCTTCGCTGTCGGTGAAGCGGTAGTCGCCGACTTGCCGGCCGATCGCCGCCTGGCTTTCCTTCAGTGCCTCTTTTTCATCGAAAGCGAGAGCTGTGAAGGAAAGAAAGAAAAGAAGAAAACTAAACCAACGCATCGAGCATCGCCCCGAGCAGCACGGCGCTCAGCTGCACCAGCGAGGCGAGGAAGGCAGCGCGCGCGGTGTCTCGGCCCGGCCGCTGCACGAGGGCCTTGCAGCGGAGGAGGAAGAAGATCCCTCCTGCAGCGGCGGACGCGAGGTACGGCAATCCCAGGTTGAAAAAGCCGGGGACGAGAGAAACCAGGACCAGCAACCAGGCGCTGGCGTAGATGGCCTTCGCGGCGCGCGCATCGCCCACCACGACCGGCAGCATCGGCACGCCGGCGGCGGCGTAGTCGTCGCGGCAGGCGATGGCCAGGCTCCAGAAATGCGGCGGCGTCCAGAGGAACAGCACCACCGCGAGCGCCAGCGCTTCCGGCCCGGGGGTGGGGGAGACCGCGGCGGCGCCGGCGAGCACCGCGAAGCTGCCCGCCAGCCCCCCGACGACGATGTTCCACCAGGTGCGCCGCTTGAGCCACACGGTGTACACCACGCCGTAGGTGAAGGCGCCCAGGAAGACGTAAAGGCCTGCCGCCGCGTTCGAGGCGAGCGTGGCGGCGGCGACGGAAGCGAGCAGCATCGCGCCGATCACCCAGAGCCAGAACGGACCGTGCTTGAGCGTACCGGTGACGAACGGCCGGTTGCGCGTGCGCGCCATGCGCCGGTCGAGGTCGTGCTCGACGTACTGGTTGAAGGCGCCCGCCGCGGCAGAGGCGACGAGCACGCCGAGGACCAGGATCATGCCCTGGAGGAAGCCCGGTTTCGACCCCCCTTCAACGGCCAGGCCGGCGGCGGCCGCCAGGGCGATCGCCACGCCGATCCTGACCTTGAAGAGATTGAGGACCGCCTTCATGGCGCTACCTGAGCGGCCACACCGTGGACAGGTACTTCCAGTTGATGAAGTAGTACAGGACGAAGGCGGTCAGGAACACCAGCGCCAGCACGAAGGTGCCGGGCGCCACGAGCCCGCCGGCCGTGGCTGACCCGTGAGAGGAAATCACGGGTGAAACCGCAGCGGGGGCCGCCATGCCTTCGCGCACGCGCACGTGCTGGAAGCCGGGGGTGGTGATCCTCTTGCCGAAGAACACCGAGCCCACCGTGATGGCGAGGTACATGCCGCCGCCGACCACCGCGATGATGCCGGTGATGCCGGCCAGCGCCATCATCAGCCAGGCCGCGCCCGGGAACTCGTGCGGGAAGAGGTTGCCGGCGAAGCCGATGTCCCAGTGCCGGCGTGGCACGCCCAGCGTGCCCGCGCCCATCAGGAACAGCGACACCGCGCTCATGCCCAGGCCGAACACGTACGGCTGCCATTTCGCCATGCCCGGGAACATCAGCTCGCGCCGGAACACCACCGGGATGAGGAAGTAGGTGAGCCCCATGAAGGCGAGCGAGGTGCCCACCACCACCGTGGCGTGGAAATGCCCCGGCACGTAGATGGTGTTGTGGATGATGAGGTTGAGCTGCTCGGTGCCCATCATCACGCCCGAGATGCCGCCCAGGAAGCCGAAGCCGATGAGCGAGATGAACATCGACGAGAACACCGGGTTGCCCCAGGGCGCCTTGCGCAGCCACTGGAACAGGCCCTGCGTGTAGCCCTTCTTGCGCTGCGCCGCCTCGATCGAGCCCGGCACCGTGAGCCCGTGCACCATGGAGGCGAGCACCGCGAGGTACATGGCGTAGCTCGTGTTGAAGATCTTCCAGTTGGAAGTGAGGCCCGGATCGGTGAGCAGGTGGTGCGCGCTCGCCAGCTGCAGGAACAGGATGTAGAGCAGGAACGCGGTGCGGCTCACCTTCTCGGACAGCGGCTTCGCGCCGAACACGATCGCCGCCACCGCGTACCACACGGCGACGTGCGCGCTGACGTTAACCTGCTGCGAGGAGTGGCCGAAGGCCCACCACACCGTCTTGTACATGAGCGAGTCGATGTGCTCGACCAGCCCCACCGACCACAGGAAGGTGGGGATGAGGATGATCGCGCCGGCGGCGATGGTGAATACCGCGATGATCGCCGCGGTCATGGCGCCGAAGGTCACCAGCGGGATCGAGTTGCGGTAGGTGCGCTCGGCGCGCGCGATCACCAGCGTGCCGAAGAACACGAAGCAGCTGACGAGCGCGCCGACCGCGAACAGGATCAGGCCCAGGTAGAAGGTCGGGTGCGCGCCCATCGGCGCGTAGGAGGTGAACATGACGCTGGAGTCGCCGCGGAACACCGAGTAGTTGTTCACCAGGGCTCCGAGGACCATCAGCCAGAAGCCGGCCCAGGCGATCCTGGGCGTGGCCAGGCGCGCCTTGAGCAGCGTCGAGCCGGCGAAGTACAGCACCGCCATCTCGAAGAAGATGATCCAGAAGATCAGCATGTTGATGCCGTGGGCGGTGAGCACCTGGTAGAACAGGTCGGGCGGCAGCAGGTGCACCGCCTGCCAGCGGGTGAGGACCACGCCGATGGCGAGGATGCCGCCGACCAGCAGCGACACCACCGCGGC
>DASUUN010000060.1:0-5778 GCA_036374055.1 Burkholderiales bacterium
CTGTACTTCCTGCTCGGCACCTTCCTCGAGGAGGTGAGCACCATCCTCATCACCGTGCCGGTGATCCTGCCGCTCATGGCGAGCATCGGCTACGACGCGGTGTGGTTCGGCATCTTCGTCACCGTGATGGCCACCATCGGCCTCATCAGCCCGCCCGTGGGGCTCACGGTGTTCGTGATCCAGGCGCAGAACCCCGACATCCCGGCCGCCAAGATCTACCGCGGCACCCTGCCCTTCCTCGCCGCGGACTTCGTCCTCATCGTGCTGCTGGTCGCCTTCCCGGCCCTGGCGCTCTGGCTGCCGGCGGCGCTGAAGATGTAGGGCTCAGAGCGCGGGCAGCTTCAGCTTCGCGCTGCGCGCCATCTGCTCCACGCGCGCCTGATGCCGCGGGAAGAACGTCAGCCGCGGCGCGTGGTAGAGCAGCGCGAAGAGCTCGCCGTTGCTTACCGCGCCGAACCCGACGCCGGAGAGCACCACGTTGTCCTTGCGCCGGATTACGGAGTACTCGAAGCGAAACCCCTTGGCGCCGGCGAAGGCCGCCGGCTCGAGCTTTGCCAGCTTGAACTGCGAGCCGTCGCGCGTCAGCATGCCCTCGAACATCGCCACCATCTCGTGGGGCTGCATGCCGGAGCGGAACGCGAAGTCCTTGCGCTCGCCGCCCGAGGCGCCGCCGGCATGCACGAGCTCCTCGTTCTTGATCCCCGAATAGACCATGAGCTGGTCCACCGGCAGGCCCTCCATGGTCCAGATCTGCGCGGGACCGAGCCCGGGCGCCTCGACGCGGTTCCACGGCCCTTCAAGCGTGACGAGCAGGCGCTCGCCCAGCGTCTGCTCGCCGGTCTCCATCTTGGAAACCGTGGCGCAGCCGGCAAGAAAGGCAAGCAGCACGGCGATCAGCAGGGTTCTCATTTTGGCAACTCCTCCAGGTAGCTCTTGATCATCGCGGCGTCCGGCGCCTGCGGCGCCTTCTGCAGGTACTGCTCGAAGCTGGCGCGCGCCAGCGCCGCCTCCTGGCGCGCGCGGTGGAGCAAACCGATGCCGCGGTGCGTCTCCGGCGGCTCGCCGCCCGCGGCGAGCGCAGCGCGGTAGTCGGCGAGCGCAAGCTCGGCGTCGCCTTCCTTGCCGCGCAGCCGGTACACCTCGCCGCGCGCCGCGGCAAAGGCCGCCTCGCCGGGCGAGCGCGCCATCAGGCGCCTGAGCAGCTCGAGGCTTTCCTCGTGCTGTCCACGCTTCACCTCGTCGGCGAGCCACTCGGGCAGGTAGCGCGCCACCTGATCGCGCCAGGCGGCCTCGTTCGTCGTGCCGCCGGGCGTGGCCTTGGCGAGCTCCGCGAGCGCCTCCTGGCGCTCGGCGGCCGGCGGGTGCGTGGCGAAGAGCGGGCTCGCCTGCTCGCCGCCGGGACGGGCGCGGATCTCGAGCAGCAGGTTCTCCCACACCTTGGCCGCCTCGGCCGCGTCGTAGCCCGCCTTGTGCATCAGCGCGACGCCGATGCGGTCGGCCTCGCGCTCGTGCTCCTGGCCATAGGCGAACATGCCGGCGAGCACGCCAAGCTGCCCGACCGCGCCGACCAGCCCGAAGAGTCCCAGCACCTGGCCGAAGGCGGCGCGGCTTTTCGCATCGCGCAGCCGCTCCACGCTGTGGCGGGCGAGGTAGTGGCCGATCTCGTGGCCGAGCACGGCGGCGAGCTGCGCCTCGTTGTCGACGCGCAGCATCAGGCCGCTCCACACCTGCATCATGCCGTTGGGCGCCATCGAGGCGTTGAAGAACGGCGTGTGCACGAGGTGCACGCGCACGTCCGGGCAATGCTCGCCCGCCAGCCGGCAGGCGATGTCCTGCACGTAGGCGCGCAGCTTCGCGTCGCGCAAGGCGAACGGGCTGCGGCGCAGGCGCGTCTCCTCGCGGTCCATCATCGCCCACAGCCCGCCTTCGTCGGTATCGGTCTGCGGGCGGGTGAAGCGCGCCGGCATCTGCCAGGCGGACTGTCCGCGCGCTGCCCCGGCCATCAGCAGCGCGCAGGCCGCGCAGCCGGCGCCGAGGAGCGCCCGGCGCTTCACTTCGCGACCGGGAAGCTGGAAAGCAGCGCCTCGACCGTCTCGGCGGCCGGCTCGGGCTCGCGCAGGTCGCCGCTCGGGCGCGCGAGCCGGTTGAACCACAGCACCTGGCCGGTCTCCAGGTCGACGAGCGAGGCGTAGCCGGTCTGCTGGCCCATCGGGATGCCGATTCCCAGCAGCGCCATGCCGATCATCGCCGCCTTGCGCTCGGCGCTGGCGTAGCTGTCGCGCACCCAGCTGAAGAGCGCGTAGCGCGCGCCGGTGGCCGCCTTGACCGGACGCACCGCCTCGGCCAGCGACCAGTCGAGCTTTCCGTCCTTGGTCGGCAGCCCGAGCGGGCCGAAGTGGTGCAGGGCGATGGCCTGCGCGACCGCGGCATGCAGCGCGTTGACCTCGGCGAGCTCGTCGGCGTCCTGCTCCGACACCTCCTTGCTTTGCAGCCCGAGCTGCTTGTTCTTGGCGACCAGCGCGGCGCGGAAGTGCTTGGTGGCGGCCTCGGTCCAGTCCGCCTTGGGCTCCAGCACCCCGCCCGCGCTCATCGAGAAAAGCTCGATGTCCGCCGGCATGATCGCCACCAGGGCGTCCTTGGGCAGATCGGTGAAGCCGGGCGCGAGGTTCTTGGATTGCGCCGCGGCAACGGCCGGCGCGATGGCCAGGACCGCGGCGAGCGCCGCTACCCGAATCGTTGCGCGCATAACCCCTCCCCTTATAGACAGGTTATGCGCGCACATTACCTGCACCCGCGCTGGCTGGCAAAGGCCGGCCGGCGGTTGGGTCAGCGCCCCGACTTTCGCTACTTCGCCGCGACAGCAACCGTAAAGAGGGTCTGACGTTCCCTGATGAAGACGTAAAACCTGATGCTGGCCATGCAGCAGTCCCCTGCGCCGCGCGCCTGCGCGGGCTACCTTGCGCCATCTCCTTCGCGAAAGCCATGCGATGACAGGCTGCTTTTCGATCGGCCGCTTCGGCGGGCAGGCGCTCACCGGCATCCACGCCGTGGTGGTCGCGCTGATGCGCCACCGCGTCACCGGCGCCCTCATCGGCCTCATGGGCGCGCTCGGCTTCATCGGCTGGGCGATGACCTACCTGCCATGAACCCCAAGGCGCGCGTCACGCGCGACATCGCCGACCTGGTGGCGCCCTTCCTGCACCGGCGCCAGCAGGACATCGAGTCCCTGCGCGTCGCGCTCCAGACCGAGGACTCGATCCGCCTGCGCATGCTCGGCCAGCGCATGCGCGCCCTGGGCGAACCCTACGGCTTCAGCCACATCACCACCCTCGGCCGCCAGATCGCCGAAGCCAGCGAAGGCGCCGAGTTCGACCTCATCCGTGGCCTGATCGAGCAGTACGACGAATACCTGCGCTCGGTCGAGATCGTGCACATCGAAGTCCCCGCCCCCACCTGGCAGGACGTCCCCCTCCTCCTCCCGCAGTTGCCCTAGCCGGCGGGCCGGGTCCAAACTCGTAGGAATTACAAGCTTTAAACCGACGAACGGCCCCGCCGGGCGCGTCTTCCCCTGCGTCCCGGGCCTATAATCCCCCCGGGTTCCGAACAACAATCCCAAGCGTGTACCCACCGGCGGCCGAGGGGTCCGCCGCGTCCGTTCCATTCGCAGTAAGGGAGGCAGCACCGATGGTCAGAAAGCTACTGCGCGCCGCCGCGTTCGCGGGCCACGCCGCGTGCGGCGTCCTGGTCTTCGCATACGGCTTCGCTCTGGCGCAGGAAGGCGCCGCGCCTTCCGCCCCCGCGATCCAGCTCCCGCAGGTGCAGACCCCGACCATCACGAACACCGCGCCCGTGCTCCCGGCGCCCCAGGCCCGGCCCGCCGCCGCCGAGCCCGCCGCCGCGCCGGCCCCCGACACCAGCGCCGAGAGCAACGACTTCCAGGACTTCATCGCGCAGAGCATCGGCCAGCGCCTGCCGCTCTACGGCTACAACCTCTTCCAGCGCGCGCCCTCCACCTTCGCGCCGGTGGAGAACATCCCGGTCACGCCCAACTACATCATCGGCCCGGGCGACGAGCTGCTGATCCGCGCCTGGGGCCAGATCGACGTCGACTACCGCGCCACCGTCGACCGCAACGGCATGATCAACATCCCGCGCGTGGGCTCGGTGCCGGTGGCGGGCGTGCAGTACAAGGACCTCACCGAGCACGTGCGCATCGCGGTGAGCCGCAACTTCCGCAACTTCGAGCTGCTCGTCACCATGGGGCAGCTCCGCTCGGTGCAGATCTTCGTCGTCGGCCAGGCGCGCCGCCCCGGCGCCTACACCGTGAGCAGCCTCTCCACCCTGGTGAACGCCATCTTCGCCGCCGGCGGCCCCTCCACGCGCGGCTCCATGCGCGCGATCCAGCTCAAGCGCGGCAACCAGACCGTCACCGAGTTCGACGTCTACGACCTCCTCCTGCGTGGCGACAAGGCCAAGGACGCCGCCCTCCTGCCGGGCGACGTCATCTACTTCCCGCCCGTCGGCCCGCTCGCCGCCATCAGCGGCGCGGTGAAGAACCCGGCGATCTACGAGCTGAAGGGCCCCACCGCCATGGCCACGCTCCTCGACTACGCCGGCGGCCTCACCACCACCGCGCAGACGCGCACCGCCAACATCGAGCGCATCCAGGACCGCGAGACCCGCGTGGTCGACCAGTTCTCCCTCACATTGGGCGGCCTCGCCCGCACCATCCAGGACGGCGACCTCGTCTCCGTCTTCAGCATCTCGCCGCGCTTCGAGAACGCCGTCACCCTGCGCGGCAACGTCGCTACGCCTTTGCGCTACCCCTTCCAGAGCGGCATGCGCATCCGCGACCTGATCCCGGACAAGGAAGCGCTCATCACCCCGGACTACTACCAGCGCAAGAACCTCGCCGTGCGCGTCGACTCCGTCCAGCAGGGCCAGCTCGCCGCCGCCGTGCGCCGCCTCGCCGACGAGATCAACTGGGACTACGCCGTCATCGAGCGCCAGAAGAAAGACGACCTCACCACCACCCTGATCCCGTTCAACCTGGGCAAGGCGGTGCTCGAGAACGACTCCGCCAACAACATCGCGCTCCTGCCCGGCGACATCGTCACCGTGTTCAGCAAGAGCGACGTCGCCGCCCCCGCCATGCGCCGCCCCGTCGTCGTGCGGCTCGAAGGCGAATTCAACTTCGCCGGCGTCTACCAGGCCCAGCCCGGCGAGACCCTGCGTCAGCTCGTGACCCGCGTCGGCGGCGTCACCCCCAAGGCCTACCTCTTCGGCGCCGAGCTCAACCGCGAATCCACCCGCCGCGACCAGGAAGTCCGCCTTCAGGAAGCCATCAACCGATTGGAACAAGACGTCCAGCGCGCCGCCTTCACCCGCGCCCAGAACGTCATCTCCACCGAGGACGCCGCCTCTCTAAAGGCCGAAGCCACCGCCCAGCAAACCCTCGTCTCCCGCCTCCGCACCCTCAAGCCCTCCGGCCGCATCGTCCTCGAGATGCCCCGCGACGCCACCCTCGCTGACCTTCCCGACATGGCCCTCGAAGACGGCGACCGCCTATTCGTTCCGCAGCAGCCGTCGATGGTTACCGTCTTTGGGACGGTGTTCAACGAGTCTTCGTTCGTCTATCGGCCTGAAAAAGGCATCAGCGACTATCTTGCCCTCGCTGGCGGTCCGCGAAAGGAAGCGGACAAGGGCAGCATCTACGTCCTTCGCGCCGACGGCTCAGTGCTCAGCCGTCAGCAATCAGGGTTTCTGTTCACTTCTCTA
>DASUUN010000061.1:0-9763 GCA_036374055.1 Burkholderiales bacterium
CATCGCGCTGTCGGTGGCGGCCATGGTGACCGCGTCGGTGGTGGCGCTGTTCGAGCGCGACGTGAAGCGCCTGTTCGCCTATTCCAGCGTCGCGCAGGTCGGCTACATCACCCTCGGGATCGGCGTGGAGAACCAGGCGAGTCTCACCGGCTCGATCGTCCACCTGCTCAACCACGGCGTGACCAAGGGCGCAATCTTCCTGCTGCTGGGCGGCGTGGCGCTGAAAAGCGGCGCCGTGTCGAGCACCGTGGAGAGCCTTGCCGGCCTGGGCCGGCGCATGCCGCTCACGGCCTTCGGCCTGGTCATCGCGGGCTTCAGCCTCATCGGCATTCCGGGCACCGCGGGCTTCATCACCAAGTGGTACCTCATCGTCGGCGCGCTCGACCTGGGGCTGTGGTGGCTGGTCGCGGTCATCGTCGCCACCTCGCTCATCGCGGTGGCCTACGTATGGCGCGTGGTGGAGGCGGCGTATCTGCGCGAGCCGCCCGCCGGCGCCGCGGCCAGGGCAGAAGCGCCGGCCGGGATGCTGGTCCCTGCGCTCGCCATGGCAGCGCTGTGCGTGTATTTCGGCTTCGAGACCTCGTTCAGCGTCGGCGGCGCGAGCGCCGCCGCCGAGCTGCTGCTGCGGGGACTTCGATGAGCAACGAGACGGTTCTCGCGTTCTGTCTGGCGCTTCCGGTGGGCGGGGCGGCGTTGATCGCCGCCTGCCACCGCTGGCCGAACGTGCGCGAGGCGGTTTCGCTCGTCACGGCGGCGGCGCTGTTCCTGGCCGTGCTGTCGCTGGCACAGCCGGTGCTGGACGGGACAAGGCCGGGGCTCGTGCTGGGAGAGATGTTTCCGGGGCTCGCGATCAAGCTGGAGCTCGAGCCGCTCGGGCTGCTGTTTGCGCTCATCGCCTCGGGCCTGTGGCTCGTGAGCGGGGTGTACTCCATCGGCTACATGCGCGGCAACGACGAGCCGCACCAGACCCGCTTCTTCGTGTGCTTCGCGCTCGCCATCGCCGGCGCCATCGGCGTCGCGCTCGCCGGCAACCTGCTGACACTGTACCTGTTCTACGAAGCGCTGACGCTCGTGACCTATCCGCTGGTCACGCACCACGGCGACGAGGAGGCGCGCCGCGGCGGGCGCACCTATCTCGGGCTGCTGCTGCTCTCGTCGATGCTGTTCCTGCTGCCGGCGATGGCCATCACCTGGTGGGTCGGCGGCACGCTCGACTTCACCCCCGGCGGCATCCTCGGGGGCAGGATCTCCGGCGGCGCCGCGGCTGGCCTGCTGGCGCTCTACGCGTTCGGCATCGGCAAGGCCGCCCTCATGCCGATCCACCGCTGGCTTCCCGCGGCGATGGTGGCGCCGACACCGGTGTCGGCGCTGCTGCACGCCGTTGCGGTGGTGAAAGCCGGCGTGTTCTCCATCGTCAAGGTGGTGATCTACGTCTTCGGCCTGGATTTCGCGGCCGACGCCTTTGCCTGGCTGCCGTGGGTCGCCGGTTTCACGATCGTGGCCGCCTCCATCGTCGCCCTGCGCGCCGACAACCTGAAGCGCCGCCTCGCCTATTCGACCGTGAGCCAGCTCTCCTACGTGGTCCTCGCGGCGGCGATCCTGACGCCGCTGTCGGTGATCGGCGCGGTGCTGCACATCGCGGCGCACGCCTTCGGCAAGATCACGCTGTTCTTTGCCGCCGGCGCCGTATACACGGCAGCGCACAAGACGCAGGTAAGCGAGCTCGACGGCATCGGGCGGCGCATGCCCTGGACCTTCGCCGCGTTCGGCATCGGCGCGCTGTCCATGATCGGCCTGCCGCCGGCGGCCGGCTTCGTGAGCAAGTGGTACATGGTGTCGGGCGCGCTGGCCGCCGAGGCCTGGATGCCGCTCGCCGTCATCGTCGCCAGTACGTTGCTGAACGCCGGCTACTTCCTCCCTATCGTGTACCGGGCGTTCTTCCTTGAGGGGAACGCTGAAGCGCACGGCGAGGCGCCCTGGACCATGGTGGCCGCGCTGGTCACCACCGCGGCGCTCACCGTCGCCATGTTCTTCTGGGCGGACCTGCCGCTCGCCCTCGCAAGGAGCCTCACATGAGCGACCACTGGCTGACCCGGCCGCGCACCATCCGGCGGCTGTGGCAGGGGTTCATCGCCATCCTCGCGCTCACCGTGCTCGCCGAGCTCGCCATCGAGGCGCACCCGCACTTCGCCATCGAGCGCCTGTTCGGCTTCAACGCGCTCTACGGCTTCCTCGCCTGCGCGGCGCTGATCCTCGTGGCCAAGGGCATCGGACTTTTCGTGAAGCGCCCGGACCGCTACTACGATGAGCCTCGCTAGCCATCCCGGGCTGTGGCTGATCACGGCCGCGGCGCTGCTCGCCGTGCTGCCGGGCCGGCTGCGGGCGCTGGTCGCGCTCGCCGCGCCACTCGCCGCGCTGGCGCTGGCGTGGCGGCTGCAGCCGGGCGTGCACTGGAGCACGGAGTTCCTCGGCATGAGCGTGGCGCCGTTCGCCGTCGACCCGCTGTCGCGCCTGTTCGCGGTGATTTTCTCGCTCATGGCGTTCGCCGGCGCGCTGTACGCCCTCAACCAGGCGCGGCGCCTGGAGCTTTCCGCGGCCTTCCTCTATGCCGGCTCGGCCATCGGCGTGACGCTGGCCGGCGACCTGGTCACGGTGTTCGTGTACTGGGAGGTGATGGCGATCGGCTCGACCCTGGTCCTCTGGAGCGCCGCCACGCCGAGCGCCTACCGCGCCAGCATGCGCTACCTCATGGTGCATCTGTTCGGCGGCATGCTGCTGTTCGCCGGGGTCGCCGGCCACGTGCTGCAGACCGGCGATACGACGTTCACGCGCATGACCCTGGACGGGGCGGCGCAATGGCTGATCCTCGCGGCGTTCCTGGTCAACGCCGGGGCATGGCCGCTCTCGGCCTGGCTGCCCGATGCCTATCCCGAGGCGTCGTGGAGCGGCATGGTGTTCCTCTCGGCGTTCACCACCAAGACCGCGGTCTACGTGCTGCTGCGCGGCTTTCCGGGCACCGAGCTCCTGATCTATGTCGGCCTCATCATGGTGTTCTACGGGATCATCTACGCGCTGCTCGAGAACGACATGCGGCGCATCCTCGCCTACAGCATCGTGAACCAGGTGGGGTTCATGGTGACCGGCATCGGCATCGGCACCGAAATGGCGCTCAACGGCGCGGCTTCGCATGCGTTCACCCACATCCTGTACAAGGCGCTGCTGCTCATGTCGGCGGGCTCGGTACTGCTGATGACCGGGCGGCGCAAGTGCACCGACCTGGGCGGCCTGTTCCGCACCATGCCGCTCACCGCGGCCTGCGGCATCGTCGGCGCGCTCGCCATCTCGTCGTTCCCGCTCACCTCGGGCTTCGTCAGCAAGTCGATGATCACGCAGGCCGCGGGCGACGAGCACCTGTTCGTCGTGTGGATGCTGCTCGCCGCGGCCTCCGCCGGCGTTTTCCTGCACGCCGGCATCAAGTTTCCCTGGTTCGTGTTCTTCCAGAAGGATTCCGGGCTGCGGCCGCCGGAGCCGCCGTGGAACATGCGCGCCGCGATGCTGCTCCTGTCCGCCCTGTGCATCGGCCTGGGGCTCGTGTATCAGCCGCTCTACGAGCTGCTGCCGTACCCGGTGGACTACGAGCCCTACACCGCGTTCCACGTCGTCGCGCAGCTGCAGCTGCTGCTGTTCTCCGGGCTGGCCTTTTTCGTCATGCTGAGCTGGCTGCGCCGCACCCTGACCATCACGCTGGATTTCGACTGGCTCTATCGCGTCCTCGCGCCGGCGCTCGCGCGCGCCGCTGGCAATGTCCTCGGTCGATCGATTGCCGCCGCCGAGTCGGGCGGCAGCCGCGCGTGGGGAGAGCTCGACGTGCAGGCGCGGCGCCTGCACGGCCCGCGCGGCGTGTTCGGACGCACCTGGGCCTCGGGCGCCATGGGCCTGGGGGTGATGGCCATGCTGCTCGCGTTCCTGCTGTCCTACTACCTGTTCTGAGCCCTGTAGAATTCGCGCCTGCTTTGTAGAATCTCTTCCCTATGTCATTGCCGGTCACCGAAGTCGAGCGCGAGCTGTTGCATACCCGCCGGGTACGCTACGAAGGCTACAAGCGCGCCGACGGCCTGTGGGACATCGAGGCGCACCTCACCGACATCAAGAACCACGACTACCACCTGAAGACCGGCGTGCGCCGCGCCGGCCAGCCGGTGCACAGCATGTGGCTGCGGCTCACCATCGACCGCAAGTTCAACGTCGTCGACGCCGCGGCCTCCTCCGAGGTGGTGCCCTACCCGGGCGGCTGCGAAACGATCGCGCCGGCCTACCGCGCCCTGGTGGGCTTGAACCTGATCAAGGACTTTCGTGGAAAGACCCGGGAATTGCTCGGCGGCGTGCGCGGCTGCACCCACCTCACCGAAATGCTCGCCGGCATGCCGACCGCGGCGATCCAGTCGTTCGCCGGCGAGATGAAGGAAGACCAGGACGACGGGCGCAAGCCCTTCCAGCTCGACCAGTGCCACGCCCTGGAAACCAGCACGGAAACGGTGCGCCGGTGGTACCCGAATTGGTACCGGAAAGAGAAAACAACAGCCCGATGAAAATCCACGAGTACCAAGGGAAGGAAATCTTCCGCAAGTACGGGCTGCCCACGCCGCGCGGCATCCCGGCCTTCAGCGTCGAGGAGGCGGTGGCGGCGGCGCAGCAGCTCGGCGGCAAGGTCTGGGTGGTGAAGGCGCAGATCCACGCCGGCGGCCGCGGCAAGGGCGGCGGGGTGAAGGTCGCGAAATCCATCGACGAGGTGAAAAAGCTTTCGTCGAAGATCCTGGGCATGCAGCTCGTCACCCACCAGACCGGGCCCGAAGGCCAGAAGGTGCGCCGCCTGCTGATCGAGGAGGGCGCCGACATCAGGAAGGAGCTCTACGTCGGCATGGTGGTCGACCGCGCCTCGCAGCGCGTGGTGCTGATGGCCTCCTCCGAGGGCGGCATGGACATCGAGGAGGTGGCGGCGAGCGCGCCCGAGAAGATCCGCAAGGTGACCATCGACCCGGTCCAGGGCCTGAGCGACGCCGACGCCGACGAGATCGCCATCAGCATCGGCATCCCGGATCCGGCGCTGCCGCAGGCGCGGGCGGTGTTCAAGGCGCTCTACAAGTGCTTCTGGGACACCGACGCGTCGCTGGCCGAAATCAATCCCCTGATCCTGACGAACCAGGACCAGGTGGTGGCGCTCGACGCCAAGCTCAACTTCGACGACAACGCGCTTTTCCGCCATCCGGACATCGCCGCGCTGCGCGACCTGGACGAGGAGGACCCGCTGGAGATCGAGGCCTCGAAGTACGACCTCAATTACATCTCGCTCGACGGCAACATCGGCTGCATGGTGAACGGCGCGGGCCTCGCCATGGCGACCATGGACACCATCAAGCTGTTCGGCGGCTCACCGGCCAACTTCCTCGACGTGGGCGGCGGCGCCACCGCCGAGAAGGTCACCGCGGCGTTCAAGATCATGCTGTCCAACCGCAAGGTCAAAGCCATACTGGTCAACATCTTCGGCGGCATCATGAAGTGCGACACCATCGCCGAAGGCGTGGTCAAGGCGGCGCGCGAGGTGAAGCTCGCGGTGCCGCTGGTGGTGCGCATGAAAGGCACCAACGAGGACCTGGGCAAGAAGATCCTCAAGGACTCGGGCCTGCCGATCATCTCCGCCGACAACATGGCGGATGCGGGGAAGAAGGTGGTGGCGGCGATCAAGAAGCGCAAGGCGACGAAGGCCAAGCCGAAGTCGAAGCGGAAGTCGCCGGTGAAGACGAAGAAGGCCGGGAAGACCGTAAAGGCCAAGAAAGCCGGGAAGGCGAGCGTCAAGTCGAAGCGCAAGGCGAACAGGAAGAAATGAACTTCAAGGCGGAAAAACCAACCCCCCGTTCGCCTTCGGCTCACGACCCCCTTGTCAGGGGGTCGGAAAAGGGAGAGCAATGAGCATCCTGATCGACAAGAACACGCGGGTGATGACGCAGGGCATCACCGGCAAGACCGGGCAGTTCCATACCCAGACCAGCCGCGCCTATGCCAACGGCAAGGCGTGCTTCGTGGCGGGGGTCAATCCCAAGAAGGCGGGCGAGGATTTCGAGGGCATCCCGATCTACGGCACCGTGGCGGATGCCAAGAAAGCCACCGGGGCGAACGTCTCGGTGATCTATGTGCCGCCGCCGTTCGCCGCGGCGGCGATCGACGAGGCGGTGGACGCGGACCTCGACCTGGTGATCTGCATCACCGAGGGCATCCCGGTGCGCGACATGATCATGACCAAGCACCGCATGCAGGGCAGGAGGACCCTGCTGGTGGGGCCGAACTGCCCGGGCGTGATCACGCCCGACGAGATCAAGATCGGCATCATGCCCGGCCACATCCACAGGAAGGGACCGGTAGGCGTGGTGTCGCGCTCCGGCACCCTGACCTACGAGGCGGTGGGGCAGCTCACCGAGCTCGGGCTGGGGCAGTCTTCCTGCGTGGGCATCGGCGGCGATCCTGTCAACGGGTTGAAGCACATAGACGTTCTTCGGATGTTCAACGACGACCCGAAGACCGAGGCGGTCATCATGGTGGGCGAGATCGGCGGCTCGGACGAGGAGACCGCGGCGCGCTGGGTGAAGGACAACATGAGAAAGCCGGTGGTGGGATTCATCGCCGGGGTCACCGCGCCGCCGGGCAAGCGCATGGGCCATGCCGGCGCCATCATCTCGGGCGGCAAGGGCACGGCGCAGGAGAAACTGGCGGTGATGGAGGAATGCGGCATCCGGACCACGCGCAACCCCGCCGAAATGGGAAAGATCCTCAAATCCGTACTGAAGTAGCGCGCTACCCGCTGCTCGCCACGCTGCCGTACGCAGCGACGATCTTCCTTTCGTCGTTCCTGCTGTTCCTGGTCCAGCCGATCATCGCCAAGCAGATCCTGCCCTGGTTCGGCGGCTCGGCGGGGGTGTGGACCACCTGCCTGGTGTTCTTCCAGAGCGTGCTGCTCGCCGGCTACGCCTACGCCGACTGGACCACGCGCCTGGGCGCGCGGCGCCAGGCGATGATCCACGTGCTGCTCCTCGCCGCCGCGCTCGCCACGCTGCCGATCATCGCCGCGAGCGGCTGGAAGCCGCAAGGCGACGAGCAGCCGATCGCGCGCATCCTGCTGCTGCTCGCGGCCACCATCGGCCTGCCGTACTTCCTGCTGTCCACCACAACCCCGCTGCTGCAGTCCTGGTACTGGCGGCGCTTCCGCAGCGTCGTGCCCTACCGCCTGTTCGCCCTGTCCAATTTCGCCTCGCTGCTCGCGCTGCTCGGCTTCCCGCTGCTGTTCGAGCCGGTGCTCGATCTGCGGCAGCTCGGCTGGGGCTGGTCGTTCCTGTTCGCCGCCTTCGCGCTGCTGTGCGCCGCGACCGCCTGGCTTTCGATGAACGGGGTCGAGCCGCAAGCCATGAGGAAGCGGGCCGATCCTGTTGCGCTCCTCAAGCAGCTCCAATGGCTCGCGCTCTCCGCCATGGGCTCGGTGATGCTGCTCGCGGTCACCAACCACATCACGCAGAACATCTCGAGCGTGCCATTCCTCTGGGTGCTGCCGCTCGCCCTGTACCTCGTCACCTTCATCCTGGCGTTCGACCACCCGCGCTGGTACGCGCGGCCGCTGTTCCTGGCGCTGCTCGCGCTGCTCGTGCCGGCGATGGCCTGGTACATCCCCTCGCTCGACCTCGCCGTGGCGGCGCCGGTGTACCTCGCCGGGCTGTTCGTCGCCTGCATGGTTTGTCACGGCGAGCTCGCCCGGCTCAAGCCCGACCCGGCGCACCTCACGCGGTTCTATCTCATGATGTCGCTCGGCGGGGCGCTCGGCGCGGTGCTGGTCGCCGTCGCGGCGCCGCTCGTGCTGCCGGGCTACTTCGAGCTGGGCATCGCCCTGGTGCTGCTGCCGGCCTTGCTGCTTTTCAGCGTCATGGACCTGCTGAGGGTGGCGGGCGTTCTCGTCACCTTGCTAGCGGCCGTGTTCGTGGTGCGCGGCGCCACCGACTACACCGACGGGGTGCGCGTCATGGAGCGCGACTTCTACGGCGTAGTGCGCACCGTCGACCACTACAGTCCGGTGCCTTACCGCTCCATGTACCACGGCGCCATCATGCACGGCGGCCAGCTGCTGGGCGACACCTTCCGCAACACCCCGGCGGACTATTTCAGCCCGGGCTCGGGCTACGGGCGCGTATTCGCGTCCTTGCGCGACATGCGGCCGAAGCAGCCGCTCAACGTCGGTGTCATCGGCCTGGGGGCCGGCGTGATCGCCGGCTGGATGGAGCCCGGCGACCGGCTCACGTTCTACGAGATCAGCCCGCGCGTGGTCGACATCGCGCGCCGCGAATTCACCTTTCTCTCGGACACCGCGGCCGGCACCGAGATCGTGATGGGCGACGGGCGCCTGTCGCTTGAGCGCGAGCCGCCGCGGGCCTACGACCTGCTGGGCATCGACGCCTTCTCGGGGGACTCGATCCCCATGCACCTGGTGACGCGCGAGGCGATGGCGATCTACGTGAAGCACGTCAAGCCCGACGGCGTCATCGTGTTCCAGGCCACCAACCGCTACGTCGACCTGCTGCCGGTGATCCAGCGCCTGGCCGCCGAGTTCGGCATGGAGGCGCTAAACGTCGCCGATTCCCCGGTCGCCGAGACCGGCCCGGAATACTGGTACTCGGCCACCGACCAGGTCATCGTCACGCGCAACCGGCGCCTGCTCGAATGGCCCCATATCGCCGCCGTCGCCGAGGAAATCGAGCCGCGGCCTGAGCTGCCGCTGTTCACCGATTCCCACCACAACCTTCTCAAGATCCTGAAGTAAGGGTAGAATCCGGCCCCTTCTCGGTCACACCGCTACGCATGGCGGTTGGCCCAATCCATGAGACAAGGAGTCAATCAGAGCATGCGACATTACGAGATCGTATTCATCGTCCATCCCGACCAGAGCGAGCAGGTGCCCGCCATGGTCGAGCGATACAAGGGCGTCATCGCGGCGCGCAGCGGCACGGTGCACCGCCTCGAGGACTGGGGCCGGCGCCAGCTGTCCTACCCCATCCAGAAGGTGCACAAGGCGCACTACGTGCTCATGAACATCGAGTGCGACAACGAGACCCTCGCCGAGCTCGAGCACTCGTTCAAGTTCAGCGACGCGGTGCTGCGCCACCTGATCGTCAAGATGACCAAGGCGGTGACGACCCCCTCGCCGATGATGCGCGAGGAGAAGTCCAAGTCGATGATGGAGCGCGGCGGCGAAGGCCGGCCCGCGGAAGCCGCGCCTGAACCGGCTCGAGCTGAGCGGCCGGCTGCTTGAGCTGAGCGCCCTGCGCTATACGCCGGCCGGCGTCCCCGCGGTGGAATTCAAGCTCCGGCACGAGTCGGAGCAGCACGAGGCGGGCGGGCCCCGGAAGGTCGAGGCCGAGATCGGCGGCATAGCGTTCGAGGCGCAGGCCAGGCTGCTCATGGGAAAACCCCTGGGAACGAACGCAAAATTCCACGGCTTCCTGAGCGCCAAGAGCAGCCGCTCGAAGAAGCTTGTATTGCACGTAACGAACATCGAATTCATTGAAGGAGAGTAGATATGCCCCCGCCACGCAGAGGTAAAGGCAAAGGCAAAGGGAAGTTCGGCAAGGACAAGAAGGACAAGGGCCAGCGGGCCCTCTTCCGCCGCCGCAAGTTCTGCCGCTTCACCGCCGACAAGGTCGAGTGGATCGACTACAAGGACGTCGACGTC
>DASUUN010000062.1:0-4200 GCA_036374055.1 Burkholderiales bacterium
GTTCGCCGCCTCGGAGGCGTGCGTGGACAGCGTCCACGAGATGCCCGCGGCGTGGAACACCTTGGCGTAGCCGATCAGGCCGTCGATGTGCGGCTCGGCGAAGAAGTCGGCGCTCGGCGTGATGAGCAGCACCTCGGCGCCCTTCACGTCGAGCGGGAATTTGACGTCGGCCCCGGTGGCCTCCTTCACGTCCTCTTCCAGGCCGTCGAGCGTGTCGCGCAGCGCCGGCCCGGGCAGGCCGAGGTTGTTGCCGACTTTGTGCACCTTGCCGATGATCTCGTTGGAATACTTCTGGCCCAGGCCCACGCTATCCATGATGTCGCGCGCCGCCATCGAGATCTCGGCGGTGTCGATGCCGTAGGGGCAGAACACCGAGCAGCGCCGGCACTGGGAGCACTGGTGGTAGTAGCTGTACCAGTCGTCCAGGACCTCCTTCGTCATGTCGCGCGCGCCCACCAGCTTCGGGAAATGCTTGCCGGCGAAGGTGTAGTAGCGCCGGTAGACCGAACGCAGCAGGTCCTGGCGCGCCACCGGCATGTTCTTCGGGTCGCCGGTGCCGAGGTAGTAGTGGCACTTGTCGGTGCAGGCGCCGCACTTCACGCACGAATCGAGGAACACCTGCAGCGCGCGCGACTGCGAGACCAGCTCGCCGAGCTTCGTCACCGCGACCTTTTCCCAGCCCGGCGCGAGCTCGCCGGGAAAGCCGAGCGGCTTCTGCAGGTCGGGCTTGGCCACGAACGGCTTGCTGTGCGCCATGGCGCCTTCGCGCACCGGCGGGGTCACCGGATATTCACCCAGCAGCGGCGTCTCGAAAGCGGCCATTCAGCCTCCGCGCGCCCGTTGGACGTGCACGATCTTCGTCGACCAGCCCGCCGCGTGCCGCCGCTCGCGCGCGTCGTCGACCTGGTTCAGGCTCGGGCTGAAGAACACCCCCGGCGCGTGCAGCAGCTTGCTCACGGGAAACACGATCATCAGCGCCGCGACCAGCGCGAGGTGCACGAGCAGCGCCGGGTCGGCCGGCAGCGGCTGCCAGTCGAACGCCATCAGGCCGAGGAAGAAGGCCTTCAGCGCGACGATGTCGGTGTGCGCGAGGTATTTCATGGCGAGCCCGCTCGCGGCGATGGCCGCGAGCAGCGCGAGCATCAGGTGATCTGAGGGGCTGCTGATGTAGCGCACCCGATCGACGAGAAAGCGCCGCGCCCAGAGGCCGGCGAGCCCGGCAAGCATGGCGAAGCCGGCGTACAGGCCGAAGGGCTGGATCAGGGCCACCCAGGCCCAGACCGGCTCGGTGAAATAGCGCAGGTGGCGCAGCAGCACGAGCAGCAGGGCGACGTGGAACATCCAGCCGAAGAGCCACGTCCACTTGCTGGAGCGGAACAGCTGGCGGAACAGCGTCACCTCTACGAGCATGCGTATCGCGACGCCGCCGCGCGTCGTGGGCGCCGGCGGGATCGGGATCTTCAGCGGCTGCGGCGTGCGCGCATACACCCAGCACTTCCAGGCCACGCCGAAGACGAGGATACCCGTCGCTGCGTAAAAGAGCAGCGCGTAGGTGACGGTCAGCGCGGACATCGTCCGCTCCGTGACCTACACGCAGCCGGTCGGCTTGGGCAGGCCCGCGTACTTGCAGGCCTGCTTGGCGGGGCCGTACGGGAACAGCTCGTACAGGTACTTGCTGTTGCCCTTGTCCGCGCCGAGCTTCTTGCCGATGGCCTTGGTCAGCACGCGCACCGCCGGGGCGATCTGATACTCGTCGTAGTACTCGCGCAGGAAGTTGATCACTTCCCAGTGGTTCTCGCTCAGGTCGCAGCTGTCCAGGCGCGCCATTTCCTTCGCCACGTCCTCGTTCCAGTCGGTGCGGTCGGCGAGATAGCCTTCCTCGTCGGTTTCGATGGTCTTGCCGCTCACTTCGATAGGCATATCGTTGTTTCCTCTAGGGGTCAAAGCCAGGATTGCACGGCGTTGTGCTCCACCACGAGGTCCACGAACCCCCCGTAGTCCACCAGGCGAACGCCGTCCATCACCCGGTTCTGCATGCCGCGCGCCTCGACGTCGGGCTTGAGCGCGTAAATCGACACGCTCTTGAGCGCCTCCTGCACCTGCCTGGAGACGGCCGTGTCGCGGGCCGCCGCGTATACGCCGTCCTCGATCAGCAGCACCGCGGCTCCCTGCCGGGCGAACTTCAGGCAGGTCTCCAGGGCCCGGCTCTCGAACGGCGACTTGTTGACGGTATGCAGCATGTCTCTCGTCCTCAGAAGCTCAGGATCACATCCTGGGCTTCCATGATCTCGGCCATGCGCTCGGCGCTCACGACCTCGACCGGCACCACCAGGTCGGCCGGGCTCAGACCGCGCGCCTCGAGAGCCGCCTTCTCCACGTAGAGCTTGGTGACGTCGTAGTCTTCCAGGGCGCGGAACGTCGGGGAGAAGTTCTTCATTTCCAGTCCCTTGGTGTCCTGGCCCTTGGTCAGCTGGTAGACACCGTCGCCCAGGAAGGCGAGGCTCACGTCCTGCTCGAAGGCCGCGCCGATCAGCACCACCTCGAGCGACTCGAGCGCGTAGATGCTGCCGTAGGGCGCCCGGCGGTTCACGTAAAGGAACTTCTTGGCGACGCCGCCTGCGCTCTCCTCAGTCACCGAACACCACCAGCCGGTCGGACTGAATACCCGCCTCGATGAGTTGTCCCAGGCCCGAGATGCGGAACCCGGGCGCGAGGTTGTCGGCGTCCTTGCCGTTGCGCTTGGCCTCGGCGGCGTCCATCAGCCCGCGCCGCTGCGCGGCGGCGATGCACAGCACCAGGTCGAGCTTGTGCTGCGCGGCGAGCTCGCTCCAGCGCTTGACGATGTTGCGATCGTCCTGCGGCGGCACCGTGAGCCGCGTGCCGTTGTTCACCCCGTCGTGATAGAAGAACACGCGGTAGATCTCGTGCCCCTTCGCCAGCGCGGCCTTGACGAACTGGTACGCGCTGTCCGAAGCCTCGTGCGTATAAGGCCCCTCGTTCACCAGAATGCCGAACTTCATGATCAGAACCGGATGTGGGTCGAGGCGTTGAGGCTGTTGCGCGCCCCGCGCCAGTTGTCGATGTGGAACTTGGTGAACGGCAGCCCGGTCAGCTCGAAGAACCGCGGCCAGCCGATGCGCTCCACCCAGTCCCCGACGCGCTCCCAGTCGCGCGCGTCCTTCTTGTAGGTGTAGAGGATCTTCTTTACCACCTCGGCGACCTCGGGCCAGCGCGGCGGGTTGTTGGGCAGGCCGGCCGCCACCAGCTTCTGGAACATCGGCTTGGAGCGGGCGTTGGAGTTCTTGCCGCCCACCCAGACGGCGAGCTTGGAGTGCTCCGGGTCGTTGATCTGCATCGGCGGGCACGGCGGATAGCAGGCGCCGCAGCAGATGCACTTCTTCTCGTCCACCTCGAGCGAGGGCTTGCCGTTGACGATCGCCGGGCGGATCGCCGCCACCGGGCAGCGCGCCACCACCGACGGACGCTCGCACACGTTCGCCACCAGGTCGTGGTTGATCTTCGGCGGCTTGGTGTGCTGGATGTTGATCGCGATGTCGCCCTGGCCGCCGCAGTTGATCTGGCAGCACGAGGTGGTGATGTGCACGCGGTTGGGCATCTCCTCCTTGATGAACTCCTCGTACAGCTCGTCCATCAGGGACTTCACCACGCCCGAGGCGTCGGTGCCGGGGATGTCGCAGTGCAGCCAGCCCTGCGTGTGCGAGATCATGGTCACCGAGTTGCCGGTGCCGCCGACCGGGTAGCCCGCGTCGTTGAAGGCCTGGATCAGCGGGCCGACCTTCTCCCACTTGGAGACCATCACCTCCAGATTCGAGCGGATGGTGAAGCGCACGTGGCCTTCGCCGTACTTGTCGACGATGTCGCACAGCAGGTTGATCTCGTAGGGCCCCAGCTGGCGCTGGGTGCCGACGCGCACCGTCCAGATCTCGTCGCCCGAGTAGGCGACGTGGTGCAGCACGCCCGGCCGCGGCCGGTCGTGGTACTTCCAGTTGCCGAAGTTCTTCACCATCAGCGGATGCATGAACTGCATGCCGTCGGGACACCCGCTCTCGATCGGCGTGCGCATCTGCTTCTTCTCCACTGCCTGTGCCTGTGCCACCGCGACCTCCTCAATTCCGGATCAGACTGCGCCTGCTTCTTGCGGTCGACCCTGCTTTTGCCTCTCAACCCATTTCCGGGCTT
>DASUUN010000063.1:0-13814 GCA_036374055.1 Burkholderiales bacterium
ACCGAGAAGAAGGGCTTCAAGCTCACCCTGCTCGCCTTCCTGATCAAGGCCTGCGTCACCGCGCTCAAGCAGTATCCGCAGTTCAACGCCTCGCTCGACAAGTCGGGCGAAAACGTGATCTTCAAGAAGTACTACCACATCGGCGTGGCGGTGGACACGCCGGGCGGGCTGGTGGTGCCGGTGGTGCGCGACGCCGACCGCAAGGGCGTGTTCGACCTCGCGCGCGAGCTCGCCGACATCTCGAACCTGGCGCGCGACGGCAAGCTGAAGGCCGGCGACCTGCAGGGCGGCACGTTCTCCATCTCCAGCCTCGGCGGCGTGGGGGGCACGGCGTTCACGCCGATCATCAACGCGCCGGAGGTGGCCATCCTCGGCGTTTCGCGCTCGGCCATGCGGCAGGTGTGGAACGGCCGCGACTTCCAGGCGCGCCTGATGCTGCCGCTGTCGCTGTCCTACGATCATCGGGTGATCGACGGCGCCACGGCGGCGCGCTTCACCACGTACCTGGTCTCGGTGCTGTCCGACATCCGCAAGTCCCTGCTCTGATGGCGCTCGAGGTGAAAGTCCCCGACATCGGGGATTTCAAGGAAGTCGAGGTCATCGAGGTTCTGGTCAAGCCGGGCGACGCGGTCGCCAAGGAGCAGTCGCTTATCACGCTGGAATCGGACAAGGCGACGATGGAGATCCCGTCGCCGGGCGCCGGCGTGGTGAAGGAATTGCGCCTGAAGGTGGGCGACAAGGTCTCGCAGGGCGCCCCGATCCTGCTTCTCGAGTCGAGCGGGAAAGCCACTGAAACGCCTCAGGCCGCTCCACCGCCTCCGGCCGCGGGGGAAGGGGAGATCGAATGCGACGTGGTCGTGCTGGGCGCAGGGCCCGGCGGTTACTCCGCGGCGTTCCGCGCCGCCGACCTCGGCCTGAAGACGGTGCTGGTGGAGCGCTACCCGGCGCTGGGCGGGGTGTGCCTCAATGTGGGCTGCATTCCCTCCAAGGCGCTGCTGCACACCGCGGCGGTCGTCGACGCGGCGAGAGGGCTGGCGGCGCACGGCGTGAGCTTCGGCGAGCCTAAGCTCGACCTCGCCCGGCTGCGCGAGTTCAAGAACAAGGTGGTCGGCAAGCTCACCGGCGGGCTTGCGTCGATGGCGAAGATGCGCAAGGTGACCGTCGTCACGGGGGTGGGCGCGTTCATCGACAAGAACCGGCTTAAGGTCGAAACCAAAGACGGCAGGAAAACGGTGCGCTTCGCCTCGGCCATCATCGCCGCCGGCTCGCAGGCGGCGCGGCTGCCGTTCCTGCCGGAAGACAAGCGCATCGTCGACTCGACCGGCGCGCTCGAGCTGCCCGGCGTGCCGAAGAGGATGCTGGTCATCGGCGGCGGTATCATCGGCCTGGAGATGGGCACTGTGTACTCCACCCTGGGCACGCGCCTCGACGTGGTCGAGATGATGGACGCGCTGATGCTCGGCGCCGACCGCGACCTGGTCGCGGTATGGCAGAAGTTCAACGCCGCGCGCTTCGACAGCATCATGCTCAAGACGAAGACCACCAAGGTCGAAGCCTCGCCGCAAGGCCTCAAGGTCTCGTTCGACGGAAAAGACAGCAAGCTGTACGACATGATCCTGGTGTCGGTCGGCCGCGTGCCCAACGGCAAGAACATCGGCGCGGACAAGGCGGGCGTGGCCGTCACCGAGCGGGGATTCATCGAGACCGACTCCCAGATGCGCACCAACGTGCCGCACATCTACGCCATCGGCGACATCACGCGCAACCCGATGCTCGCGCACAAGGCGGTGCACGAGGGCCACGTGGCGGCCGAGGCGGCCGCCGGGCACAAGTCGCACTTCGACGCGCGGGTGATTCCCTCGGTGGCCTACACCGATCCCGAGATCGCCTGGGCGGGCCTCACCGAGGACGAGGCGAAGAAGGACGGCACGAGAATCAGCGTGTCGAAATTCCCCTGGTCGGCGTCCGGGCGCGCCATCGCCAACGCGCGCGACGAGGGCTTCACCAAGCTCGTCTTCGACGCCGAGAGCCGCCGCATCCTCGGCGGCGGCATCGTCGGCACGGGCGCGGGCGACCTCATCAGCGAGATCGCGCTCGCCGTGGAGATGGGGGCCGACGCCACCGATATCGGCAAGACCATCCATCCCCATCCCACGCTATCCGAGTCGATCGGCATGTCGGCCGAGGCCTTCGAAGGTGTGTGTACGGACCTGCCGCCGCAGAGGAAGAAATGACCCAGGACGAGCTGAAGCAGCGGGTGGCCGAGGCAGCGCTGAAGTTCGTTGTGGACGACAAGGTCGTCGGCGTGGGCTCGGGCTCGACCGTGTTCAAGTTCATCGATTGCCTCGCCGCCATCAAGGGCCGCATCGAGGGCGCGGTGGCCGCTTCGGAAGCGAGCGCCGAGCGCCTCAAGAAGCACGGCATCCGGGTATTCGACCTGAACAGCGTGAACGAGCTGCCGGTCTACATCGACGGCGCCGACGAGGTGACCGAGCACCTGCACATGATCAAGGGGGGCGGCGGGGCGCTGACGCGCGAGAAGATCGTCGCCGCGGTGGCGCAGAAGTTCGTCTGCATCTGCGACGCATCCAAGCGCGTGCCGGTGCTGGGGAAATTTCCGCTGCCCGTGGAAGTCATCCCGATGGCGCGCAGCTACGTCGGCCGGGAGCTGCTGCGCATGGGCGGACACCCGGAGCTGCGGCAGAACTTCAAGACCGACAACGGCAACCTGATCCTCGATTGCCACGGCCTCACGCTGCTCGACCCGGCGAAGACCGAGACCGAGCTCAACAATATCGCCGGCGTGGTAACCAACGGCATCTTCGCGCGCCGTCCGGCGGATGTTCTTCTCGTGTCGGAACCCGACGGCGCGGTAACGACGAAAAAGAAATAGGGTACGTCCCTATTTTTCCGGCGGGACGTAGCCGGAGGCGGTATCGGCGCCTTCGCCGAAGAAGTGCCGCTCGGTCTGCTCCATGAGGTACTTGCGCGCGCGCGGGTCGGCGAGGTTGAGCCGGTTCTCGTTGACCAGCATGGTCTGCTGCTTGAGCCACTGCGCCCAGGCTTCCTTGGAGACGCTCTCCCAGATGCGCTTGCCGAGCGCGCCGGGATAGGGGGGGAAGTCCAAGCCCTCGGCCTCGCGGCCGAGCTTGACGCACTTCACGGTTCTTGCCATGCGGCAATTATATTCGCTTGAGAAAGACCTTCGAGCCGCGGCGCCAGTTGTACAGCGCCTGGCGGCGCGAGGGCAGGGCGGTGACGTCGGCGGCGCGGAAGCCCTGCTCCAGGAACCAGTGCGCGGCGTGCGTGGTGAGCGCGAACACGCGCCGGATCTTCAGCTCCTTGGCACGCTCCTCGCAGGCCCGCAGCAGGTCCTCGCCGTAGCCCGCGTCGCGATAGCCCTCGGCCACGGCGAGGCAGGCGAACTCGGCGCTCTTGTCCTCCCTGAACGGGTAGAGCGCGGCGCAGCCCACGATGACGCCGTCGTGCTCGACCACCAGGAAGTTGCCGATCTCGGCCTCGAGCAGCTCGCGGCTGCGCTTCACCAGCGTGCCCTCGGCCTCGAGCGGCTCGATCAGCTGCAGGATGCCGCGCACGTCGTCGATGCGCGCGGCCCGCAGCTGCTCCACCGGGTCGGCGGTGATCATGGTGCCCACGCCGGTGTGCGTGAACAGCTCGAGCAGCAGCGAGCCCGGCACGCGCCGCGTCACGAGGTGCGCGCGCGCCACGCCGCCGTCCACCGCGCGCACCGCGTGCTCCAGGGCGCGCGTGGTCTGCGGCGTGAGCCCGCCCTTCTTGAGCAGCGCCTGCGCCTCGCGCTCGGTGAGCTCGGACACGACCTGCTCCTTGCGGTCCATCGGCAGCCGGTCGGTGAACATGAGGAGCTTGTCCGCCTTGAGCGCCACGGCCACGGCCTCGGCGATGTCCTCCCACGCGACGTTGAACACCTCTCCGGTGGGCGAGTAACCCAGGTGCGGCACGATCACGACCTCGCCGGAGTCGAGCTCGCGCGCGATGCCTACCGCGTCGACCTTGCGCACCGCGCCGGTGAACTGGTAGTCGACGCCCTTGCGCACGCCGATCGGCTGCGCGGTAATGAAGTTGCCCGAGGCGACGCGGATGCGGGCGCCGGCCATCGGCGAATTGGGCAAACCCTGCGACAGCAGTGCCTCGATCTCGACGCGCAGCACACCGGCCGCCTGCTTCACTGCCATGAGCGCGGGCTCGTCGGTCACGCGCAGGCCGTGGGCATACCGCGAGCGCAGCCCCTTTTCCTTCAGCTCGGCCTCGATCTGCGGCCGCGCGCCGTGCACCAGCGCCAGGCGGATGCCCAGGGCGGCGAGCAGGTTGACGTCGTGGACGAAATTGGCGAAGCGCGTGCGCTCGGTGAACATCTCGCCGCCGAACGCGATCACGAACGTGCGGCCGCGGAAGGCGTGCACGTAAGGCGCCACCTGGCGGAACCAGCGGACGAACGCCTCGGGATGCTGCAAAGTGGCCATGTGTAGTTTTTTCAAATTGTAATGCGTAAACCGAAGGCTGCTGGTACGCGTTATGCTGTTCTCCGGAGGTCTTATGAAGCTCATTCGCCTTCTTCTCGTGTTGCCCCTTTTCGCGATGGCGCTGCCCGCCTGCGCGACCGCGCCTGAGCCTGCGCCTGTCAAGGAAGACGAAGGCTGGAGCGCCTTCGGCCACGCGCTGACCCTGGCGCAGGTGTTCATGCGCATCGCGGCGCACTCCGAGAACCCCGACCAGGGCTTCGACGACGTGCTCGCCGGACGCAGCACCGAGGCCAACCGCGCCATCGCCGGGCTGCTGGAAGAGGCCACCGCCGACATGCCGGCGCAGTACCGGGATCGCGTCGCGGCGATCGGCCAGGACATCGCCGCGGTCGCGCGCAAGCAGGTGGGCAAGCCCGTGACCGCGTCCCGCGGCGGCGCGCTGCAAGCGCGCAAGGACCTCACGGCCATGGGGCTGCGCTATCACGACCCGAACGATTTCCTCGAAGCGGTCAAGCGCGACGACGCACTCGCGGTGGAGCTTTTCATCGCCGGCCGCGGGGTGAACCTCGCGAGCAAGGATGCGCAGGGCCGCACCGCGCTCGAGATCGCGCGTGCCCGGGGCAATGCGCCGATGGCCGAGCTGCTGGCTAGAAGTCTCCCCGCAGCGCGCTGAGCGCCGCGAGCGCCGCGAGCGCCGCGGTCTCGGTGCGCAGGATGCGCGGCCCGAGGCTCGCCCTGGCGAAGCCGGCGCGCTCGAGCGCCCCCCGCTCTTCCTCCGCCAAGCCGGCTTCGGGCCCGGCGGCAATCACCGCCTCGCTCTTGACGTCGAACTCCCTGATGGACCGGCCCTGGGCGGAGAGCAGCAGCTTCGTCCCCTCCGCGGGGGGCTTGTACTCATGGAAGCCCAGTAACGGCAGCACCTCCGGGATACGGTTGCGCCCGCATTGTTCGCAGGCGGAGATCGCCACCTTCTGCCAATGCCTTACTCGCGCCAGGGCCCGATCGCCTTCGAGGCGGACCACGCCCTTCCTGGTGATGAGCGGCTGGATCGCCGCCACGCCCAGCTCGACCGCCTTCTGGATCGTGTAGTCCATGCGCTCGCCGGAAGACACGCCCTGCACCAGCGTGACGCGCAGCGGGGACTCGCGCTCGACGTCGCTGAAGCCGCGCAGGCGCACGCGGCGCTTGCCGAGGAACTCGGCCTGCCATTCGCCGCCGCGGCCATTGAAAAGCGTGAGCGCGTCGCCTTCGCGCAGCCGCAGCACGCGGGCGAGGTGGTGCGCGGGCGCGTCGTCCAGCAGGACTTCCCGGTCCATCGACAGCTCGGCATCCAGGTAGACGCGGGGCGTCATGCGCGCAGGAACCGTCGCAGCCCGCGCCAGAGGATGCGCGCGAGCAACACCGCGGCGACCAGGAACACCGCCAGCAAAACGAAGAACACGGCGGGGTGCGCCACGGCGAGCCACAGGCCGGCCGGCACCATGGCATCCTCGGCGAGCGACGCGGTCCAGTTGCTGAACGGCTCGGGCGAGGTGTTGATGGCGGCGCGGGTGCCGGCCTTGGTGAAATGCACGCCGGCCGCCAGGGTGCCGCCCAGCAGGGCGGCGGCAAAAGCGACGGCCGCACCCGAATCGCCGAACACCGCCGCGGCAAGCGCCGCGCCCGCGGGGATGCGGATGAAGCTTTGCACCGCGTCCCACACGCTGTCGAGCCAGGGCAGCTTGTCGGCGAAAAACTCTACCAGCGTCATGAAGCCGCTTGCGCCCAGGACCACCGGGTGCTCGAGCAGCCGCAGGTGCTCGGGCAGCTCCAGCCAGCCGAGCGTCCCCGCAAGACCCACCAGGAAGATCACGGCATAGGCGCGCAGCCCTGCGCCCCAGGCCAGGGCCGCGGCGACTGCGGCTTCGGCCAGCCCCATTACATGGTGGCGCCGACCACCCAGGGGGCGAATTCGTCCTCGCCGAACCCGAGCAGCTCGGACTTCGAGCGCTGGCCGGAGGCGGTCGCGAGGATCAGGCGGAAGATGCGCTCGCCCGCCTGCTCCACGCTCTCGGTGCCGTCCACTACCGTGCCGCAGTTGACGTCCATGTCCTCCTCCATGCGGCGGTAGAGCGCGGAGTTGGTCGCCAGCTTGAGCGACGGCGCCGGCTTGCAGCCGTACACCGAGCCGCGCCCGGTGGTGAAGCACACCACGTTGGCGCCGCCGGCCACGTGGCCGGTCACCGACACCGGGTCATAGCCCGGCGTGTCCATGAACACCAGTCCCTTGGCGGTCACCTTCTCGGCGAACTCGTAGACCGCCACCAGGTTGGTGGTGCCGCCCTTCGCCGCGGCGCCGAGCGACTTTTCGAGGATGGTGGTAAGGCCGCCGGCCTTGTTGCCCGGCGAGGGGTTGTTGTTCATCTCCATGCGGTTGCGCGCGGTGTAGTCCTCCCACCAGCGGATGCGCGCGAGGAGCTTCTCGCCCACCTCGCGGCTCACCGCGCGCCGCGTGAGCAGGTGCTCCGCGCCGTAGATCTCGGGCGTCTCGGACAGGATGGCGGTGCCGCCGTGCTTCACCAGCAGGTCTGCCGCCGCGCCGAGCGCCGGGTTGGCGCTGATACCGGAATAGCCGTCGGAGCCGCCGCACTCCAGGCCGAGGATCAGATGGCTCGCCGGCACCGGCTCGCGCTTCACGCGGTTTGCCTCCGGCAGCAGCTCCTCGATGCGGGCGATGCCGTCGCGCACCGACTTCGTCGTGCCGCCTTTTTCCTGGATGGTGAACGCCTGCAGCCTGTCCGAGAGCTTGAGCTTCGCCGCGTCCAGCCAGAAGTTGATCTGGTTCGCCTCGCAGCCCAGGCCGATGTTCAGTACGGCGAAGAAGTTCGGGTGCTGCGCGTAACCGGTCATCGTGCGCCGCAGCAGATCCATGCCCTCGCCGTCCCCGGCCATGCCGCAGCCGGTCTTGTGCGTGAGCGCGACGACGCCGTCTACGTTGGGGTATTCCTCCAAACGACCTTCAAAGTGCCGGGCAACCATGCGGGCGACGGTCGCCGAGCAGTTCACGCTCGTGAGGATGCCGATGTAATTGCGCGTCGCCACCCGGCCGTCCGTTCGCCGGATGCCCAGGAACGTCACCGGTTCCTTTTCGAAAGCGATTTCCTTGAGGGAGGACGAAAAGGCGTAATCGCGCTCGAACTGCCCCATGGCGAGGTTGTGCACGTGCACGTGCTCGCCGGCCCGGATCGGCCGCGTGGCGAAGCCGATGATCTGGTTGTAGCGGCGCACCGGCTGGCCTGCCGCGATGTCGCGCACCGCGAGCTTGTGGCCGGCCGGGATGGTGACCAGCGCGGTCACTTTCTCGTTCGGGACGAGCGTGCCGGTCGCGATTTCGGCGCGCGCGATGACCACGTCGTCGTCGGCATGCAGTCGAATGGTCGGCTGCATCAGTGGTTGTCGCGCGGCACGAAGGCGCCGCTCTTGCCCACCAGGAAATCGAGGTCGGCGCCCTGGTGGGCCTGCAGCACGTGGTCGTAATAGAGCCTCCAGTAGCCCCGCTCCAGCGGCGGCCTGGGCGCCGTCCACGCTTTCCTGCGTCTGGAAAGAATTTCTTCGGGTACCAGCAGCTC
Organism: Burkholderiales bacterium; assembly: GCA_036374055.1. Taxonomy (GTDB): domain Bacteria; phylum Pseudomonadota; class Gammaproteobacteria; order Burkholderiales; family SG8-39; genus SCGC-AG-212-J23. The sequence goes on from DASUUN010000063.1 coordinate 8,111, forward strand.
TAGGCCGCGCTTCTGGACGTTGAGCTCGATCATGTCGCCGTTCTCGACCAGCGCCAACGTGCCGCCGCAGGCCGCCTCGGGCGAGATGTGCAGCACCACGGTGCCGTAGGCGGTGCCGCTCATGCGCGCATCCGAGATGCGCACCATGTCGGTGACGCCTTTCTTGAGCAGCTTGGGCGGCAGCGGCATGTTGCCGACCTCGGCCATGCCCGGGTAGCCGCGCGGGCCGCAGTTCTTCAGCACCATGACGCAGCTCTCGTCGATGTCGAGCTGCGGGTCGTCGATGCGCCGGTGGAAGTCCTCGATGCTCTCGAACACCACCGCGCGCCCGCGGTGCTGCATGAGCGCCGGCGTGGCGGCCGAGGGCTTGATGATGGCGCCGTCGGGGCACAGGTTGCCGCGCAGCACCGAGATCCCGGTGTTTTCCTTGAAGGGCCGATCCAACGGAAAAATTACGTCGCGGCTCCAGCACGGCGCATCCTTGACGTTCTCCCAGATCGTCCTGCCGTTGACCGTCAGGGCATCCTTGTGCAGCAGGGAGCCGATCTCGCGCAGCACCGCGGGCAGGCCGCCGGCGTAGTAGAAGTCCTCCATCAGGTACTTGCCCGAGGGCATGAGGTTCACCAGGCAGTGCACGTCGCGCCCGGCGCGGTCCCAGTCGTCCAGCGTGAGCTCGATGCCGATGCGGCGCGCGAGGGCGATGAGGTGGATCACCGCGTTGGTCGAGCCGCCGATCGCCGCGCACGCGCGGATGGCGTTCTCGAACGCGTCCTTCGTAAGAATCCTCGACAGATTCGTGCCGTTCTTCACCAGCTCGACGATCCTGCGCCCCGCCGCCCGGGCGAGGACGTTGCGGCGGGCATCGACCGCGGGGATGGCGGCGTTGCCGGGCATGCCGACGCCCAGGGCTTCGACCATCGAGGCCATGGTGGAGGCGGTGCCCATGGTCATGCAGTGCCCGTGCGAGCGGTGCATGCAGGACTCGGCCTCGTGGAACTCGTCCAGGCTGATCCTGCCGGCGCGCAGGTCCTCGGACATGGACCAGACGTTGGTGCCCGAGCCGATGTCCGTGCCGCGGTACTTGCCCGAGAGCATCGGGCCGCCGGAGACCGCGATCGCCGGCAGGTCGACGCTCGCCGCGCCCATCAGCAGGGCGGGCGTGGTCTTGTCGCAGCCCACCAGCAGCACCACGCCGTCCAGCGGATTGGCGCGGATCGATTCCTCGACGTCCATGCTCACGAGGTTGCGGTAGAGCATGGCGGTCGGCCGCAGCAGCGTCTCGCCCAGCGACATCACCGGGAATTCCAGCGGGAAGCCGCCGGCTTCCAGGATGCCCGCGCGCACGTGCTCGGCGAGGGTGCGGAAGTGGCTGTTGCACGGCACCAGCTCCGACCAGGTGTTGCAGATGCCGATCACCGGCCGGCCGTCGAACTGGTCCTGCGGCACGCCGCGGTTCTTCATCCAGCTGCGGTAGATGAAGCCGTAGATGTCGTCCCTTGCGAACCACTCTGCAGATCTGGGCTTGGATTTCTTAATAAGTCGCTCTCCCCCCGGAAATGTCGAAGACCGCGCCGGTCGAGAAGCTGCAGTCTTCCGAGGCCAGCCAGCACACCAGCGAGGCGATCTCGTCGACGTTCACGAAGCGGTTCATCGGGATCTTGGACAGCATGTACTGGATATGCTGGTCGGTCATCTGGTCGAAGATGGCGGTCTTGGCCGCGGCCGGGGTGACGCAGTTCACCAGCACGCCGGTCCGCGCCAGCTCCTTGCCCAGGGACTTGGTGACCGAAATGACGCCCGCCTTGGACGCCGAGTAGGCCACGGCGTTGGGATTGCCCTCCTTGCCGGCGACCGACGCGATGTTCACGATCCGCCCGTAGCCGGCCTTCACCATGTGCGGCGCCACCGCCCGGCAGCACAGGAACTGGCTGGTCAGGTTGACGCGCAGCACGCGCTCCCATTCCTCGACGGGGTAGTCCACGGTGGGGGCGTTCCTGCCCGCGATGCCCGCGTTGTTCACCAGGATGTCGATCCGGCCGAGCGCCTTGAGCGCGTTGCGCGTGGCTGTCTCGACCGACGCAGGGTCGGACACGTCGACCTTCGCGTTGCCCTCGAGGTCCCACACCGCGACTTTCGCGCCGGAAGCCTCCAGCCGCTTCACGATCGCGGCGCCGATGCCCGCCGCGCCGCCGGTGACCACCGCGCTGCGTCCGGCGAAATCGAGCTTGTTCATGGGAGACGCGAAGTATAATCGCTGCCCTCATGGCAGGACGTCTGGCTGGGAAAACCGCGTTTGTCACCGCCGCCGCGCAAGGCATGGGGCGCGCCGCCGCGCTGGCCTTCGCCCGCGAAGGCGCGAAAGTCTGGGCCACAGATATCAATAGGAAGCTGGTATCCGAGCTTGAAAAGGACGGCATCAAAACCCGCGTCCTGGACGTCACCGACGAGGCGGCGATCGCCGGGGCGGCGCAGGAAGCGGGCGAGGTGGACGTGCTGTTCAACTGCGCGGGCATCGTGCACCACGGCAGCATCCTGGATGCCACGCCCGAGGACTGGGACCAGGCCTTCGCGGTCAACGTGAAATCCATGTTCCTGGTCTCGCGGGCCTTCATCCCCGGGATGCTGAAGAAGGGCCGCGGCTCGATCATCAACATGGCGTCGGTGGCCTCGTCCATCCGTGGGCTGCCGAACCGCTGCGTCTACGGCGCGAGCAAGGCCGCGGTCATCGGCCTCACCAAGTCCATTGCCGCCGACTACGTGAAGCAGGGCATCCGCTGCAACGCAATCTGCCCGGGCACGGTCGACACGCCGTCGCTGCAGGGAAGGATCAACGCCCAGCCCGACCCGGTGCAGGCGCGCAAGGACTTCGTCGCGCGCCAGCCCATGGGACGGCTGGGAACGGTGGACGACATCACGGGGCTGATGGTGTTCCTCGCCTCGGACGAGTCGCTGTTCGCCACCGGAAACGCTTATTCGATCGATGGGGGAATGACGATATGAAGCTGTGCCGGTATGGCAAGGCCGGGTACGAGAAGCCCGGCGTGATCGACGGCGAAGGCCGCCTGCGCGACCTGTCCAAGGTGGTCCAGAACATCGGCCCGAACGAGATCTCGCCGCGCCAGCTGAAGACGCTGTCCCGGCTCAAGCCGGAGACGCTGCCGCTGGTCAATAGCAACCCGCGCTTCGGCGTGCCGTACGTCGGCATCGGCAAGTTCGTCGCCATCGGCCTGAACTACTCCGACCATGCGAAGGAGGCCGGGCTGCCGATTCCCGCCGAGCCGATCGTGTTCATGAAGGCCACAACCTGCATCAACGGCCCGAACGACGACATCGTGCAGCCGAGGAATTCCACCAAGCTGGACTGGGAAATCGAGCTCGGCGTGGTGATCGGCACGCAGGCGCGCTACGTGAGCGAGGCCGACGCCCTGAGCCACGTCGCCGGCTACTGCATCGTGAACGACGTCTCCGAGCGCGCGTTCCAGATGGCGACCACCCAGTGGGACAAGGGCAAGGGCTTCGACACCGCCGGGCCGATCGGGCCATGGCTGGTCACCACCGACGAGATCTCCGACCCCCAGAATCTGCAGATGGCGCTCGAGCTCAACGGCAAGCGCATGCAGAGCGGCAACACCCGCACCATGGTGTTCAGCGTGGCGAAGATCATCTCGCACGTCAGCCAGTACATGACGTTGCTTCCCGGCGACATCATCGCCACCGGCACCCCGCCGGGCGTGGGCCTGGGCGTCAAGCCCGAGCCGGTGTTCCTCAAGCCCGGCGACGTGATGCATCTCACGATCGAGGGGCTAGGCGAACAGCGCCAGAAAGTCGTACCCTTCTCGATGTGAACAAGCGCGCCGAACTGGCTGCAACGAGCGCCGCGGGACTGGAGGCCTCCGCATTCTGGATGCCTTTCACGGCGAACCGGCAGTTCAAGAAGGCGCCGCGGCTGCTGGCGCGCGCCGAGGGCATGTACTACTGGACGCCCGAGGGCCGCCAGATCCTTGACGGCTGTGCCGGCCTGTGGTGCGTCAACGCCGGCCATTGCCGGCCCCGGATCGTGGAAGCGGTGCAGCGCCAGGTCGCGGAGATGGATTTCGCGCCGACCTTCCAGATGGGCCACCCGATCGCCTTCGAGTTCGCCGAGCGCCTCGCCAAGGTCGCGCCGCCGGGCTTCTCGCGCGTTTTCTATACCAACTCCGGCTCGGAATCGGCCGATACCGCGCTCAAGATCGCGATTGCCTACCACCGCGCGCGCGGCGAGGGCCAGCGCTTCCGCCTGATCGGGCGCGAGCGCGGCTACCACGGCGTCAATTTCGGCGGCATGGCGGTGGGCGGGCTGCAGTACAACAAGAAAATGTTCGGCCCGGGCGTCGCGGGGGTCGACCACATCCGGCACACGCACGATCTAGCGAGGAACGCGTTCTCGCGGGGACAGCCCGCGCACGGCGCCGAGTTCGCCGAGGAGCTGGAGCGCCTGTGCGCGCTGCACGATCCTTCCACTATCGCCGCGGTGATGGTGGAGCCGGTGGCCGGCTCCGCCGGCGTGCTGGTGCCGCCGAAGGGCTACCTCGAGCGCCTGCGCGAGATCTGCACGAAGCACGGCATCCTGCTCATCTTCGACGAGGTGATCACGGGCTTCGGCCGCCTGGGCCGGCCGTTCGGCTCGCAGCGCTTCGGCGTCACGCCGGACCTCTTCACCACCGCCAAGGGCATGACCAACGGCACGGTGCCGATGGGCGCGGTATTCGTGAGGGATGCGGTCTACGAGGCCTTCATGCAGGGCGCGGAGGGCATCGAGCTGTTCCACGGCTACACCTATTCCGGCCACCCGCTCGCCTGCGCCGCCGGCATCGGCACGCTGGATACGTACGAAGAGGAGGGGCTGCTCGAAAGAGCCGCCGCACTCGAAACCTATTGGGAAGACGCGGCGCATGCCCTGAAGGGCGAGCGCCACGTCGTGGACGTGCGCAACTGCGGCCTGGTGGCCGCCATCGAGCTCGAGCCGCGCGCCGGGGCGCCGGGCAAGCGCGCCTACGAGGCGTTCGTGAAGGCGTTCGAGAGCGGCGTGCTCATCCGCACCACCGGCGACACCATCGCGCTGTCGCCGCCCCTGATCATAGAAAAACAACAGATCGACCGCGTGTTCGGCTGCGTCCGGGAGGTACTGCAGGCGGTCGCGTAGTCTTCACCCAAGGGAGGGTAGAAGAATGAACGAGCCTCACCTGGCGAGCGCGGAGTTCGGCGGCTTCTGGATCCGCTTTCTCGCCTTCCTCGCCGATTCCGCGATCGTGTTCCTGGTCATGGTGCTGATCATCGCCGGCGGCGCCACGGTGCTCGGCGAAGACATGGTTCCCCTTGCCGCGCTGGCTGCCTGGCTTTTCGCCTTCCTGTACTGGCCGGTAATGCATGCGTCGTCGCCCCAGGCGACCATCGGCAAGGCGATGCTGCGCCTGCGCGTCACCGGCTACCAGGGCAACCGCATCTCGTTCCTGCGCTCGCTGGGCCGGGAGCTCTCGAAGATCCTGTCGAGCGCGATGCTGATGCTGGGCTACCTCGTGGCCGCCTTCACCGCGCGCAAGCAGGCGCTGCACGACCTGGTGGCCTCCACCTACGTGATCCGGGAAGGCAAGGCGCGCATCGTGCCGGCGCTCGCCACGATCGTCGCCGGCTTCGTCCTGCCCGTGGTGCTCGTGCCGCTGCTCGT
>DASUUN010000064.1:0-22232 GCA_036374055.1 Burkholderiales bacterium
ATCGACATCACCATCCGCGGTCCCTGGCTGCACACCATCCTGTACGAGATCCCGGTGCTCGCCGTGGTCTCCGAGGTGTATTTCAGGCGCACCCAGCCGCGCCCGGACCTGGAGGAGGGCCGACGCAGGCTGCGGGCGAAGATCGATCTGGTGCGCACCGTGGAGAAGGAGCTGGAGTTCAAGATCTCCGACTACGGCACGCGGCGGCGCTTCTCGCTCGCCTGGCAGGAAGAGGTGCTGCAGACGCTCAAGCGCGAGGTGCCCGAATCGTTCGCCGGCACCTCCAACGTGTGGTTTGCGATGCGCAACAACCTCACGCCGCTGGGCACCATGGCGCACGAGTACATGCAGGCCTGCCAGGCGCTCGGCCCGCGGCTGCGCGACTCGCAGACCTTCGCCTTCGACAAGTGGGCGCAGGAGTACCGCGGCGACCTGGGCATCGCGCTGTCCGACACCTACGGCTTCGAGGCCTTCCTGCGCGACTTCGACATGTACTTCTGCAAGCTGTTCGACGGCACGCGCCACGACTCGGGCGACCCGTTCGAATGGGGCGAGCGCATGATCGAGCACTACCGCCGCAACCGCGTCGACCCGCACACCAAGACGCTGATTTTCTCCGACCAGCTGTCGTTCCCGCTCGCCATCCAGATCGCGCGCCGCTTCCATGGCCGCGCGCGCACCGCGTTCGGCATCGGCACCAACCTGACCAACGACCTGGGCTACGAGCCGATCAACATCGTGCTCAAGATGACCGAGTGCAACGGCCAGCCGGTCGCCAAGGTGTCCGACGCGCCCGGCAAGACCATCAGCAAGGACGCGGGCTATCTCGCCTACCTGCGCCAGGTCTTCGGCCTGGAGAAGGCGACGCAGCAGGAATAGCTTTCCCGGAAAATTGCTCTGACCCCTTTTCGCGGCATGGCAGTCGCAGTGCTTGCGGCCTGCTTCGCGCTCAACATGTTCGGCCGCGGGCTGGGCGACACCTACGCGGCGTTCCTGCTGCCGCTGGAGCGCGAGTTCCACTGGACCCGCTCGCAGCTCACCGGCGTCTATGCCATCTACCTGCTGGTGAACGGCTTCACCGCGCCGCTGGTCGGCATGGTGTTCGACCGGCTCGGGCCGCGCTGGGTGTACGGCGCCGGCATGAGCTGCCTCGGCACCGCGTTCTTCTTCGCCGCGGAGCTGTCGAGCCTTTGGCAGTTCTACCTGTTCATCGGCGTGCTGGTCGGGCTGGGCGTCAGCCTGAACGGCATGGTGCCGGGCTCGGCGCTCTTGTCACGCTGGTACCGGGAGCGCCTGTCGACCGCGATCGGCATCGCGTTTTCCGCCATCGGCGTGGGCACCATCGTCTTCGTGCCGCTCGCCCAGTACCTGATCGGCGAGTTCGAGTGGCGCCAGGCCTACCGCGTCCTGGGGATCGGCCTGCTGGCGCTGGTGCCGCTCATCCTGTTCGCGGTGCCCTGGCGCCGCTTCGCCGCCGGCGACCCGGACATGCGCCGCGAGGCCCAGCGGCGTAAGAAGGAGGGACAGGGCTGGACGCCGCGCGCCGCGCTGCGCACGCCGATGTTCTGGGGGCTGGCGGCGGTGTTCTTCTTCACGGCGGTCGCGATGTTCTCGGTGGTGGTGCAGCTGGTGGCGTTCTTCGTCGACGCCGGCTTCTCGCCGCTCACCGCGGCGAGCGCCTACGGGCTGCTCGGGCTGCTGTCGGCGGTGAGCGTCATGTCGAGCGGCTTTCTCTCGGACCGCTTCGGCAACCTGCGCACCGTCAGCGCGAGCTTCCTCGGCACGGCGGCGGGCATGGCGATCCTGCTCGCGATGACCGCCGCGCCGTCGGCCGCGCTGCTGGCGCTGTTCGTCGCGCTGTTCGGGCTGTGCATGGGCACGCGCGGGCCGATCGTCTCGTCGATTTCCGCGCGCTATTTCGCCGGTCCGCACGTCGCCACCATCTACGGCGGCATCTACGCGGCCAACGCGCTCGGCGCGGCCGCCGGCTCGTTCATGGGCGGCGTGCTGCACGATCTCACCGGCGGCTACCGGGTCGGCCTCGGGGCGGCGCTGTTCTTCATCGCGCTCGCCGCGGTGCCGTTCTGGCTGGTGCCCGCGCTCAGGAACTTCCGCTGATCGCGCGCAAGCGCCGCTCGCGCTCGCGCAGCGTGCAGCCGCGCAGGTCGGCCGCGCCTTTCTCGGTCACGATCACGCCGGCCTCGCTCCTCGGAGTGGCGACCGGCCCCTCCAGTCTTTCGACGATCCTGGCCGCGGGGAGGCACACGATCGAGATTCCCCCCGGCGACTGATTGGCCGCGCGCACGAAATCGAGCGCGCCGCCGACCGCGCCGACGTAGCTGCCCTTCGCCACCTCGCCGTTCACCTGGCCGGTGAGGTCGACCTCGACCGCCGAGTTGATCGCCACGAAGCGCTCCAGCTTCGCCAGGACCGCCGCGCCGTGCGTGTAGTCGGAGGAGCGCAGCGTGAGCGCGGGATTCTCGCGCGCCCAGTCGAACAGCCGCTGGCTGCCCATCAGGGCGCCGCCGTCGACCTTCGTCAGGTCGAGGTCCACGACGCCGTCGGGGACCAGGCCAGAATGGAACGAAAGGCCCTTTCGCCCACGCAGTGCCGAGAGCACGGCGTTGGGCAGGTTTCCGATGCCGCATTCGAGCACCGCGCCCTCGGGAATGAACTCGGCGGCGTGACCGGCGATCGTCGCCTCGAGCGGACCGATGCGGTAGGGCAGGTAGACCGGCGTGCGCGAGGTCTCGACGAGCAGCGCGAAGTCCTGTCGGCGCAGCACCGGTTCGGTCTGCGTCCAGGGCACGCGATCGTTTACTTCCGCTATGACGATACGGGCCGCTTCGAGCGCAGGCGCGAGGTACTCGACGCCGAGCCCGAGGCTGTACTCGCCCCGGGCATTGGGGGGCGAAACCTGGAGCAGCACGACGTCTGCCGGGATGCGCCGTTGCCTGATCAAGGACCCCAAAGCCGAGTAGGGCGCGGGCAGGATGTCCAGCACGCCGGCGTCGGCGAGCGCGCGGTTGGTACCCGTCCCACAGTAGGACGCAAGGCGCAGGTGATCCGCGTGCTCCGGCTTCACGAGCCCGGAGTAGCTCGAGCCGAGAAACACGCGCGCGCCGGAAAACGCCTCGCGCTGGCCCACCAGCGCCTCGACCAGCGCGAGTGGCTCGGCGCAGGCCTGGCCCCATACGATGCCGTCGCCCGGACGAATTAGACTAGCCAGATCGACCATCGGGTGGATTATGACCGACGAAGAAATGCTCGACCGGCTGCTGCGCAAGGCACGGAGCTACGCCGAGTTCGAAGACAGGCCGGTGCCCGAGGCGCTGCTGCGCGCCGCGCACGGGCTCATGAAGTGGGGCCCGACCACCGCCAACAGCCAGCCCGCGCGCATCCTGTATCTCGTCTCCCGGGAAGAGAAGAACAAGCTCGGGCCCGCGCTCTCGAACGTGAACCGCGACAAGACGCTCAAGGCCCCGGTGGTGGCGATCGTCGCCTACGACACGCGCTTCTGGGAAAACCTGCCGCGCCTGTACCACAATCCCGATGCCATCAACTGGTACAAGGCGCCCGACAAGGCCGAGATCAACGGCTTTCGCAACGGCAGCCTGCAGGGCGCCTACCTGATCCTCGCGCTGCGCGCGGTCGGCCTGGACTGCGGGCCGATGTCCGGCTTCGACAACGCCAAGGTGGACGCGGCGTTCTTCCCCGACGGGCGCCTGAAGTCGAACTTCCTCATCAACATCGGCTACGGCATCGCCGACAAGCTGCCGCCGCGCAACTACCGCTTCAGTTTCGAGGAGCAGTGCCGCATCCTGTGAGGGCGGCTACGGCCGGTCGAGGTGCTGGTCGTCGTAGGAGGAGGGGTCCGAGATCGGCTCGAGGTGCACGAACACGCCCGCGTTCGGCACCAGCATGCGGATGCGCTCCTCGATCTCTTCCGACAGCCGGTGCGCGTGCGCCACGGTCCACTCGTCCGGCACCAGCAGGTGGAAGGAGATGAAGCGCCGCGCCCCGGCCTGCCGGGTGCGCAGCGCGTGGAAGCTCACGCCGTAGCGTTTCGAGTACTCCGAGAAAAGCCGCGTCACCTCGCCCGCGTCCTCGCGCGAGATCGCGGCGTCGAGCAGGCCCTTCCACGAGCGGCGCATGAGGCCGAAGCCCGCCCACAGGATGTGCACCGCGACCGCCAGCGCGACCAGCGCATCCAGCCGCAGCCAGCCCGTGAGGTACACCAGCGCCACCCCGGCGATCACGCCGGCCGAAGTCCACACGTCGGTCATCAGGTGGCGGCCGTCGGCCTCCAGCGTGATGCTGTGATGCTGCTTGCCCACCCGGATCAGCAGCAGGCCCACGCCGAGGTTGATGGCCGATGCCACGACGGTGAGCGCGAGGCCGAGCACCGGCGCGTCGAGCGGCTGCGGCGCGAGGAGCCGCGGAACGGCGGTGGCGAAGATGCCGGCGGCCGCCAGCACGATAAGCGCGCCCTCGATGCCGGCCGAGAAGTATTCCGCCTTGGAGAAGCCGTAATGGTGCGCTTCGTCGGGCGGCGCGGCGGCGAGGCGCAGCATGGACAGCGCGAGCAGCGCCGCGGCAAGATTGACGAGCGATTCGAGCGCGTCGGACAGCAGGCCAACCGAGCCGGTGAGCCACCACGCCAGCATCTTCAGGCTGATCGTGGCGAGCGCCGCCGCTACCGACAGCCAGGCGAAGCGCTCAAGGTTGGTAGAGGCGGTAGACAATGCCTTTGGATCGGATATCGGCGGTCGCCAGCTCGGCAAGGGTGATGCGCTCGCCCCCTTCGGCAAGGAAGCGGCGAACCTGCAGTGCCTGCGGCATTTCCTGGTTGAGGAGGAGGGCCCTCGCCGCGGGATGCGGATCGGCGGTTCCCGGCGCCACCTGCTCGCAGGCCCAGCGCTTGAAGACCACCGCCTTGCCCAGGCAGCGCCGGCTCCAGGGGGTTTGATTTTGAAAGCGGGCGAGGTATTCCTTGCTGGAGAGCACGCCGACGCCATCCAGCTCATAAGTCGCTAGGTACTTGCCGGCCCCGGGCGGCACGTCGGCCACCCAGCGCGTGGCGGAGCGAAAGCCCGGGATGGCGAGGCGCTCGGCGAGGTGCTCGGTGTCGTACCAGGCATTGAACTCCTCGTCCATGCCGGCCGGCGGCTCGGTGAGCGTCAAGAGCAGTCCGCGGTTCATGTCGGCATGATGCGGCCTTTTTCGAGCCGGTAGGTCCGGTCGGCGAGGCGTCCGGTGAACTTGGCGTTCTGCTCGGCGAGCAGCACCGCGACCCCGGCCGCTTTCAGCGCCTGCACCGCCTGCGCCACCTGGTCGACCATGCGCGGCGCGAGGCCCTCGGAGGGCTCGTCCATGAGGATGGCTCTCGGGTTGCCGGCGAGGGTGCGGGCGATGCACAGCATCTGCTGCTCGCCGCCCGAGAGGCGGCCGCCCGGCCGCTCGAGGAGGTTGGCGAGGGCGGGGAAGAGCGCGAGCAGCGCCGCCTGGTCCCAGGCCGGAGCGCCGGGCCGCCCGGGCTGCCTGCCGACGGCCAGGTTCTCGGCCACGGTGAGATCGGTGAAGATCCGCCGGTCCTCCGGCACGTAGCCCAGCCCCAGGCGCGCAATCTCGTGCGGCTCGAGCCCGTCGATGCGCCGGCTCTCGAAGCGCACTTCGCCCGAGCTCACCGGGAGCAGTCCCATCACGGCCTTGAGGAGCGTGGACTTGCCGGCGCCGTTGCGCCCCACGAGCGCCGCCACCTCGCCCGCGCCGACCTCGAGCGACACGTCGAAGAGCGCGCGCGAGCGCCCGTAGCCGGCGCTCAAAGCCCGCACCTCAAGCATCGCCAAGGTAGACCTCGCGCACGCGCGCATCCGCCTGCACCTCGTCCGGCGTGCCCTGGGCGATGAGCTCGCCCAGGTGCAGCACCAGCACCCGCGTGGCATGGCCGAACACCACGTCCATGTCGTGCTCGGTGAAGAGCACCGCGATGCGCTCGGCCCGCGCGAGCTCCGCGGCGAGCGCCATCAGCGCGCTGCGCTCCTCGGGCGCCATGCCCGCGGTCGGCTCGTCCATGAGGAGCAGGCGCGGCCGGTTGGCGAGCGCCACGGCGAGCTCCACGCGCTTCAAGTCGCCGTAGGCCAGCACGCCGCAGGGCTTGTCGGCCTGGTCGCGCATGCCCACCAGCTCGAGCAGCGTTTCGGCTTCTTGCCTGAACATGCCCCCGCCATTCGCCAGGAACGCCCTGAGTCGCCGATGATGCGAGAGCAGGGCGACCTGCACGTTCTCGCGCACGCTCATCGAGCCGAAGGTGGCGGTGATCTGGAAGGTGCGGCCCACGCCCAGGCGCCAGATGCGGTGCGGCGGCAGGCCGGCGATGCTCGCCTCGCCCAGGCAGATGTCGCCCGAGTCGGGCGCGAGCTGGCCGTTCAGCATGTTGAAGCAGGTGGTCTTGCCCGCGCCGTTGGGGCCGATCATGGCGACGAGCTCGCCGGGCTGGACGGCGAACGACACGTCGCGCACCGCCTGCACGCCGCCGTAGGCCTTCGAGAGATTCCGCACTTCGAGCGCGCTCACCGCGCGAACCTTTCCTTCAGGAAGCCGGCCACGCCCTGGGGGAACGCCAGTACCAGGAGCAGGATCACCCCGCCGATCACCGCGCGCCAGTAGTCGAAGCCGCGCGACACCGTGTCCTCGAGCCAGGTGAAGAGCGCCGCGCCCCACAGCGCTCCGGTGAGCGTCTGGATGCCGCCGAGGAACACCATGACGAGCGCATCCACCGAGCGCGGCACCGACAGGGTCTCGGGCGAGATCGAGCCCTTGGAGAAGGCGAAGAGCGCGCCGGCGATGCCGGCGAAGAGCCCGGCCACGGCGAACGCCGCCCACTGCACGCGGCGCACGTCGATGCCGATCGCTTCGGCGCGCAACCGCGAGTCGCGCGCGGCGCGCACCGCGTAGCCGAACGGCGAAAAGATCATGCGCCAGACGAGCGCCATGGCGAGCGCGCAGACGAGAAGGGCGGCGTAGTAGTACGCGGTGCGCGAGGCGAGCCATGACGCCGGCCACACGCCGATGAGGCCATTGGAGCCGCCGGTCAGCGCGTCCCACTGGAAGGCGATCGACCAGGTGATCTGGGCGAAGGCGAGGGTCAGCATGGCGAGGTAGACGCCCGACAGGCGCACGCAGAACCAGCCGAAGAGCAGCGCGCCGGCGAGCGCGAACGCCGGCGCGGCGACCAGCGCCAGCTCCATCGGCAGGCCGAAGCGCAAGAGCAGCAGGCCCGCGCCGTAGGCGCCCAGGCCGAAGTACGCCGCATGCCCGAAGGAGGCCATGCCGCCCGGTCCCATCAGGAAATGGAGGCTGACGGCGAACAGCGCGAACACCAGCACGTCCGTCAGCAGCACAAGAAGGTAGCCCTCGGAAATCACCGGCGCAGCGGCGAGCAGGGCGCCGATGGCGAGGAGTCCCGCCACGAACCTTCCCGAGGGCAGCGGCATCGGCGGCTCGATCGCTCCCGTGCCACGCGCGACCTGGGGACGCCCGAGCAGTCCCCAGGGCCGCACGATGAGCACCACCGCCATGACGATGAACTCGATCACCAGCGTCAGCTTGGAAAAGCCCAGGCCGATGCTGAACGCCTTGATCTCGCCGATGACGAGCGCCGCGAGAAAGGCGCCCGGGATGGAGCCGAGGCCCCCGACCACCACGACGACGAACGCGTCGGCGATCACCGCGAGGTCGACGTCGAGGTGCGCCGGCTCGCGCGGCACCACCAGCGCGCCGCCCAGGCCGGCGAGCGCGGCGCCGAGCACGAACACGCCGGTGAAGAGCAGCTTCTGGTTCACCCCCAGCGCGGCGGCCATCTCGCGGTCCTCGGTCGCGGCGCGCACCAGCATTCCCCAGCGCGTGCGGCGCAGCAGGAGATGCAGCAGCACGAACACCGTTGGGCCGAGCACGATGAGCAGCAGGTCGTACTGCGGAAACGACTGGCCGGCGATCGGCACGGCGCCCGCAAGGCCCGGCGCGCGCGGCCCGAGCAGATCCTCCGGCCCCCACAGCCAGTAGGCGAGATCCTTGATGAGCAGCACCAGCGCGAAGGTCGCGAGGAGCTGGAAGAGCTCCGGCGCGCGGTAAATGCGCCGCAGCAGCACGAACTCGATCAACGCGCCGAGCGCCGCCACCGCGGCGGCGGCGAGCGGAATCGCCGCCCAGAAGCCGACGTGCGCGGAAAGCCACACGGCGCCGTACATGCCGAGCATGTAGAGCGAGCCGTGCGCGAAATTGACGATGCGGCTGACGCCGAAAATCAGCGACAGTCCCGCCGCCAGGAGAAAGAGGGCGCTCGCGCTCGCCAGCCCGTTCAGGAACTGCAGCAGCACGGCAGAACCGCTCACGCGGTCCTACTCCTTGCGCAGCGCGCGGATTTCCTTCTCGGAGGGCTGGTAGTCGGCCCCGTCGGCGTAGCGCCAGTTGACCATCAAGCCGCGGCCGTCGCGCTTCGCGAGCTGGCCGACGTAGGCGCCCATGGTCGACTGATGGTCAAGCGCGCGCCAGCGGACCGGGCCGAAGGGCGAGGGCATGTCCATGCCCTTCAGCGCCTCGATGAGCTTCTCGGTCTCGGCCGAGCCCGCCTTGCGCACCGCGTGGGCGATGGCCTGCACCGCGCTGTAGCCCACCACCGACCCCAGGCGCGGGTAGTCCTTCCAGCGCTTTTCATAAGCCGAGCGGAAGCGCACGTGCTCCGGCGTCTGGATCTCGCTCCAGGGATAGCCGGTGACCCACCAGCCCTCCGGCGTCTCGTCCTTCAGCGGATCGAGATACTCGGGCTCGCCGGCGAGCAGATTGAACACCGCGACGTTCCTGAACAGCCCGCGCGTGTTGCCTTCGCGCACGAAGCGCTGCAGGTCCGCAGCGAACAGCGAGCTGAAGATCGCGTCCGGCTTCGCCGCGATCAGCGCCTGCACCACCGCGCCCGCGTCGATGCGCCCGAGCGGCGGCGCCTGCTCGGCGACGAACTCCACGTCGGGCTGCGCCTGCTTGAGCAGCCGCTTGAACGATTCGGTCGCCGACTGCCCGTACTCGTAGTTCGGATACACGATCGCCCAGCGCTTTTTCTTCAGCTTCGCCGCCTCCGGCACCAACATCGCCGTCTGCATGTACGTCGAGGGCCGCAGCCGGAACGTGTAGCGGTTGCCGTTCTCCCACACGATCTTGTCCGTGAGCGGCTCCGAGGCGAGGAACAGCACCCTGCGCTGGTTGGCGAGATTCGCCACCGCGAGCCCCACGTTCGAGGCGAACGTGCCCATCAGCACATCCACCCGCTCGCGCGCCAAGAGCTCCTCAGCCACCCGCACCGCGTCCCCGGGCGTGCCGCCGTCGTCGCGCGACACCAACTCGAGCTTCCTGCCGCTTACGCCGCCCGCCGCGTTGACCTCCTCGAGCGCAAGCTGCATGCCCTTGCGGTACGGCTCGAGAAACGCCGGGAACACCTTGTAGCTGTTCAGCTCGCCGATCTTGATGGGTTGTGCCTGGGTAACAGTCGCGGCCAAGAGAACGCCTAGCCCGACGATCCACTTCACGGTCATGTCTCACCTTCCACTTTCGCGCCCCGGTCGGGCTTGATCTTGTCGGTGCCGCCCGGAAAGACGCGCCAGAACTCCCTGCGCACGAGGCTGGCGAGGGTCGCCGACTTGTTCAGCCCGTGATAGCGCGCCACCGCCTCGAGCATCGCCAGGTCGCGCGGCGTGGCCGAGAACGTGCTGACCTTCGCCTTGGTCGAAGCGGCCATATATAATACTTATCTAACATTTATATTAACCGGCGGTCAAGCCCCCGGTTGCCACAGTTTCGGGACGGGCGTAGATTTGCCGTGGGGGAAATACAGGCCCCCGGGTTTTTTCCCTCCAAGACGGTGCTCCGTCCAACCCTGTCGTAGGCGCGTCGTGACCGGCGCGCCTAGCCGGGTTCGTGACTGCAGACACCCGGTCCGAAAGACGATTTCGTCCAAGTCTGCTCCGTTTCCTCGCGAAAGGAGCATGCATGCTGGACAGGATCATTCGGGGCTCGTCGATCGCCGCGGCGCTGGTCGCTTCGATTGCCCAGGCAGATGAATCGGTGCTGCGGGTACGGGAGGATCCCCAGCGCGACCGGCGCTGGGTGCTTGCTACCGACGGGGTGCACCTCCACAGCCTGCGCACGGGACAGCGGCTGCGCCACATCGCGCTGCCCGGCTGGTACTGGGCAGGCGAGCCATACAGCTGCGCGCCGGACCTGGCGATAGGTCCGCACGGCGAGGCGCTAGTGACGAGCGACGTGGCGCCGGTTCTGTGGCGCGTCGACCCGCGCAGCCTGACGGTGGGCGTCCGGGAGCTGTCGCTGGAGGCCGATCGCCACATGGACGTCGGCTTTACCGGGCTGGCGTACTCGCCGCAGCAGCGCGCGTACCTCGCGGTCAGCTATGCCGGATCGCTCTGGAGGATCGATACAGGGTTGAGCAGGACCCGGAAGATTCCGCTGTCCGCGCCCATGCCGCAGGCCTGCGGCCTCTCGGTGCACCCCGCGCTGTGCGTGCGCGGGGAGGACAAGGACTGGGCAATCGAGCTGGCGCCCGACGCGCGCTCCGGCCGCGTCTCGCCTACGCCGCTTTGCGCTCTGCCGGCGGCGGGAGCTGGCGCAGGCAGCGGCCGATCCACAGGGCGGTGAGCTTTTCCTGCACGCCGTTCTGCGCGAGGCGCTGGGCGAGCGCGGCGAAGTCCACCTGGTCGAGCGGCTGGTCCTGGTTGAAGCAGGAGAACACGTAGCTCGTCTTGCCGGTGGCCGGGTCGACGTGCGGCTGCAGGCACTGCGCGCAGATCTCTTTCATCATGCATTGCATGGGGGAGTTGATCGACCCGATCGCGACATGGTTCTTTCTCAGAAAAGCGCTGAGGATTCCGTGCCTGGCCAGCGCCACGGCCGCCATCATCTGGTCCGAGCCGATGGCGATGATGCGGTCGGTGGCGGAGAACGGGATCGACGGCGCGCCCAGTTCCCCCGATGCGTACGCGTGCATCGCCTGCACGATGTTGCCGACGAAGCTGCGGTCCTGCGGCCGCCGCGGCGAGAAGCCCGGCGTCTGGTCGCAGCACCAGACGACGACGTCCGAGGAGGCCTCGATGTCCTCGGCGCGATAGCGGTCCTGCAGCGACTTGTAGCCGGCGAAGTAGATGACTTTCGATCCCGCGGCGCGCAGCGCGCGGCCGATCGAGAACAGCACCGCGTTGCCCAGGCCGCCGCCGGCCAGCACCACCGTCTCGCCGTGCGGGATCTCGGTCGGCGTGCCGGTCGGGCCCATCAGCACCACCGGCTCGCCGGGACGCAGGTAGGCGAGCAGGTCGGCCGAGCCGCCCATCTCCAGCGCGATCACGGAGATCAGGCCCTTCTCCCGGTCCACCCAGGCACCGGTCAGGGCGAGGCCCTCCATGGCGAGCGTGGTCCCCGGCACGCGCAGGGCGAGCGCCTCGAAGTTCTGCATGCGGTAGAACTGGCCGGGATGGAAGCGCCGCGCGGCGACCGGCGCCCGCAGCACCACTTCGACGATGCGCGGCGTCAGGCGGCGCACCTCGTGCACCACCGCGCGCAGCTCGCGGTTCAGCCGGGACAGGAACGCGGCGTCGGTTTCCCGCGCGGAAACGGAAATCTTCTCCAGAACCCTCGTAACGACGGGATAGCCCTGCTTCGCGCCGCCCATCGCCTTCACCACGTTGCCGGAGAAGGACGGATGGAGGTCGCCGAAAAAGCTCATGAAGCGCCCATCCGGACGGCGGTGCAGCAGGACCTCGGGATGCTGCGGCTTGGCGGCGCCGCGCTCGGGCTTCACCGGATTGCCGTGCTCGTCGCAGGCCTGGAAATACTTGCCGTCGAGCGCCAGGCTTACGCCTTCCTCGCGCGCGAGCACCGTGTTGGGCTGCGTGCCGGCCGCGATCAGCACCGAGCGCGCCGCGAGCTGGATGCCGTCCTGGAAAGTCACCGCCCGCGCGTGGCCGTACTCGTCCACCTCGATGCGCGTCGGCGTCAGGCCTTCGGCGAAGGTCACGCCTTCCTCCAGCGCCTTTTCCACTTCCTCGTGGTTCAGCGTATACGAGGGGCTGTCGACCAGGCGGCGGCGGTAGGCGATGGTGGAGCCGCCCCAGGACTTGAGCAGCTGCAGGCGTTCCTCCGGGGAAGCCTTCCTCAGGGCGCGCGCGTGAGAAATGAACTCCTCGGCAATGGCGCGCTCCTCGGCGTTCCAAGCCGGCTTCTCCTCGACCTGCTCGCAGCGCGCGAGGAACTTCTCAACCTGGACCGCGTAGTAGGCGAGGGACTCGGTGGCGGTGTCGATGGCGGTCAGGCCGCCGCCGATCACCACGATCGGCAGGCGGATCTGCAGGTTGGCGATCGATTCGCGCTTGGCCGCGCCGGTGAGCTGCAGCCCCATGAGGAAGTCCGAGGCCGCGCGCACGCCGCGCGCGAAGCCGTTGGGAATCTCCAGCACCGTCGGCCGGCCGGCGCCGGCGCACAGCGCGATGTGGTCGAAGCCGCTGTCGAACGCTTCATCGATGCCCAGCGTGCCGCCGAAGCGCACGCCGCCGAACATGGCGAACTGCCGGCGCCGCTCCAGCAGCAGGCGGATCATCTTCAGGAAGTTCTTGTCCCAGCGCACCGTGATGCCGTACTCGGCCACCCCGCCGAACCCGGCCATGACGCGCGCATCCAGCGGTTCTCGCAGCTCTTCGATGTCGCGGATGGGGCGAAAATCGACCCGGTTTCCCAGCGGGTCTACGCCGGAAACCGAGGGCTCCAGCGGCTCGATCTTCAGGCCGTCGATGCCGACCACGGTGTGGCCATCGTTCATCAGATGGTGGGCGAGGGTGAAGCCGGCCGGGCCCAGGCCGACGATCAGGATCCTTTTCCCGCTCGCCGGCTTCGGGCAGGGACGGCGCAGGTCGAAGGGGTTCCAGCGCGTGAGCAGCGAGTAGATCTCGAAGCCCCACGGCAGCTCGAGCACGTCCTTCAGCGTGCGCGTCTCGGCCTGCGGGATATTGACCGGGTCCTGCTTCTGGTAGATGCAGGCCTTCATGCAGTCGTTGCAGATGCGGTGCCCGGTGCCCGCCACCATGGGGTTGTCGACCGCAATCAGGCCGAGCGCGGCGAGCGGCTGGCCGCGCGCCTTCACCATGTGGAACTCGGAGATCCGCTCCTCGAGCGGGCAGCCGTTGAGCGGCACGCCGAACACCGTCTTGCGGAAGCCCTCGGCCGGCGCCTTCTCCTTCAGGCCCTTCGAGCAGGAATCCTTGCCCTGCTCGTGGCACCAGATGCAGTAGTTCGCCTCGTCCAGGGCGCCGGTGAGGTCGGTGCCGGAATCGGTCAACGCGAAGCCTTCCCGGGATCTCTGGCGAGAAAGACCATGACGCAAGAATCCATTCCCGGTGTGCGTGTCCACGGGCACCAGGCGCATGTAGTCGAGCTTGCGCGGCGCCTTGAACAGCACGCCCTCGCGATGCTTCGCCTTGCCCTCGGGGGTCGTCGCTGCCCAGGCCGCGTAGCGCGCGGCCGCCTCGAGCTCGTGCGCGTTCGCCGCCTCGTCCTTCAACCACTTCGTCACGCGGCGGGCGAAGTCCAGCTCGGTCGAGAACTCGAAGCCGTCGGGCCGGGCGTCCTCGGGCTTCACCTTGTGCAGGGCGCGGCGCTGGACGAACAGGCGCTTGACCGAATAGAGCGGGGCGAGCTCGTGGTGCCGGGCGGCGAGCTCGCCAAGCTCGGCCTCGATGCCGAAGAGACGCGCGAGGAAGTCCTCGGCGTGCGGGGCGAGGGCGATCAGCAGGTCGGACTCTTCGCGGCCGGGCGGCGGGCTGGCGCGGGCGGCCACCAGCCGCTCGCGCAACGCGGCATCCGCCTCGCCGATGAAGTCGAGGAACGCCGCATCGACGCGAAGAAGGCCCGCGCGCTCGTACAGGTCGGCGAAGGCGATGCCGAATGCCAGCTTCATGACGGTAAAATTATCATCGAATTCAACGGGGAGTCCTTGATGCAAATCCGAAATAGCATATTCCTGGTCACCGGCGGCGCCTCCGGCCTGGGCGCGGCGAGCGCACGCATGGCGGCCGAGAACGGCGCCAAGGTGGTGATCGCCGACCTCCAGGCGGAAGCCGGCGAGAGGCTGGCGCAGGAGATCGGCGGGCGCTTCATCAAGACCGACGTCTCTTCGGAGGCCGACGGCAAGGCGGCGGTGGCGCTCGCACTCAAGGAGTTCGGCGGCCTGCAGGTGCTGGTGAACTGCGCCGGCATCGCGCTCGCCGAGCGCACGCTCGGCAAGGAGGCGCCGCACGACCTGGGCCGGTTCCAGAAGGTGATCCAGGTGAACGTCATCGGCACCTTCAACATGACGCGGCTCGCGGCCGATGCGATGGCCAAGGCTTCGCCGAACGCCGGCGGCGAGCGCGGCGTGATCGTCAACACCGCGTCGGTGGCGGCGTTCGACGGCCAGATCGGCCAGGCCGCCTACTCGGCCTCCAAGGGCGCGATCGTCGGCATGACGCTGCCCATCGCGCGGGATCTGTCGCGCAACGGCATCCGCGTGTGCACCATCGCGCCGGGCATCTTCGAGACGCCGCTGCTCGCCGGGCTGCCGAAGGAGGCGCAGGACTCGCTCGGCAAGCAGGTGCCTTTCCCGTCGCGGCTGGGAAGGCCGGCCGAGTACGCGCAGATGGTGAAGGCGATCGTCGAGATCGAGATGCTGAACGCGGAGACCATCCGCCTCGACGGGGCTATCAGGATGGCGCCTAAGTGATTTCCTTCAGTTCCCGGCGGTACCACTTCCCCCGGTCGACATAGCCCTGCGCGATCTTGAGCAGGTAGTCCTTCTCCTCCTGCTTCAGGTCGCGCACCACCTTTCCGGGCGAGCCTAGCACCAGCACGCCGTCGGGAATCTCCTTGCCTTCCGGGATCAGGGTGTTGGCGCCGATGAGCGAGCTCCTGCCGATGCGCGCGCCGTTCATCACCACGCTGTTGATGCCGACCAGGCTGCCTTCGCCGACCGTGCAGCCGTGCAGCATGACCTTGTGGCCGATAGTGACGCGGCGCTCCAGGCGCATCGGGTAGCCCGGGTCGACGTGCAGCACCGAGCCGTCCTGGACGTTGCTGCCTTCGCCGATCGCGATGCGGTCGTTCTCGGCGCGGATCACCACCTTGAACCAGATGCTGACGTCGGCTTCGAGCGTGATGTCGCCGACCAGCGTGGCGTCGTAGGCGACGTAATGGCGCTCGCCGAGGAGCTGCACGCGCCGCTCGCCGATGGAGAACAGGGGCATGGCGCTATGATAATCGAGTGAAAGTGCTCGTTCTCGGCGCCGGCGTGGTCGGCGTGACCAGCGCCTGGTACCTCGCGCAGGCGGGTCACGAGGTGACGGTGCTCGACCGGCAGCCGCAGGCGGCCATGGAGACCTCCTTCGCCAACGGCGGCCAGATCTCCGCGGCGCACGCCGAGCCCTGGGCCAGGCCCTCGGTGGTGCCGAAGATCCTGCGCTGGCTGGGCCGCGAGGATGCGCCGCTGCTGTTCCGCCCGCGCGCGGATTGGGCGCAGTGGGAATGGGGCCTGCGCTTTCTGCTCGAGTGCATGCCCGGGCGCTTCGAGCGCAACCGGCGCGCGCTTGCCGGGCTTGCCGCATACAGCCGCGAATGCCTGCTCGCGCTGCGCGAGCGCCTCGGCATCAGCTACGACCAGCTGAGCCGCGGCATCCTGCACTTCGCCACCGAGGCGCGCGACTTCGAGGCGCTGGCGCGCGGCGCCGAAGCGATGCGTGCCCTGGGCATCGCGCGCGAGGTCAAGTCGGCGCCCGAGTGCCTCGCGCTGGAGCCCGCGTTGAAGGACTCGCACGACCCGGTCGCGGGCGGCGTGTACACGCCGACCGACGAGTCCGGCGACGCCCACCGGTTCACCCTGGAGCTCGCCACGCTGGCGGCCCAGTGCGGCGTGGCCTTCCGCTTCAACGCGGTCCTGCGGGCGCTCGAGGCCGACGGCGGCGGCGTGACCGCGGCCCGCCTCGAGGGCGATCAGCGCCTCACCGCCGACGCCTATGTCGTTGCCCTGGGAAGCTACAGCCCGCTGCTGCTGCGCCCGCTCGGCATCCGCATCCCGGTCTACCCGCTCAAGGGCTACTCCATCACCCTGCCGCTCGGCCCGGCGGAGGAGGGCGCGGCGCCGTCGGTCAGCCTCACCGACGAAGGGCACAAGATCGTCGTCTCGCGCCTGGGCAACCGGCTGCGCGCGGCGGGCACGGCGGAGCTCGCCGGCTACGACACCGAAGTGAACACGGTGCGCTGCGCCGCCATCGCGCGGCGCGTGCGGGAGCTCTTCCCCGGGCTCGGGGCGATCACCACGATCGACAACTGGGCGGGACTGCGCCCCGCGACGCCGGGCAACGTGCCGCTCATCGGGCGCACGCGGCTGCGCAACCTTTTCCTCAATACCGGCCACGGCACCCTCGGCTGGACGCTCGCCTGCGGCTCCGGCCGCGCGCTCGCCGACCTGGTGTCCGGCCGCGGGCCCGAAGTGCCTTTCCGGTTCGAGCATTGAAGCCGACCCAGTCGCTGTTCCTGGAGGTCCGCGGCCTGCGCTACCACGTGCGCCGCTGGCCGCGCGAGGGCGCGCGCAAGCTTTTCCTGCTGCACGGCTGGATGGATGTCTCGGCTTCGTTCCAGTTCCTCGCCGATGCGCTGCAGGGCGAATGGGACGTCTACGCGCCCGATTGGCGCGGCTACGGGCTCACGCAATGGGGAAAATCGGACTGCTACTGGTTTCCGGATTACATCGCCGATCTCGAGTTCCTTCTTGAAGAGCTTTCTCCCGAAACCCCGGTAAACCTGGTGGGCCACAGCCTCGGCGGCAACGTGGCGTGCATGTATGCAGGCATCCGGCCCGAGCGCGTGGCGAGGCTCGTGAACCTCGAAGGCTTCGGCCTGAAGCCGACCCGCGCCGAGGAAGCCCCCGGCCGCTACGCGCGCTGGCTCGACGAGCTGCAGGAGCGGCCGCGCCTGCGGGCCTACAAGGACTTCGACGACCTTGCGCTGCGCCTGCGCCAGGGCAATCCGCGGCTGTCCGCCGAGAAGGCCGAGTTCCTCGCGCGCCACTGGGGCCATGATGCCGGCGCGCAGGGCGTGCTGCTGCGGGGCGACCCGGCGCACAAGATCGTGAACCCCGTGCTGTGGCGCTATGAGGAAGCGCGTGCCTGCTGGCAGCAGGTCGCCGCGCCCGTGCTGTGGGTCGACGCCGCGCACTCCGACACGCTGCAGCGCATGGGCCTGACCCAGGACGATCACGCCGCGCGGCGCGCGGCATTCCGCACGCTGCGGCACGAGACGGTGGCCGGCGCGGGGCACATGCTGCATCACGACCAGCCCGAAGCGGTGGCGCGGCTGATCGAGGATTTCCTGCGCTGATGGCGCAGCTCTTCTCGCTCCATCCCACCCACCCGCAGAAGCGCCTGGTGCGCCAGGCGGCGGACATCGTGCGCGCCGGCGGGCTGATCGCCTATCCGACCGACTCCTGCTACGCGCTCGGCTGCCACCTGGGGGACGCGCAGGCGCTGGAGCGCCTGCGCGCCATCCGCGGCATCGACGAGCGGCACCATCTCACGCTCATGTGCCGCGACCTGTCGGAAATCGCCAGGTACGCGATGGTCAGCGACAAGAACTTCGCCTTCCTCAAGATCCCGGGAAGCTACACCTTCATCCTTCCGGCGCGGCGCGAGGTGCCGCGCCGCGTGACGCGCAAGAAAACCATCGGCGTGCGCATCCCCGGGCACCCGGCGGCGTACGCGCTGCTCGCCGAGCTCGGCGAGCCGATGCTCTCCACCACGCTCACGCTGCCCGGCGACGCGGCGCCGCTGTCCGACGCGCAGCAGATCCGCGAGCGCCTGGGGCGTCGCCTGGACCTAATCATCGACGCCGGCCCGTGCGACACGCTGCCGAGCACCGTGCTCGACCTCACCGGCGGCGAACCACAGGTGCTGCGCAAAGGCAAGGGGCCGCTCGCCCCCTTCGCGGTCGAGTCCGTCTGATAAAATTGACGCTCAAAAGATGGACGTCAATCTCCTCGTACAGACGGTCGCCATCTACGCGCTCCCACTGTTGTTCGCGATCACGCTGCATGAGGCCGCGCACGGCTACGTAGCACGGCACTTCGGCGACATGACCGCCTACGCGCAAGGGCGCGTGAGCCTCAATCCTCTGCGCCACATCGATGTCAACGGCACGATTATCGTGCCGCTCGTGCTGATTGCGCTTTCCGGCGGCAAATTCGCTTTCGGCTGGGCGAAACCGGTGCCGGTGAATTTTTCAGCGCTGCGCAATCCCAAGCCCCACATGGCGTGGGTGGCCGCGGCGGGACCCGCGGTCAACCTGCTGATGGGGGTCGGATGGGCGTTGATGCTGAGGCTCGCACTCGAGCTGCCGCGCGGCACATTCAGCGGCCTTTTCGCGCAGGTCGCGATCGCGGGCATCGTGGTGAACGTGGTCCTGATGGTGATCAATCTGCTGCCGATCCTGCCGCTGGACGGCGGACGCATCGTTGCCGGCATCCTGCCGAGGAGGCTGGCGCAGCCGTACGCGCGGGCGGAGCGCTGGGGCGGCTACCTGCTGATGCTGTTCGTCGTCGGCAGCCTCGCCGACGCGTGGCTGTTCGACGGAAGGTATCTCGGCTCGCTGTTCGCGCCGCTGAGCGCGTTGGTCGAGGGAATAGTTCGTACAATAGTCGACCTATAAGAAGCCAACGATGTACGAAACGCGCGTTCTCTCGGGCATGCGGCCCACCGGCGGCCTGCACCTGGGCCACTACCACGGCGTGCTCAAGAACTGGGCGCGGCTGCAGAACGAGTATCCGTGCCTGTTCTTCGTCGCCGACTGGCACGCGCTTACCACGGACTACGAGGCGCCCGGCGACGTGCAGAAGAACACCTGGGACATGGTGGTCGACTGGCTGGCGGCGGGCATCGACCCGAACCAGTCGATGCTGTTCATCCAGTCGCAGGTGCCCGAGCACGCGGAGCTGCACCTGCTGCTTTCCATGATGGCGCCGCTCGGCTGGCTGGAGCGCGTGCCGACCTACAAGGACCAGCAGGAGAAGCTCACGAACAAGGACCTGTCGACCTACGGCTTTCTCGGCTACCCGCTGCTGCAGTCCGCCGACATCCTGATCTACCGCGCGCGCTACGTGCCGGTGGGCGAGGACCAGGTGCCGCACGTCGAGTTCACCCGCGAGGTGGCGCGCCGCTTCAACCATCTCTACGGCAAGGAGCCGGGCTTCGAGGACAAGGCGAAGGCCGCGGTGAAGAAAATGGGCAGCAAGAAGGCGCGCCTGCTGAACGAGCTGCGCACGCGGTTCCTGGAGCAGGGCGAGGCCGAGGCCCTGGCGCGCGCGCAGGCGCTGCTCGACGAGCAGCACAACCTGTCGCGCGGCGACCGCGAGCGGCTCTACGGCTGGCTGGAAGGCGGCGGCAAGAAGATCCTGGTGGAGCCCGAGGTGCTGCTGACCGAAGCCTCGAAGATGCCCGGGCTGGACGGTCAGAAGATGTCCAAGTCCTACGGCAACACCATCTCGCTGCGCGAGGACCCGGAGTCCGTGGCGAAGAAGGTGCGCACCATGCCGACCGACCCGGCGCGCGTGAAGCGCAGCGATCCCGGGAACCCGGAGAAGTGCCCGGTCTGGGAGCTGCACAAGGTGTACTCGGACGCGGCCCGCAAGGACTGGGTGTGGAAAGGCTGCACCAGCGCCGGCATCGGCTGCCTGGAATGCAAGCAGCCGGTGATCGATTCCATCAACGCGGAGCTCGCGCCGATGCGCGAGCGCGGGCAGGTCTACCTCGACGACCCGACCCTGGTGAGGAACATCGTCGCCGACGGCTCCGAAAAGGCGCGGCGCCTCGCCGCCGAGACGATGCGCGACGTGCGCGAGGCGATGGGACTTTCCTACTCATGATGATGGCGAAGATCTACGGCGAGCCGTTCATCGAGCTCCCCCACGACCTGTACATCCCTCCCGACGCGCTGGAAGTCATCCTCGAGGCGTTCGAGGGCCCGCTCGACCTGCTGCTGTACCTGATCCGCAAGGAGAACCTCGACATCCTCGACATCCCCATGGCGCCGCTCACGCGCCAGTACCTCGAGTACGTCGACATCATGCGCACCAAGAACCTGGAGCTCGCCGCCGAGTACCTGGTGATGGCCGCCATGCTGATGGAGATCAAGTCGCGGCTGCTGCTGCCGCGGCCGTCTGTCGCCCAGGCGGCCGAGGAGGACCCGCGTGCCGAGCTGGTGCGCCGCCTGCTCGAGTACGAGCAGATCAAGAAGGCGTCGCAGGCGCTGGACGAGCTGCCCCAGCTGGGCCGCGACGTCATCGCGCTCTCGGTGTGGATCGAGAAGACCGTGTCCGAGCGCCTGCCGGACGTGCATGCCCAGGATCTCGCCGAGGCGTGGCGCGGCCTGCTGTACCGCGCCCGCATGTCGAAGCACCACCGCATCTCGCGGGAGGAGCTGTCGGTGCGCGAGCACATGAGCGCCATCCTGCGCGGGCTGCAGGAGCGTCGGGTGCTCGAGTTCTCCGAGCTGTTCGATCCAGCGCGCGGGGTGGCCGTGCTGGTGGTGACGTTCCTGGCGCTGCTCGAGCTCGCGCGCGAGCTGCTGATCGAGATCACCCAGTCCGAGTGCTTCGCGCCGATTTACGTAAAATTGAACTATGCAAAATCCCGCTGACGCCAAGAAGATCCTCGAGGCGGCGCTGCTCGCATCCCAGGAGCCGGTCGGCCTGAACGACCTCAAGCGGTTGTTCGACAACGAAATTGCAGCCGACACGCTGAAGAACCTGCTGGAGGAGCTGCGCACCGACTGGAGCGGGCGCGCGGTCGAGCTGGTCGCCGTGGCGAGCGGCTGGCGCTTCCAGACGACCGCCGAGTTCCAGCCCTACATCGGGCGCCTGCAGCCGGAAAAGCCGCCGCGCTACTCGCGGGCGGTGATGGAGACCCTGGCGATCATCGCCTACCGCCAGCCGGTCACCCGGGGCGACATCGAGGACATCCGGGGCGTCACGGTTTCCAGCCAGATCATCCAGACGCTCGAGAACCGCGGCTGGATCGATACCGTCGGGCACCGCGAAACCCCCGGCCGGCCGGCGCTTTACGCCACCACGCGCCGCTTCCTCGACGACCTCGGGCTGCGCTCGCTGCAGGAGCTGCCGCCGCTCGAGGAAGTGGCCAAGACCCTGCAGCTCGAGCCCGCTCCCGAAGGCCAGGTCGCCGAGGCAGGCGAGATCGCCGAAGCGGAGCTGCGGCCTGCCCACGAAGAACCCCAGGAAACCGCCGCCACCGGCACCGACGGCTGAGCGGGTCCAGAAGCGGCTCGCCGCGGCAGGGCTCGGCTCCCGCCGCGAGATCGAGAAGTGGATCGCGGCCGGCCGTGTCACGGTGAACGGAACGCTCGCCGAGCTCGGCGCGCGCGCCGGTCCCGATGACAGGATCGAGGTAGACGGCAAGCCCGTCACCCGCGAACAGGCCGCGGCGCCGCGGGTCCTGCTGTATCACAAGCCGGTTGGCGAGCTGGTGACCCGGAGCGACCCGAAAGGGCGGCGCACGGTGTTCGAGTCGCTTCCGCCGGGCCGCTGGGTTGCAGTCGGCAGGCTGGACCTGAACAGTTCGGGCCTGCTGCTGCTCACCGACTCGGGCGAGCTTGCAAACCGGCTGATGCACCCCAGATACGGCCTGGAGCGCGAGTACGCGGCGCGCGTGCGCGGGGAGCTGCGCCCGGACGAGCAAAAACAACTACTTGAGGGCGTGCCGATCGACGGCGAGCCGGCGCGCTTCGAGCGCATCGAGACCTACCGCGAAGGCGAGGGCAGCAACCGGTGGTACCGGGTGGTGCTCACCGAAGGCAGGAACCGGGAAGTCCGGCGCCTGTTCGAAGCCCTGGGCCATCCGGTGAGCAAGCTGGTGCGGCTGCGGTACGGACCGGTCGAGCTGCCCGGTGATCTGGCGCCAGGACGCTGGCGGCAACTGCGAAATCCGGTTATACTTCAAAAGCTTTAGAGACGATGGGCTTCGGCCCATTTTTTGTTTGCGCCTCGAAAAAGTCGTCGAGCCGGCGGTGACCGGCATGGGTTACGAGCTGGTCGATGTGCAGGCATCGAATGGCGGGCGCCTCGTGCGCCTGTTCATCGACAAGCCGGGGGG